>CANCJE010000006.1 GCA_947378235.1 Caulobacteraceae bacterium | reverse complement strand
GAATGGCTCTGGCAGCCCATGACCCTGCCGCTGAAGCAAGGATCGAACAGGGTGATCGCCAGCGTCTGATCCGCGCCCTAAGCGTGTTCGAGACCAGCGGCCGGTCCTTAAGCGACTGGCAGGCCGACACGACCTCCGCGCTGGCCGGGCAGGACTGGACGGGCGTGGTGCTGGAGACCGACCGAGCCCTACTCTATGACCGCTGCGACGCCCGGCTGGTCTCGATGGTCGAGGCCGGTGTGCTGGACGAGGTCGCCGCCCTCGCCGCGCGGGGTCTGGATGCCAAACTTCCCGCGCTCAAGGCGGTTGGATATCGCGAGCTGGCGGCCCATCTTCGCGGGGAGATCAGCCTTCCCGAGGCGCTCGAAGCGGCTCAACGTGAGACCCGGCGCTATGCCAAGCGGCAACTGACCTGGTTTCGCAATCAAACCCCCGGCTGGATGAGGTTATCGGCTGTCAGCCCCGATGCCGCCATGAGGCAGTTTTTTGCGCAAATAGCCGCCTTGACCCCCGGCACGTAGCGTGGCATCACTTTAATCTGTAGTTTCGGAGAAAACTCGTGCTCGCAAACGCGAACGTACTTAGCAAGCGGCCGCCCTCGGTTTGATCCTCTGATCAAGCCGTCGACGGTCGCGTATACAATGGGCCCCTCGAGGGCCTTTTTCTTTGACCAAACCTCTGTAAATTCCGCCTCCTCCTCTTTCGTGTGATCCCATGACCAAAGCCGCAACCCTGACCCCGACCGATGCTGCCGCTGCAGCGCCATCTCGCGCCATGACCGGCGCCGAAATGGTCGTCCGCGCCCTTGTCGACCAAGGCGTAGATACCCTGTTCGGCTATCCGGGCGGCGCGATCTTGCCGATCTATGACGCGCTGTTCCACGAGCCGCGCCTGCAGCATGTTCTGGTCCGTCATGAACAGGGCGCAACCCATGCCGCCGAAGGCTATGCGCGCTCGTCGGGCAAGCCCGGCGTTGTGCTGGTCACCTCGGGGCCCGGCGCGACCAATGCTGTGACCGGCATTGTCGATGCCCTGATGGATTCTATTCCTCTGGTGGTCATTACCGGGCAGGTGCCGACCCACCTGATCGGCTCAGACGCCTTCCAAGAGTGCGACACGGTTGGCATTACCCGCTCCTGCACCAAGCATAACTATCTGGTGAAACGTACCGCCGACCTGCCCGCCATCCTGCACGAGGCCTTCCATATCGCCACCAGTGGTCGCCCCGGCCCTGTGGTCATCGACATCCCTAAGGATGTTCAGTTCGGCACCGCTGACTATTACGGTCCCGACGAACTGGTCTTTGGCCATGCCTATAACCCTCAGACCAAGGGCGATGCACAGCGCATTGCCGACGCGGTCGAGCTGATCGCCAAGGCCAAGAGGCCGGTCTTCTATACGGGCGGCGGCGTGATCAATTCAGGACCTGAGGCCAGCGAACTCCTGCGCGAGCTTGTGGCCCTGACCGGCGCGCCCATTACCTCAACCCTGATGGGCCTAGGCTCCTTCCCCGCCGCTGACCCTCAGTGGCTGGGCATGCTCGGCATGCACGGCACCTTTGAAGCCAACAATGCCATGCATGATTGCGACGTGATGATCGCGCTCGGCTCGCGCTTTGATGACCGGGTGACCGGACGTCTGGATGCCTTCTCGCCGGGCTCGAAAAAGATCCATGTCGATATTGACCCCTCTTCGATCAATAAGACGGTCCGCGTCGATATTGGCATTGTCGGGGATGTCGGGTCGGTCATGCGCGACATGATCACCCTGTGGAAAGCCAAGGGTTACACGCCCAATGCTGAGGCCCAGTCCAGTTGGTGGGCCCAGATCGACGCCTGGCGCGCCCGCAACTGCTTGGCCTATCGCCCCTCGGACAATGAGATCAAACCGCAATATGCCATCGAGCGGCTCTATGCCCTGACCAAGGACCGGGATGCCTATATCACCACCGAGGTCGGCCAGCACCAGATGTGGGCCGCGCAATATTACCGCTTTGAAGAGCCGAACCGCTGGATGACCTCCGGCGGCTTGGGGACCATGGGCTATGGCCTACCCGCCGCCGTGGGCGTGCAGCTGGCCCATCCGGGCTCGCTGGTCATCGACATTGCCGGTGAGGCCTCGATCCAGATGACCATGCAGGAGATCTCGACGGCCATTCAGTACCGGCTGCCGATCAAGATTTTTATCCTCAATAACGAGTGGATGGGCATGGTGCGCCAATGGCAGCAACTGCTGCATGGCGAGCGCTACAGCCAGTCCTATTCCGAAAGCCTACCCGACTTTGTTAAACTGGCCGAAGCCTATGGCGCGGTCGGCATCCGCGCCTCGACGCCTCAGGAGTTGGACGCCAAGATCATCGAGATGATCGACAGTCCCCACCCCGTGATTTTCGATTGCCGCGTGACCAAGCTCGAAAACTGCTTCCCCATGATCCCATCGGGCAAGGCGCACAATGAAATGATCTTGGCTGATATGGGTGTGGATATGAACACCGCCATCGACGCCAAGGGCCGGGGTCTGGTCTAGCCTTTCATCCTCATCCTGAGCCTGTCGAAGGACGAGGATGGGGGTGGCCCTATGAACGAAATAATCTGCTTCCACCGTCCGGTTGGATATCGGAAGACGCACTGAACGGAAATGAGAACGCCTATGTCCGCTGACCAACCCGGCTCCGCCTATTTTCTTGATCATCTGGATGTCGCCGAACAGCGCGCCACCTTTGCGGTGATCGTCGCCAATGAGCCCGGTGTCCTGCACCGCGTGGTCGGCCTGTTCGCAGCCCGGGGCTATAATATTGAGAGCCTGACGGTTGCAGAGACTGACCGGCGGGCCCACACCTCGCGCATCACCATCGTCACCTCCGGCACGGTCGAGACGCTCGCCCAGATTCGCGCCCAACTCGAAAAGATGGTCGCGACCTTGGAAGTACAGGATGTCAGCCGTGATCCCTTAGGCGTCGAGCGTGAACTGGCTCTGGTCAAGGTCAGCGGCCGGGGCGCGGACCGCGATGAGGCCCTGCGCATCTCCAAAGGCTTCGAGGCCAAGGTTGTCGACAGCACCGATGAGAGTTTCATCTTCGAAGTGACTGGCGACTCCAGCGAAAATGACCGCTTCATCGAACAGTTGCGCCCTCTGGGTCTGGTTGAAGTGTCTCGCACGGGGGTCCTGTCGATCACCCGTGGCAATGAGGCCATGTAACCGAACCTCTCGGTCCCAAAGCGTGAGCACCCCCCTATGACGGCAATGACCTTCAGCACCCTGCCCCTGACCCTTTTGGCGCGCGGCAAGGTGCGTGATGTCTACGAGGTCGATGCGGAGCGTCTTTTGCTCGTTGCGTCTGATCGGATCAGCGCCTTTGACGTGGTGATGGACGAGCCTGTGCCCTTCAAGGGTCTGGTCCTGACCCAACTGAGCGTCTGGTGGTTTGACCAACTGGCCAGCGTCACCCGCCATCATCTGATCAGTGCGGACACAGACGAAATCATCGCCGCGATCCCGGCTCTGGCTTCGCATCGCAGCGCGATCCTTGGCCGGGCCATGCTGTGCAAGCGCACCAAGGTCGTGCCCTTCGAATGTGTCATGCGCGGCTATATTTCGGGCTCAGCTTGGAAAGATTACAAGGCCACGGGCACACTGGCGGGTGAAGCCCTGCCTTTGGACCTTAGCGAAAGCGACCGGCTGGATCCTGCCCTGTTCAGCCCCGCCACCAAGGCCGAAAGCGGCCATGATGAGAATATCGGCGTTGCCGACCTGCATGCCCGTCTTGGCAGTGACCTTGCCGGACAACTCGAGGCCCTGAGCCGTACGGTCTATGAGTTCGGCCGCGCCAAGGCTGAGGAACGCGGCATTATCATTGCCGATACCAAGTTCGAATTTGGCCAAGATGCAGAAGGCGGTCTTTGGCTGATCGACGAGGTCATGACTCCTGACAGTTCGCGTTTCTGGCCCGCGGATCAGTATCAGCCCGGCCAAGGCCAGCCGAGCTTCGACAAGCAGCCCTTGCGCGACTATCTGGATGCTGAACGGGCCGCTGGGCGCTGGAACGGCGAGGCCCCGCCCCCGCCCTTGCCTGACAGTGTGATCACCGCCACCAGCCAGCGCTACCTCGCCGTCTATCAATTACTCACCGGCAAGGCGCTGGATCTCAAAGCCTTTCAGTGAACCCCTTCCGCTAGCGCGTCAGAGGGCCTATATTGATCCTGTTCGGCGACGGTCGGACTATGGAGATAAAGGCGCGTGCAATAAACGGACTGGACCCGGGTGCGATTCCCGGCGGCTCCACCAATTCCTACCCCGTGTATCGACGGGCTGTTTGGGGCCGATCAGCATCGACAGACGTGTAAAGACGTTAGTGCTTTCTCTCGGGTGGGCTCACCGGTATCGGGCCTTAATCTAAATGCGAACGATAACTTCGCTCAAGAGATCCGTCTCGCTGCGTAATGCGGTGCCACGAATTTCGACCTAAAGCCCTAACGTCTTAGCAGCGTTAGGCGGGGCCCGAGGGGAGCCTGGCAACAGCAATCCCCTCACCTCATCCCCCTTGCGAAGGCTCCCCTCGATTCTTGCTTGGTTCGCGGGAGAGAAAACAAGGCCCTCACCCAAAGAGGGAAGATTTCTTGTTCTTAGATCTTCCCCCTTTGGGGGAAGTCCCCGCGAAGCGGGGGTAGGGGGTTGTCCGCCTATACCGGCTCGGCGTGTGACAGCCAGCCCTTTTCGGCGCGCCAGTTGGGGGACAGGCCGTCAAAGCGGCTGAGCTTGAGCAGTTCAAGGTCGGCGAACGAGCATTTGCCGTCCATGACCAGATCACGCACCGCATGGCCACTGGCAGGCGAAAGACCAAAGCCAACGCTGGACATGGTGATCAGGGTCACATTGTCGATCCGGTCGATGACGGGACGGCCATCTGGCGTGTTCTCAATAACCCCGGCCCAACTGCGGATCACCCGCAAATTTCCAGCCTTACTGAACAGGCCGAGCAGGCGCTTTGTCAGATTGCGTACCAAGGGCGAGCCGGGACGCACCGACGGACCCATGGGTCCGACATCCAGCCACTCATGAGGGCCACCGCCATAGGCGAGGTTGCCGCGCTTGGTCTGACGGCCATAGAGACCGTTACCGTCCACCGCGCCAATGCCCATCATCGGGGCAGGCTCGGTGACGATCATCTCCGCCCGTGCCGAGGCGATGGGCAGGTTGATCCCCACGCCCGCAAGCAGGATCGCACTCTGCGGACCCGCCGCCACAACGACACTGTCGCAGCCCAAGATGCCGTCCTTGGTCTCGACGCCGATGACCTTGCTGCCTTCACTGACCAGTCGCAGGACGGGCGTGTGTTGAAGGATGCGACCGCCTAAATCCTGCAGAGCCCAAGCATAGGCCTGTACCGTGCGCTGAGGGTTGGCCTGACCGGCAATGGTCAGATGCACGCCGCCAAGGATGTTGTCGCCGCTCATCGGGACCCGCTCGCGGATCTCGTGCAGGTCGATCTCATGGGCCGGTGAACCATTCTCGCAGAAGGTCTCAGCCATATAGCGATAGTGCTTTAGCTGCCCCTCGGTCGTGGCCAGCACCAGCTTGCCACGCTGATATTCGGTCGAATAGCCGAGCATCTCGTCCATCATCGGCCATAGACGCTGCTCTTCGGCAAAGAGCGGACTTTGGAAATGCGAGGCCCCGCCGCCATTGCGACCCGAGGCTTCCCACCCGACAATGCCCTTGTCCAGAACCAAGACATCAACGCCCGACCGGGCCAGCCACCAGGCTGCGCTCAGGCCACTGACACCCCCACCAACAACAATGACTGTTGCGCCCTTTTGCGTGCTCATGATCGCTCGGTCCTAGATGTGCTGGCTGTCGGTGAGCATTTCGAGGTGCATGGCCTCGCGCTCGGTGCCGATGTCGTTATAGGGAACCCACTGGCTGGCAATACCGAACCAGACATCCCAGTTCGAGGTCATATCATAGGGCTCGTCATGGGCCGCCAGCACACTCATGGGCAGGGGCCGGACGGGCGCGCGATAGCCCGCGAGCGGCACCTTGGCCACGGGCACATTTGACGATTGGGCGAGGATCAGGGCCACCTGCTCACGGCAGCGGCGCGCTTGGCACTGGCCCATACAGGCGCGGGTCAGGCGCTTGAACTGGTCTTGATTGAGCGGGCCATCCGCCGCGAGGCTCTTAATATCGCGCTTGGCGGCGACCTCAGAGGGTGGGCCAAGATAGCGAGGTTGGCGCACGGCGGTCAGGTCACCGCGCGTGACCTCTTCGCACTGGCAAACCACGATGGAATCGTCACCGACCTTCATCAGGGCGGCCATCCAGTCGGCGTGATAGGCGTGGGCGTCGAGACTGGTCGCAGCGGCAGGAGCCTCATCGGCGAGAGGTTGACCGGCAAGGGCGGCGAGCGCCACAGCCGCGGCAGCCTCGCCATGGGCGGCGGCATCGACAGTACTCAGACCGGCGCAATCTCCGGCCACAAGGACATTGGCCAGACCCGTGCTGACCAAGCCGGTGCGCTGGGGCACATGGCCGCCAAGGTCGGTGCGGACCGACAGCTTGCCGCCCAGAACATTGAACAGTTCGATGGCCGGAACCAGACCAATCGCCTGACAGATGGTGTCGCAGGTGAAGGTGCGGCTATCGCCCCCCGCCACCGGCACCACCGTCGCGCGCTCGACACCATCGGCACCGCCGCTGGCCGAGACGATGACATGGCCGGTCAGGATCTCGATCCCGTGGCCGCGCACCTTGTCGGCAAGGGCCGCATCGCCCTGCACCTGATCACGCACCTCGATCAAGGCCGCAACCTTGAGCCCGGCCTCGACCACCATCAGGGCGATATTGAGGGCCAGATCGCCGGAACCCAGAATCAGGACCTCGGTGCCCGCAAAGGCGTCATAGCGTTTGATCAAGGCATGGAGGCCATTGGCCCCCATGACGCCGGGCTGGTCCCAGCCTTGGAAAGACAGACTGAGGTCGCGTGACCCCGTGGCAAGGATCAGTTGCTTGTAGGCCACCATCCAGGAGCGTTCTTCGTCGGCAAGGCCTACAGCGGCCTCGGGCATGGCGGCGATGCCGGGACCATTCTGGAAGGCGCCCCAAGCGTAGACGCCCAAGGCCACCTCAACGCCAGCCTCAAAGGCGGCTTCGAGCTGCGGATCAGAGGCGAAGACCTGCTCAATCATCCGGGCCTTATTATCGACGGCACGGGTCATGCGGCCACCGAAATAGAGCGGTGTGTCCAAGCCCATCAACGAAGCCGACACAGGATTTTCATCGACCAGCAGGACGCTGGCCCCGCCCTTGGCTGCTGCGATAGCGGCCGCGACGCCGGAAGGGCCCGCGCCGATCACCACGACATCCGCCTTCTGTGACGCCGCCGGGAAGCGGTTTGTGATCGAATAGCGATCGACGAGTTTGGCGTCGGTCATACGGCCTCCAGAGCCTGAGAAAGATCTGCGATCAGATCATCAATATGTTCAAGGCCCACCGAAATACGGATGGTGCCGTCATCAATACCCACCTCTTCGCGCTGGGCCTGGGGCACAGCATAGTGGGTGGTGGTCGCCGAATGGCAGATCAGGGTCTCGGCCCCGCCAAGACTGACGGCCATCTTGGCCAGACGCACCCGGTCGAGCATGCGGAAGGCTTCGGCCTCGCCGCCCTTGATCTTGAACGAGAAGGTCGAGCCTGCGCCCTTGCACTGGCGCTCATAGACGGCGCGAGCGGGCGAGCCTTCGGGCAGGAATCCTAGGTAGGTCACAGCGCGGACCTTGGGATGATCGACCAAGAACTGGGCGATGGCAGCAGCGTTGGAACAGGACCGCTCGGTCCGCAGGGCCAAGGTCTCTAGCGAGCGCAACATCAGCCAGCTTGTATGGGGATCAAGATGGCAGCCAAAAGTCGTGCGCCGCTGCTTCAAGCGCCGGACCAAGGCAGCATCGCCACTGACCGACCCAGCCAAAAGATCGCTATGACCGCCGCAATATTTGGTCAGGGAGGTCATGGTCAGGTCGGCGCCGTGCTTGAGCGGTGACTGCAGCAGGGGGCCAAGGAAGGTATTATCCACGACCAGGATGGGCCGAAGCCCGGTCTTGACCCCAACCTCATCGGCAATAGCGCGGATCATGGCAATATCTGCCGTTGCCGCCGTCGGATTGGCAGGGCTTTCGATCATCATAACCGTCAGGGGACCAGCCTTGAGGGCCAGATCGACAGCGGCCTGCACGTTGGCGCGGTCAACCGCATCGGTAATGCCAAAGGGCTTGATGCCATAGTCGGTCAGGTGACCGTTCATCAGACCATCGGTGCCGCTATAGATCGGGCGGCTATAGACCATGCTGTCGCCGGGACGCAGCAAGGTCATCAAGGTCGTGCTCAGCGCCGCCATGCCGCTGGAAAAGGCCGCGCAGTCCTCGGCACCATCGAGCACCGCCAACCGCTTTTCGACCATGTCCAGATTGGGATGGTTGAGGCGCGAATAGATATAGGCCCCCGCCGGCTCGCCATCGACCGGACCATTGAAGAACACCCGATGGGCATCCTTGGCGATCTGGGCGCTGGGATAGACGAAGGTCGAGGTCAAAAACAGCGGCGGCTTGGCCGAGCCCTGATGCTGAGCCGGGTCATAGCCATAGCCAATGGCCAAGGTTTCGAGATGCAGACCCGTGGGATCAGTGGTCATGGGTTCGGTTCCGCCCGTCAGCTATTTGCGTCGATATAGGCCTTAGCCTTGGCGCAATACCAGTCGATGATCCGCAACACCAAAACTTCGGCCTCAGGCGAATAGGGGCCAGGTTTGTAACCGATGGAATTGACGCCCTTTTGATTGTTCTCGGCCAGATCGCGGTCTTGGATATTGGTCTTGTTCCAGATGTCGCTCAGGCCCTCAGCCGTATAGTCGACCCCTTCAACCGCATCCTTGGAGACATACCATTTGGCGACCACATGGGTCTCGTTGGGGGCTACGGGAAGGGCGCTGAAGATGAAGGTGAAATCACCGAGGGTGTGACAGAAACTATGGGGTTCAAGCGCCCAACGCATGGAACCAACATCGCCATCGCCAACCTTGCCCATGGTCCTGTTCACCAGCGGCTTGCCGTCGGCCGACATGGTCACAAAGCCCGGATTGAGCGGGAAGCGCATGGCTTGCCACCAGTCACCCTCGACCGGACCGACGGGAAGACCCATCGATTCCATCTTGGCATTATAGGCCTCAAGCGCCGCCTTATCGTCATAGTCGAAATAGGCCGTGGTCCCGGTCGGGAAGCTGGCCGACAGTTCAGGGTGACCGGTCAGGCAGTGATAGCACTCACGCGCATTTTCCATGACCAGCTTCCAGTTGGCCATCTCGACCAAGACGCTTTCATGGGCCAGCTTGGCATTGGCGAAGTCATGGGGTGCCATGAGCGGGCCAGCCTTAGCGCGGTACTCATCAAACGCAGGGGGATTGTCCGACAGACAGATATGGACCGCACCTTCGAGGACCTCGATGGCGATGGGTGTCAGGCCATGGTCGTTCATCTCGAAATCTTCAGCCATCCGCGGCGCACTGACCAACTCACCCGTCAGTTCATAGGTCCATTTGTGATAGGGGCAGACGAGGCGCGGTGATGAGCTGTGGCCAGTCTTGCAGATCTGCGCACCGCGGTGGCGGCAGGAATTGTGGAAGGCCCTCAAGGTCCCATCGCGGCCCCGCACCACGACGATTGGCCAAGGACCAATATTCATAGCCAAGGTGGCCCCGGCCTTCGGCAGTTCGCATTCCAACCCGACCACCAGCCAAGACTGGCCATAGATGGCCAGCATATCGAACTCAAAGACATCCGGATCGTTATAGAGCGCTTGAGGCAGGGCGTAGCCCGGCTTGCGCTGCGCGAACAGGGCCGAAATTTTTCCCAAGTCCAACATGAGGCCTCCTAGGTCAGGGCCTTAGATTGCCACGTCGCGCGGGGGGCTGGGCAATCTTATTTCCTCATATGCCTATATCGTTTTGACCGCTGCGACGCTTGACCTCAGATGAGAATGGCCGTGTGGTGCATTTTTCTGCGATGGCTTTGAAAGGTCTGACGAGTGATCAACCGCCGATGGCTTCCCCTTAACGCCCTTCGAGCCTTTGATGCGGTCGGTCAGCACCTCAGCTTTACTGCGGGGGCGCAGGCCCTGCACGTCTCGCAAAGCGCGCTCAGTCGGCACGTGATCGGTCTGGAAGACCTGCTCGGAAAACAGCTATTTGAGCGCCGCCCTCAGCGCTTGGTCCTGACCGAGGCGGGCGCGGCGCTCTTGCCTGTGGTGCGCAAGTCGTTTGATCGGCTGGAACAGTCGCTCAACACCATTCGCGACAGCAACCGCAATGTCCGCACCCTGCGCATCCATATGCCGCCGTCTCTGCTGCATCAGATGGGCCTGCCGCTGCTGCGTGATTTTCGGCGAGAATTTCCAGACATTCTGATCGATGTCTCTTCGTCCCACGTCACCGGCCTTCCCGCGCAGGATCTGGATATGGCCGTCGTCTATGATCGCCAGAACGTCGATGACAAGGTCTCGGACCTTCTGTGGCTGGTCCGCGTCACACCGGTCTGTTCACCCGAATTGGCTGAAAAGCACGCGGGAAAGTCGATCGACCAGTTTTTGGCCGATAATGAGCTCTTGCATGTGAAGTTGGAGAGCGAGCCGCGCGGCATGCTCTGGTCGATCTATATGCGCCAGTGCGGCATTGTTGCCGATACCGACCGGGGTCTGGCCTTCGACACCGCCATCTCTGCCGTGAAATATGCCATTTCCGGCGAAGGCGTGGCCTTGGCGGACGTGGACATGTTTGCTGACGAATTGGCCGATGGGCGGCTCGTGGCACCGTTTGATACGGCGCTCGAAGACGGCTTTGGCTACTATCTGAAATTCCATCCCGAAGATCTGGCCGATCCCGCCGTGGCCCTGTTCCGGACTTGGATCATCAGCCGCTTTGCCAACAGTGCCGAGCCCGCCAAGGTCAGCCGCGAGCCCTGATTTAGCGGGTTGGGTCTTAGCTCGGTGGAATGACCACCAGCTTGCCAATGTGCCGCTTGGTCAAAAAATCCTTCTGGGCTTGGACAAGGTCGGCCAGGGGATAGGTCTGGGCCAAGAGCGGTTTGATCTCGCCGCGCTCGATATAGCCAATCAGGGCTTCGAACACGCCCTCCTCTTGGGCCGTGCAGCCAAAAAAGGTCAGGTCCTTCAGATAGAGTTTGCGAAGGTCCAGTTGGACCATAGGCCCGGCTATGGCTCCAGAGCCCGCATAGCGACCGCGCGGCTTCAGGACCTCCAGAAGATCAGACCAACCCTCGCCGCCAACCACATCGATAACGACATCGATGGTATTGTCGCCGACGGCCTCTCTGAGTGACTGATCACGCGAGATGAGACGGTGGGCACCCAGGACCGCGCAGTCTTCGATCTTTTGCGGCGAGACCACAGCCAGCACCTCAGCCCCTCGACGCTTGGCCAACTGCACCGCCGCCGACCCGACCCCGCCCGTGGCCCCCGTGATCAGGACCCGCTCGCCCGCCTTGACGTCGCTGCGCGTCAGAAGGTTCTCGGCCGTCGCATAGGAGCAGGGAAAGCTCGCCAGTTCAGCATCGCTTAGGCCGCTGTTGATCCTGTGGGCATCGGCTGACGGGACTGAGACATATTGCGCAAAGCCGCCGTCGCGCTCTGATCCCAGCCAGACATCCAACAGGCCTTGGCGCAGGGAAACGAGGCAGGCCTGCACGAGAACCCGCTCGCCGAGACGGCCAGGGTCCACCCCTTGGCCGACCGCCACCACATGTCCGCAGACATCCGCGCCTTGAATGCGCGGAAAGCCCAAGGCCTCGCCCGTCCAACTGCCATCGATGACGCTGCCGTCATCAGCGGCGCTATCCGCATACCAGCCGATGCGGGTGTTGATGTCCGTATTGTTGATCGCCGCCGCACCGACCCTGATCAGCACCTCACCGACCGAGGGGGAGGGCCGGGGAAAATCTGTGCGATAGCTGAGTTGGTCATAGCCCCCATGACCGGTCAAAACCATGGCAGCCATCAATGTCGGCAGTTCGGTTTTTCCAGACATTCAGAGCGCTCCGACGGGCCAAAACCATGATTGCCCGACCCAACCTTGATAGGCTGCTCACCGTCCCTTGGAAATCCCGTCCCTTTGCCAAAAAAATTTTGCATTCCCCCTAAAATTTTCAATTGTTTGCTTGTGCTGGGCCTCTCAAAACCGACCTTCATCGTGGGTCTGATGCCCGCGCCTCGCTGTTCGAAACAGACTGTCTCGAACCGGATCAACGCCTCAACTATGGTCATGAAATTCCAATGAAAATCGGCTTTATCGGACTGGGAAATGTCGGCGGCAAGCTGGCGGGTAGCCTTCTGCGCAATGGTCACGATGTGACGGTGCGCGATCTGAACCCAGATCTGATGGCTGAATTTGTCGCCAAGGGGGCCAAGACCGCCGCCTCGCCCAAGGAAATGGCCGAGCAGGTCGATATGATCATCACCTGCTTGCCGTCGCCAGCCGCCACGGCCCATGTGGTCGAGGCCGAGGATGGTTTCCTCCAGGCCCTGCGCCCCGGCATGGTCTGGCTGGAGATGAGCACCACCGACTACGAAGAGGTCCTGCGTCTGGGCAAGCTGGTCGAGGCCAAGGGTGCCATGATCATGGACAGCCCGGTTTCTGGCGGCTGTCACCGCGCCGACACGGGCAATATCGCCATCTTTGCGGGCGGCAAGCGCGAAGCCTTTGAATATGTCCTGCCGGTCCTGACCACCATGGGCCGCCGCATCCTGCACACGGGCGAGCTGGGCACCGCCTCGCGCCTGAAGGTCGTCACCAACTATCTGTGCACCGCACACCTGGTGGCCCTGGCCGAAGCCCTGACCACCTGTAAGGTCGTGGGTCTGGACATGAACACCGCCTATGAGGCCATCCGCATCTCCTCGGGCAACAGCTTCGTGCACGAAACCGAGTCTCAAGTCATTTTGAACGGCAGCCGCGATATCAGCTTCACCATGGATCTGGTGATCAAGGATGTCGGCCTGTTCGACCAACTGGCGCAAGACCATAATGTGCCGCTGGAACTGTCGCCTCTGGTCTTGAACATCTTTAAGGACAGCGCCGAGCGTTACGGCCAGCGCGAATTCTCGCCCAACGTCATTCGCCGCTATGAAGAGCCTTGCGGCGTTAAGGTTCTGGGTCAAGGCTTCCCGGCCGAGATGACCGACGACGAGCCAGAAGAACCCGGCTACGAAGTGATCGCAAAGCGCTAAGCGGAACGACCTTCCGCGCCATTCCCTATCGCAAGGACCCTTGCCCATGATCCCTCTTGACCATTCGGCCTGGAAGGCGCGGGCCAAGGCTCTAAAGATTGAGACCGGCCTATTTATCGACGGGGCCTTTGCTCCGGCGACCGATGGAGCCATTTTCACCGCCCTTGATCCAGCCAATGGCCAGACCCTGGCTGAGGTCTCTTGCGGCAATGACAGCGATATTGACCGAGCCGTCGCCTCGGCCAAGGCCGCGTGGGATGATGGCCGCTGGCGGCACATGTCGCCGCGCGCACGCATGGCGGTGTTCAGCCGCTTTGCCGATCTGGTCGAGGAAAACGCCGTCGATCTGGCGCTCTTGGAATGTCTGTCCATGGGCAAGCCGGTCAGCGACAGTCTCAATATCGACGTTCCGGAAACGGTCGTGACCATCCGCTATTTCGGCGAGGCGATCGATAAGGTGGCCGGGACGGTCACCAACTCGCCGCACGAGGCGGTCCAGATCATTGCCCGCGAGCCCTTGGGCGTCGTCGGGGCGATCTCGTCTTGGAACTATCCGCTCCTGATGGCGACCTGGAAGATCGCGCCCGCTTTGGCTGCGGGCAACTGCGTGGTCCTTAAACCCGCTCAGCAGGCCCCCTTGAGCTGCCTGAAACTGGCGCAGCTCTTTGTCGAGGCGGGCGGCCCTGACGGCGTGTTCAACGTCGTCAATGGTCGGGGTCAAGAGGCTGGGAAGGCGCTGGCCCTGCATCAAGACGTGGCCAAGATCAGCTTCACCGGCTCCACCGCCGTGGGCAAGCAGTTGATGATCTATGCCGGTCAGTCCAACCTCAAGCGCGTCAGCCTCGAGACCGGCGGCAAGAGCCCGCAGATCTTCATGCCTGATCTGGCCGATCTAGACGCCGCCGTCGACGGCGCGATCCGAGGCATTTTCGACAATGCCGGACAGGTCTGTAACGCAGGCTCACGCCTGCTGGTCCATGCTGACATCCATGACGCGTTCATCGCTCGCTTCACCAAGCGCTCAGTCGAGCTCTATTTGGCAGGCGATCCGATGGACCCTAGCACCACGCTCGGCCCCATGGTTTCCCGCGCCCAGCAGCGTGATGTTCTGGGATGGATCGAAAAGGGCAAGGAAGACGGGGCCCAACTGGCCTTTGGCGGCACCGAGGTCGAAAGCCTGCCCGATGGGGCCTATGTTAACCCGACCCTCTTTACCGGCGTCACGTCCGGCATGACCATCGCCAAGGAAGAGATATTCGGCCCCGTGGCTTCGCTCCTGTCCTTTGAGACGGAGGCTGAGGCGCTGCAGATGGCCAATGATTCCATCTATGGCCTCGCCGCCAGCGTCTGGACCTCAGACCTCGGCCGCGCCCACCGCATGATCAAGGCCATTGAAGCGGGCGTCGTCTGGGTCAACTGCTTCGGCGACGGCGACATGACCCAGCCCTTCGGTGGCTACAAACAGTCGGGCAATACCCGCGACAAGTCGATGGAATGTCTATCCGGCTATATGCAGTCCAAGGCGGCTTGGATCAATATCGCTTAAGGGATGTTTCTTCCTCGTGCTTCGACAGGCTCAGCATGAGGAAGAGTGAGAGACCCTCGCTTTTCCATTCATCCTCATCCTGAGCCTGTCGAAGGACGAGGATGCCCCCTACTCCCCTTCGCCGCGTTCCCCGCGAAGGCGGGGATCCAGCGGGACCGCTTCCAAGCTGCGTGAATGGATCTGGGTCCCCGCCTTCGCGGGGAACGCGGTTGGGTGGAATTCCTCAGGGAGAGGGTTGGGGTAGGGGGATCTACCCCACCTTCAAAAGCTGCTCAGCCTCAGCCGCATTCTGGGCAACCCAGTCGACAAAGGTCTTGATCCGGTAATTTTCCTTCATGTCGCGGCGGCAGATCAGCCCCCATTCGCCGGGACAGATGGCCTTGTGGGAGACGGGCCGCACCAGTCGGCCCGAGGCGAGATCTTGGGTCACGAAGGGGCCATTGACCAGGGCGATGGCCTCATTGTCCAAGGCCAGTTCAAGGGCCACAGCGAGGGTATCAACCACCATAAACTGCGAGTCAGGATTGAAGGTGACGCCGGCCGATTCAAACCAGGTGTGCCAGTTTTGAACCTCGGTATTGATGGTCACCAGAGGTCGCTTGAGCAGGTCGGCGACCTTGGGGTTCGGCCCCAACTGCGCGGCCATTTGAGGGCTGCAGACGGGATAGAGGCCATATTCAAACAGGGGCGTCCAATGGAAATGCCGGGGGTCTGGTACTGTCTCGCAATAGACAAGGCCCACATCGGCATGGACATCATCAAATTCCCACTCCACCGCACAGGTGCTGAGGATCAGCTTGATATCAGGATGGTCTTGCAAAAATTGCGGCGCGCGCTTGGCCAGCCAGCGGATTGAGGCCGTCACATAGGTCTGGACCCGTAAGGGCTTGTCGATCGAATGACGACGGGCAGCTTCGACCCCAGCAATGAGGGATTCAAACGCCGCGCGGACGTAGGGGTAGAGGGCCCTCCCCTCCTCGGTCGAGACGATCCGTCGGCCTTCTTGCACGAACAGGGTCACACCAAGAGCCTCTTCGATCAGTTGCACCTGATGGCTGACGGCCGGATGGGTCAGGCAAAGCTCTTCGGCCGCCTCGCGGATGCTCTGATGACGGGTCGCGGCCTCAAATCCGCGCAGGGACTTAAGCGGCGGCAGTTTTCGAAGATCAAATTTGCTTTGCACGCCCAACTACCGCTGTTCCGCTGGCCCAGAGACCTGAAGCTTAACAGCAGACTGGCCAATTGGTAGAAAAAATTGACCGGTTGAGCGGGGGTTACTGGCCGCGATCCTCCAGCACCATCGCCGCGCCCTTCTCCGCCACCATCACCGTCGGGGCATTGGTATTGCCTGAGGTCACGGTCGGGAAGATCGAGGCATCAATGACCCTAAGGCCCTTGATCCCATGGACCCGAAGCCGGGCATCGACCACCGACAGGGCCGGATCAGACCCCATCATGCAGGTTCCAACCGGATGATAGACCGTGTCGGCGCGCTGGCGAAAATCCTCCAGCAGCTCTTCGTCGGTCTGAAGATGCGATCCAGGCACCAGTTCCTCGGTGATGATATCGGCCAAGGGCTTGGTCGATGCGAGGGTGCGCAGCAAGCGATTGCCGACGATGGCCTCTTGGATGTCTTTGTCCGTGGACAGATAGTTGGGCTGGATCGAGGGATAGGCCAAGGGATCGGCAGAGACGATCTTCAATGATCCTCGGCTGGTCGGCTTGCAGGCATTGAACGACAGAAGAAAAGCCGAAAACGGGTCCGGATTCATCAGCTTGCGCTCGGACAGCGGGGTCTTGGTATAGCTGACCGGACTGAAATAGAGCTGAAGGTTGGGAAAGGGCTGATCGGGGTCGCTGCGCACAAAGCCGCCGCCCTGGTTGACGCTCATCGACAGGGGACCGCCCCGGTTCCACAGATAGTGAAGACCCGCCTTGACCTTGCCCAGCAGGGGACCCAGCTCATCATTCAGGGTCGGGCGGCGCGATTTGTAGAAATAGGACACCGCCAGATGGTCTTGCATATTGCGCCCCACGGCGGGGGCATTCAGGACGGGTGAGATGCCCAAGGAGGCTAGGTGCGCCGCCTCGCCAACGCCAGACAGTTGCAGAAGCTGCGGCGAATTGATCGAACCGCCGCAGAGGATCACCTCACGCCGCGCCTTGACCTGCAACGTCTTGCCGCCGCGCTGATATTCCACGCCCGTGGCCTTCTGGCCTTCGAACAGGATGCGCGTGACCTGAGCCTTGGTGCGCAGGGCGAGGTTGGAGCGCTTCAAGGCCGGGCGCAGGAAGGCGTTGGCGCTGGAGGCGCGCAGGCCCCTGTCGGTATTGATCTGATAGATGCCGACACCCTCTGGCGAGGGGCCGTTGAAATCGTCCGTATGGGCAAAGCCGAGGGCCTGGCCCGTCTTGATGAAGTCTTGGCACAGGGGATGGGCGCGGCTTGTGATGTCGGTGACATGGATCGGTCCGCCCGCGCCGTGATAGGGGCTAGCCCCATGGTCGTGGTCTTCGGACTTGCGGAAAAAGGGCAAGACATCGTCCCAGCCCCAGCCGGGATTGCCCATGGCCTGCCACTGGTCAAAATCGTGCGGCTGGCCCCGGACATAGACCATGGCATTGATCGAGCCAGACCCGCCAATGACCTTGCCGCGCGGCCAATAGCTGACCCGTCCGCCGAGATTGGGTTCGGCCTCGGTGTCATACATCCAGTTGATCGAGCGGTCGAAGAAGGTGCGGCCATAGCCGATGGGCAACTGGATCCAGACCGTCCGGTCCGACCCGCCCGCTTCGAGCACCAGCACAGTGGACTTGCCGTCCGCAGACAGACGATTGGCCACGACACTGCCCGCCGTGCCCGCGCCGACGATCACATAATCAAAACTGTCCATCACAAGACCGGGTGCTGGGTCATTTCGAGGTGCAGCATCGAACCCGTATAGGGATTGGCCAGTGCCACCGCCTCGTTCAGCTCGACCCCCAAGCCCGGTTCGGATGAGGGGATCACGAAGCCGTCTTCCCACTGCACCGGCTTCATCAGGATCTCGCTATGGAAGCCGCCCCAGGTCTCGATGCTTTCCAAGATCAGGAAATTGGGTGAGCAGGCACCGATCTGAATGTTGGCGGCCCC
Organism: Caulobacteraceae bacterium; assembly: GCA_947378235.1. Classification (GTDB taxonomy): domain Bacteria; phylum Pseudomonadota; class Alphaproteobacteria; order Caulobacterales; family Caulobacteraceae; genus CAISGS01. The sequence goes on along the minus strand of CANCJE010000006.1, from coordinate 27,776 downwards.
GACCACGGGCCCGCAATAGAGGTGCGGCGCGATCTGGGCGTGATAGACCTCGGCCATACCGGCGATCTTCTTGGCTTCCAAAATGCCCCCGACCCGGCCGAGATTCATCTGCAAGATCGAGGCGGCACCGGCCTGCAACAGGCGGTGGAAGTCATATTTGGTGCTGAGCCGCTCGCCCGTCGCAATGGGGATTGAGGTCGCGCGCGCCACCTTGGCCATCTCATCGGGCGCATCAGGTGGCACAGGCTCTTCCAGCCAGAGGGGATCAGAGGCTTCGAGACGCTTGGCCAAGCGAATGGCGCTGGAGGCGGTCATCTGGCCGTGGGTGCCGAACAGCAGGTCTGCTTTTGTGCCGACCGCCTCGCGTAGTTGATTGGCGAAGCGCTCGGACAGGTCCAGCGCCTCAAGCGACAGTTGGCGGCCATCAAAGGCCGTATAGGGACCTGCCGGATCGAATTTCAGGGCCGTAAAGCCCATATCCAGATATTCCGCTGCCCGTTCCGCGGCCAGATCGGGGTCATGATAGACGTCGGTCTTATCGCCCGGACGGGGGTAAATATAGGTGTAGGAGCGAAGGCGCTGATGGACCTGACCGCCGAGCAGCTTATAGACCGGCTTGTCGGCCTCCTTGCCGATAATGTCCCAGCAGGCCATCTCGAGGGCGCTGAGCACCCCCATCAAGGATAGGTCTGAGTGCTGGGTAAAGCCGCTGGAATAGATCCGCCGCCACATGACCTCGATATCATGCGGGTCCTGACCGCGCACATAGCGATCAAACACATCCTCGATCATCTTGGCCACTAGGTGCGGGCTAAAGGGCACGCAATAGGCCTCGCCAATGCCTGAGACATTGCTGTCCGTGGTCAACTTCACAAAGACAAAATAGCGCCCGCCGAAATGGGGCGGAGGATTGCCGACCACGAAGGTCTTGATATCGGTCAGTTTCATCGGGGCGAGCCTTAAGCGTAGAAGCCGTTGACGGACTTATATTCGATAAAGTCGTGAAGGCCGAATTCGCCCCACTCGCGGCCATTACCAGACTGTTTAAAGCCGCCAAAGGGCGAGCAATAGTCTTGGCCCGCACCATTTAGATGGACGCTGCCGGCCCGGATACGGCGCGCGACATAGCGGGCCTTGTCCTTGTCGGCGCACTGGACATAGGCCGCGAGGCCATAGGGTGTGTCATTGGCGATGGCGATGGCCTCGTCCACATCGGCAAAGGGGATAAGGCACAGGACTGGGCCAAAGACCTCTTCGCGGGCAATGGTCATCTGGTTGGTGACATCAGCAAAGATCGTTGGCTTGACATAGTAGCCGCGCTCGAACCCAGCGGGCTTGCCCACACCGCCCGCAACAACCCGCGCGCCCTCGTCGATGCCGACCTGGATCAGGTGCTGGATCTTGTCGAACTGGACCTTGCTGACCACGGGACCCAGATGGGGGCCAGGCTGCATGGGATCACCGAGTGTCACGGTCGCCGCGACCTTGGCGGCGATCTGAACGACACGCTCATAGACCGAGGCCTCGACCAGCATTCGGGTCGGGGCGTTGCAGGACTGGCCGCTATTGTTGAAACAGTGGCGCACGCCGCGCTCGACGGCTGCCTCTAGGTCGCTGTCGGCAAAGATGATGTTGGGAGACTTGCCGCCCAGCTCTTGCGACACGCGCTTGACCGTATCGGCGGCGGACTTGGCGACCATGATTCCGGCCTTGGTCGAGCCGGTGAAGGAGACCATGTCCACCTCGGGGTGGCTGGTCAGATCATTGCCGACCGAGGCCCCCGTGCCGTGAACCATGTTGAACACGCCAGCGGGGAAGCCTGCCTCGTCGATAAATTCGGCAAAGAGCTGCGGTGACAGGGGCGAGACCTCACTGGGCTTGAGCACGATGGTGCAGCCAGCGGTCAGGGCCGGGCCAATCTTTGCGGCCAACTGATTGATCGGCCAGTTCCACGGCGTGATCAGGACGCAGACCCCGACCGGCTCTAGGATCAGATTGGCGCTAGAGCCCATCTTGCGCTCCCAATCCAGCGCATCAGCGGCTTGCAAGGTGGCATCCAGATGGCCGGGACCGCAGGCGGCTTGACTGCTGTGCGACAGATCAATGGGAGCCCCCATCTCGGTCGTGATGGCCTTGACCATCTCGTCATAACGCCGCTCGAAAATGGCGATCAGCTTTTGAAGCAGCACCTTGCGCTCGGCATAGGAGGTCAGGCCAAAATCGGCAAAGGCACGGCGTGCGGCCATGACCGCCAGATCCACATCGTCGGCTTCACAGATGGCGATCTCGGCAACTGTGTCTTCGGTTGCGGGATTGATCACGTCCATCCGGCCCTGACCGCTGACCGGCAACACCCAACGACCGTCAATATAGGATTTCAGAAGGGTCATGGTTGGTCCTTTAGGTCCGCGACGTCTGGTTCATGGAGGATAGGCTTCGACGATAGGCCAGAGCCGGTCAAATTCCACGGCGCAAACCGATCTCGAGTCATAACATTTTTCGATGCAGCGCTTTTTTGCGAGATGCACGGGGCGATAATGCGCTCACGTCAACAGAAACCCCTGATTTTTCTATCTTTCCGTTCGATATGACAAAGGCCCCATTGACTGGCATAAGGCTAAGATCTTGAACGGCTCAACGGCCTGCTCGGCAGGCTCAACACCCTAGACAATGAGGTCCCGGATGACGCGTCCCTTCCTGCCCCTGGCCATCATCCTGTCCCTTGCCTCATCGGCAGTGTTCGCGGCCTCGCCGCCCAGTCGTCCGGGCGTAGATGCGCCAGAACTGGCGGCGTTGGGTCCCCACGCGGTTGGCTATAGGAGCCTGACCCTGATCCAGCCGCAGCAGGCCAATCTGGAACTGTTTGACGCCAAGACCGGTGCCATTCCCAAGACCGATCGCACCTTACGGATCGATATCTGGTATCCGGCGACCAGGTCGAAGACTGCCAAGCCCATCACCTATCGCTCTGAATTTCGGGGGGAGCCGCCGCGCCCCGCCGCCGCCTTCACCGTTCCCGGCCTCGCGATCAAGAACGCCAAGCCGGAAGGCGCAGGCCGTCCGTTGGTCATTGTGTCTCATGGCTATAGCAACACGCCGATTGGCATGACCTGGCTCACCGAAAACCTCGCCTCTAAGGGCTATGTGGTTGCGGCCATCTATCATCAAGACCCTGACCCAGACCGGTCCAGCGCCGTGGTCCGGTCTGCGCCCTTCCTGCGCCGTCCGCTCGATATTGGCTATGTCGCCCGCACACTTCCGGCCTTGCTGGGTGAACAGATCGATCCGACCAAGATTGCCCTGATCGGCTATTCAATGGGCGGCTATGGCGTGGTGACGGCAGGCGGGGCCTCGCTCGATGCCAATGGGCCAACCATCAAATTCGGCGGCGGTCCGGGCCTAGAGGTCGCCAAGATTGCCAAGGGCGGTCCCGATGAGGCCTTGAGCAAGGTCGCTGGCGTCAAGGCGATCGTGGCCATGGCCCCGGCCGGAGGCTCGATGGGGGCTTGGAACGCAGAGGGTCTGGCCAACATCGAGGCCCCCATGCTGCTTATTGCGGGCGACCATGACCAGACGGTGGACTATACAACCGGCGCCAAGGCGATCTTTGGCGGCGCGGTCAATTCGGATCGTTATTTGCTGACCTTCCATGAGGCGGGCCATTCGGTCGGTCTCAATCCCGTGCCGGACGAGATGACAAGCCAAATGTGGGACCAGGACTGGTTTGCCGACCCGATCTGGCGGACCGACCGGATCAACGCCATCAATCTGCATTTCATTACGGCATTCCTGAACAGGGCTTTGATCGGCAAGAGTGACCTCGACAGCTATCTCAATGTCGCGACAATCGCGTCCGATGACGGGGTCTGGGCCTATGATCCAAAGGCACCCTACGGGGCCTACAGCACCGCCACAAACGGGGTCACGGTCTGGAAGGGATTCCAACGCCGCCACGCGCGTGGACTTGAACTTCGCCACGCCGCGCCGATGCCCTAACGTCAGGGATTGGTGCGGCGAATCAGGTCAAGAGCGATTTCCCTTGCCAATTGGGCAGTTAGATGAGACCCTCCGAACGTCGAATATCGAAATGGTTCGGTTGCTCTCCTCTGCTCGATCTGGATCGAGCGCCGGACTTGAACTCCTGACCCCCGCCGAATTCTGATCGTGGCCGCAAACTTTGCCGCTACGTCACTCTATGCCGTAAAGGTTTCTATTATGTCCATCGGGACCGTGAAGTGGTTTAACAGCCAAAAGGGCTTCGGCTTTATCCAACCTAACGACGGCGGCAACGACGTTTTCGTGCACATTTCGGCCGTTGAACGCGCTGGCTTGGGTACGCTGAACGAAGGCCAAAGCATCAGCTACGTCCTCGAAAAGGATCAGCGTAGCGGCAAGATGTCTGCTGGCCAGCTGCAAGCTGTCTAAAGCCATAACTGGCCGCGACTGACCTTTGGTCTGGCGCGTTCGGTTCTGACGAAATTCTTAGGCCGGTTGGCGAAAGCTAACCGGCCTAAGTCTTGTCTGGAGCCTAGATCATCAGGCCTTGCGGGTTAGGTGATGCAGCACAATGCCGCTGGTGGTCGCCACATTCAGCGAGTCAAAGCCCCCCGCCATGGTCAGGCGCACAGTTCGGGTCCGCGCCAGCACCGAGGCCGATAGTCCCGGTCCCTCGGCCCCGAAAAGCACGGCGCAGCGTTTCGGGCGGAGGCAGTCGGCCAGTTCCACCTGCCCCGATGGGCTAAGAGACAGGGTTTCAAAGCCTTCCGCCGCGAACAGCTCGACCATATCCACACCAGGGGCAAGCTGAACAAAGGGCACCAGCAAGCCTCCGCCAACAGACACCCGAATGGCCTTGCGATAGAGCGGATCACAGCAGTCACTGTCAAGCACCACCGCATCGACGCCAAAGGCCGCCGCATTGCGAAAAATCCCGCCGACATTGTCATGGTTCGATAGGCCGCTTAAGCCCACCACCAAGGCGTTGGGTTTCATATCCTTCAACAGCGCCGCGCCATCGGTGAGAGCCGAGCGGCGGCCAAGGCCCAATATGCCGCGATGGATCGGAAAGCCGACAATCTGATCCATCACCGCTTGGGCAGCCTGATAGACCGGCAACCCATCGGGCAAGTCTACCAAGAGATCACCTAGCCGCGCGACTTGGCGTTCGGCCAGCAGCAGGGACAACATCTGATGTCGCGGCGTGCGCGCCAGAACCCGGACGACCACCTCACCCTCGGCGATGAACAGGCCCTCACGCCCCACCAGATCGCGCTCCTTGACGGCGCGATAGGCGGCAATGCGCGGATCGTCTGGATCGGTGATGGGGATGATGTCGGGCAAAGGGGGTCTCAAGGACAGTGATCCTGTCGGCTTAACCCCTCGTCGCACCAATGCAAAGGGATGGCCGGAGCCTTGGCTTGCCTTAAGTGCCGCATCGCCTTACATGATGATCATCATATGAAGCCCAAGGGCGGCCCGTGCGCTATTCCAGTGACCAGAAACTTCAGACCCGAAACCGGGTTCTCAAGGCCGCAGCGGCCCAGATCCGAACCCATGGCCCGCAAGGGGTCGGGGTCGCGGCCCTGATGCAGGAGGTCGGCCTGACCCATGGCGGCTTCTATGCCCATTTCGCCTCCAAAGACGCCCTGATCGCCGCCGCCGTCAAAACCATGTTCGAAGATGCCGCGACCCAAAGGCACCGGGCCATCGAAGATCGCTCTGGTCCAGCGGCCCTTGGGGCCTTCATTGATAGCTACCTGACCGCCGACCACCGCGACCGACCCGACCGAGGCTGCCCCGTCGCCTGCCTTCTCGGACAGTCCGCCCAACTGCCTGCCCTGGCCCGGCCAGCCTTTGATACGGGCGTGCGTGGCATGGTGCGCTTGATGGCCAGCTATCTCCCTGACGCCACAAGAGACCCGATGGCGCTGGCCTCATCCCTTGTCGCAGAACTGGCCGGAGCCCTGGCCCTTTCACGCGCCGTCGAGGATGAGGCCCTATCTCTTCGTCTTTTAGAACAGTCCCGCCTTGCCCTGCGCGCCCGCGCCGGACTGGCGATCCCTAACCCTGAAAGCCCCTATCATGACCACTGAACCCAAAAGCTTCGCAGAAATGTCCGGCCTCGAGCAGCTTCAAGCCGCCTTCCAAGGCAGCGGACCCCGGCGCGGCATCGGCGCGACGCTGGGCTTTACCGCCGTCTCGGTCGAAGAGGGCAAGGTCGTGTTCGGCGGCACCCCGACGGAGGATGTCTATAATCCTATCGGCACGGTCCATGGCGGCTATGCGGCAACCATGCTGGATTCTGCGCTCGCCTGCGCGGTCCATTCCAAGCTCAAGCCGGGCCAAGGCTATACGACGCTCGAGCTTAAGGTCAGCTATCACAGGGCCATGACCACCAAGACTGGCCCGATCACCGCCGAGGGTGTCGTCATCACCATGGGCCGCCGCGCCGCCTTTGCCGAAGGCAAGGTGACGGACGCCGTCGGGAACCTCTATGCCAGCGCCACCTCCAGCCTGCTGATTTTCGACCTGCCGACAAAGGCCTAAGGTCGGGCGCAAAGCTGCTATAGAGACGGTCTGATCGTCCCTTACTGCCTGCAGGTATAGCCCGTCCCATGGAGCGCCCCGCGCCGTCTTTGCCCCCGACCCTGCCAAGCCCGTTTCAAGACTGGTTTGCGTCCAAGGGCTGGGCGGCGCGCGACCATCAGATCGCGATGGTGCAAAGGGCGCAGGCCGGCCGCCATGTGCTGCTGATCGCCCCGACCGGCGGCGGCAAGACCTTGGCAGGCTTCCTGCCCAGCCTGATTGACCTGAGCCAAACCCCGGCCTCCGAAAGGCCTGAGGGAATCCATACCCTCTATATTTCGCCCTTGAAGGCCTTGGCCGTAGATGTGGCGCGCAACCTCATGGCCCCGATTGAGGAGATGGGTCTGCCCATCCGCGTCGAATCGCGCACCGGCGATACCAACCTGTCCAAGCGTCAGAGGCAAAAGGCCAATCCACCGGACATCCTGCTGACCACCCCCGAACAGCTCGCCCTGTTCTGCGCTTGGGACGGGGCGAGGGCCTATTTTGCCAACCTCAAGACCGTGATCATCGACGAGGTCCATGCCTTGCACGGCTCCAAGCGCGGCGACCTGCTTTGCCTTGGCTTGGCGCGGCTGCAAAGTTTTGCCCCCGCCATGCGCCGGGTCGGTCTGTCGGCGACGGTGGAAGACCCAGACCGCTTGCGCCGCTGGATTGCGCCAAGGCCGGAGGTCGCCGATCTGGTGCTGGGCACGCCCGGTGCCCCACCGCGCATCGAGGTTCTGCTCTCCGATCAGCGGGTGCCTTGGGCCGGTCACAGCGCCCAGCACGCGATGGCCGAGGTCTATGAGACCCTGAAGACCGCGCGAACGGCCCTGGTCTTCGTCAATACCCGCTGGCAGTCAGAATTTGCCTTTCAGGAGCTTTGGCGACTGAACGAAGACAATCTGCCCATCGCCCTGCACCATGGTGCTCTGGCCCCTGAACAGAGGCGCAAGGTCGAGGCCGCGATGGCCAGGGGAGAGCTGCGGGCTGTGGTCTGCACCTCTACGCTGGATCTTGGCATAGACTGGGGGGCGGTCGATCTAGTCATTCAACTGGCCGCGCCCAAGGGATCGTCCCGGTTGGTTCAGAGGATTGGCCGCTCAAACCACCGGCTGGATGAACCCTCGCGCGCCCTGCTGGTTCCGGCCAACCGGTTTGAAATGCTGGAATGTCAGGCCGCCCTCGAGGCGGTGGCGGCGGGAGCCTTGGACGGGGACCCGTCCCGCTCCGGGGCCTTGGATGTTTTGGCACAACATCTGATGGGGGCCTGCTGCGGTGAGCCCCTGTCCAGCGAGGCCCTCTTCGCCGAGGCAAGGTCGGCTGCCCCTTACGAGGATATGAGCCAGCAGGATTTCGATGATGTCCTGTCCTTCGTGTCGAACGGCGGCTATGCCCTGCGCACCTATGACCAGTTTCGCCGTATCGTGATCGGGCAAGACGGATTGTGGCGCGTGCGAAATCCGCAAACCGCTCAGCGTCACCGGCTCAATGTCGGCGCCATCGTGGCCGGAGCAACCTTGAACATCCGCGTTTCATCCGGTCGCCACGGCGGCGGGCGAAAGATCGGTGAGGCCGAGGAATGGTATTTTGAACAACTGACCCCCGGCGACACCTTCCTATTTGGCGGTGAGGTCTGGCGCTTTGAAGGGGTCAGCGGCATGGATGCTCGCGTCACCCGCTCTGCCGACAAGGAACCGAAGATCCCCAGTTGGGGCGGTACCAAGTTCTCCATGTCCAGCCATCTGGCCGAGCGTGTCCGCGATATGATCATGGACCGCGACCACTGGCAGCAGCTTCCCGGCGACGTGCAAGAATGGCTTGGGGCGCAAGCGACCCATTCGGCCATTCCCGCCGCCGATGGGCTTCTGGTCGAAACCTTCCCGCGCGGCGGCAAGCACTATCTGGTCTGTTATCCCTTTGAGGGTCGCCTGGCCCATACCACCTTGGCCATGTTGCTGACCCGGCGGCTGGACCGACTGGGCGTCGCGCCTCTGGGCTTTGTCTGTAACGACTATGTCCTCTGTATCTGGGCCATGAAGCCTATGGGCGGTCTGGACCTCGATGAGCTGTTCCAACAAGACATGCTCGGCGATGATCTTGAGGCGTGGCTGGATGAGAGTGTGATGCTCAAGCGGATGTTCCGCCACTGCGCCCTGATCTCCGGCCTGATCGAGCGACGGTTTACGGGGGCGGAGAAGTCAGGCCGCCAAGTCACCTTCTCCAGCGACCTGATCTATGACGTCCTGCGCAAACACCAGCCCAACCATCTGTTGCTGCGCTGCGCGCGCGCCGATGCGGCTGTGGGGATGTTGGATATTCGCAGGCTGGGCGATTTCCTACAGCGGATCGTTGGAAAGGTGCAGGGGATCAGTCTGCCCAAGGTCTCGCCCTTTGCCGTGCCGGTGATGATGGAGATTGGCCGCGAGGCCATTTCGGGTGCCGCGCAAGAAGCGATCCTCGAAGAGGCCGCCTTCGACCTGATCAGCGAGGCCCTCTCGTGACCTCAGGGGACAAGGCGCCGGTGAGAATGGCCTGTGGATCGGTCAGGCTAGGGGTGAACGGAGAAGCGGTGGTCCTTCGTCCCTCCGGTGCCCTTTGGCTTGAACAGCATCAAACCTTGGTGGTGGCGGATCTGCACCTCGAAAAGGGTTCGGCCTATGCGGCACGCGGCCAGATGCTGCCACCCTATGACACGGCCGAGACCTTACGACGCCTCCAAGCCGAGGTTGACGCCCTCACGCCGCAACGGCTGATCCTGCTGGGGGATAGTCTGCATGATGGTCAGGCCGAGGCGCGGCTTGCCTCGACCGATATCGATCAGATTGATCAGCTTTCGCGCGGGCTAGAGTTGCTCTGGATCATAGGAAACCACGATGCCGACGGCCCGCGTCATCTTCCCGGCCAGACCCTCGATGAGATCACGATCGGCACGTTGATCCTGCGCCACGAACCCCTGCCCGCGCCGCAGCAGGGCGAGGTGGCCGGGCACCTTCATCCCTGTGCCAAGGTGGTGGGGAAAGGACGCAGTGTCCGGCGGCGCTGTTTTGCCACCGATGGGCAAAGGCTGATCCTACCGGCCTTTGGGGCCTATACCGGAGGATTGAATCTGCGCGATGCCGCCATTAGCCCCCTCTTTGCCAAGCCCCCCATAGCGGCGGCCTTGGGCAAGGATTTGGTCCACCTGATCGGCTGGACCCGACTGGTCGCGGATCGATAGGGCTTAGCCCCGCATAGACTGTTCAAAGACAAAGGCCATCGAGACCCCGGCGACCACGGTCAAGGTTGTGCGCAGGGGCGCGTACCAATGGGGCGTCTCGGCCGATCCCGTATCCCAAAGCCACTGGGCCAAAAAAACGGCAATCAGCCCACCCAATTGCCAAGAGAGGGGCATCCAGATCGCGCCAACCAACAGCCCCCAAGCCGCCAAGCTGGGCAAGACCGCAAGGGTTAGCGCCTTGGCACGCGGCGGATAGTGACGGATGCACTCCATCCCCCAACGCGCACCCCCCAAGAACGATAGGATGACAGCGGCATAGGTCAGCATGGCCAAACCCATCGGACCGCGCAGATTTCCGGGTCCCGCGCAATATCCGACCGCCGTGCCAATGAAGGGCAAGGTGCCGCCAAGGCCTAGCACCCAGGCCGCTATGGCCGGTTTTTCTCTAGCGGGCATGAGGGCTCAACTCCTGCGGAAGATCACAGAGGCACCATAGCCGCTGCCGATGGCAAGCAAAACCGCCAAAAATCCATAGGCCCAAGGGCGCTGATGGGCGAACAGATAGATGGTGCGCTCTATGCCAACCTTGCGGACCTCGAGGGGACGCTGGCGAACCTGAACCTCGCGGCCCTCTTGGAACAGATGGATCTCGGCCTGATAGCGGCCAATTGGAGCAGAGGTGGGCAGGTCAATTTCGGCGCGAAACAGGCCCTTGTCGACATAGGTCACGCCGCGTTCATTTTGATCATAGAGCCCGGCGGCGTGCTTGATCCGAACCACCGCGCGCCGATAGTCCAGATAGTCACTGCCCAAGCGGCTGACCACCAGGTCCTTAACGCCAAACCGGGTTTCCACGACCCCATCGGCAGGCGTGTTGAAGGCGAGGTGATCGACGCCGATCGCCAGACGCCGAAGGGTGCCATAGTCTGCGATCTCGCTCAGCGGGCGACTGCTCGCCACCGTGTAGAAGCCTGGTGCCCCTTGGAACACGACCGGGCGGCTGTTGAGCCAGAGACCCGTGACCTGAACCTTGCGGGCAATCCGAACCGGCTGGTCGGGACCTCGAACCACGACGACCACGTCGGCAGGCCGATCCGTCAGGTTGAACACCGCGCCATAGAGCACGATCTTCTGGCCGTGATAGTCCGAGGTGACCTCGACCTTGGTTGTGGTCAAGGCGGCAGAAACGCTCGCGACTGCGACCGGCGGAGCGGGAAGGTCGAATACCATCAGCCCCCCATTCCCGGGGCGAGCACAAACGGATCGGCCGGCGTGACGAACACGCCCAGTCCCATCTGCAAGCCGACCAGCAAGACGATGACTGCGAGCACGACCCGCAGTTCTTCCGCGCGGAACCGGGCAGAGGCCCTCGCCCCCAACTGCGCGCCAATGACGCCGCCAAACAGCAGCAAGGTCGCCAACATCAGATCGACCGTCTGATTGCGCCCGGCCTGAAGGATGGTGACGAGGGAGGTGGTAATGATGATCTGAAAGAGGCTGGTTCCCACCACGACCCCTGCTGGCATGCGCAACAGATAGACCATAGCGGGCACGAGCACGAAGCCGCCGCCCACGCCCATGACAGCGGAAAGTATACCGACAAAGACCCCGATCAGAACCGGAGGAATGACGCTGATATAGAGCCGCGAGCGCGGGAACTTCATCTTTAGGGGCAGCCCATAGAGCCAAGCTGGACGACGGTCCTTGACCACCTCCGGCGGCTCGCCTCGGCGGCGGCGCAGCAAGGAGCCCAGCGACTCGGTCAACATCAGCCCGCCGATCACCCCCAGAAAGATCAGATAGGACAGGGACACGACAAGATCGCCCTGCCCCATCAGGCGCAGCATCCGGAAAATCTCAACGCCAATAAGGGATCCCACCGCACCGCCAGCGGCCAAGACCGCGCCCATGCGAAAGTCCACCGCGCGCTTTCGGCCATAGGCAAAGACGCTCGACGCCGAAGAGGCAACCACGTGATTGGCTTGGCTGGCGACAGCCACGGCAGGGGGAATTCCCATAAAGACTAGGACGGGGGCCATCAGAAAGCCGCCGCCAATGCCAAACAGGCCGGAAATGAAACCCACGACCATGCCCAGCCCGATCAACAGCGGCGCATTTACCGACACCTCGGCTATGGGCAGATAGACATCCAAAGGGCCGGGCCTCGCTCACGTTTCACGGTCAGGTCGTACCGGAGTCTAGGCCAATAAGGGTTTGAAGATCAACGTGTAACCGCCGACTTGGCCCTGATCAGGATCGTGCCTTAAAGGCCCGGGCCTGTCGCTCAATTTCAGCCCGCCCATCGGAGGCCACGAGCGCCTTCAAGACGGCGACCTTCTTGAGCGCCTCTTGATCACCCGATTGCGCGGCGATCAGGTACCATCGATAGGCCTCAGTGCTGTTGGCCGTGACGCCGAGACCGGTCTCATAGAGTTGAGCCAGATTATATTGGCTGTCGAGCATGCCGCGCTCAGCAGCTCGGCGGAACCATTGGGCCGCAAGGACAGGGTTCTGAGCGCCCCCTTGACCATAATAATGATAGAGCCCCATCCGATGCATCGCCTCAACCACACCGGACTTTGCAGCGCGTTCGGTCCAAAGGCGGGCCGATGAAAAGTCCTTGGTCAGACCAAGATCGCCGGCCTCGAACAGCTTACCCAAATCGTTCTGAGCGGGGGCATAGCCCTGTTCGGCGAGGCGCTTGAGCTTGGGCAATCCGCTGCCATCGCTGGCGGACAGACGCGTCAATAGGGCGGCATAGTCCTTTGAGGAGATCACCGACTTTGATTGAGTGACCGATTCAATCGGCGCACCGGCATCACTGTTGGTCAAGGTGGGGCTGAGAACCGCGACCGCGGCGCGCGGCGCTGGCGGCTGCACCGGCGCTGCGGTCTGCGCCATTTGGGTGGCATCGGCGATCGGTCCGGACCCTTTCCGTTCCCCCTTGAGCGTAGCGATGGCCGCCTGAAAGGCCTGAGTGGGGGACAGATTTTGATGGCCAGACCCAATGACGGCCAAACCCGCAATCGCGACCCCGACCGAAACAACCGCTAAGCTGGCGACAATGGCCTTGCGCGGAGGCTGGGACCTTTGCCGACGGGCGGCCCGGCCCGTCGGTCGGGACGGCGCGAACAGGACGTTGCGATCAGCCTCAACCCCCGACCATGATCTGGCGCTGGTCGGTTGATAGGCTACCGACGAGAGGTCTAGATCAGCCTCTGCCGCCGGAACATCAGACAGATCATTATCAACCTCGTCGTCCATATCGGCGGACAGATCACCGGAACGCTCAGCCTGAAGACCATTGATCTTTGCCGCCAATTCGGCCGCAAGACCGCTTGAGAAGAAGCTCGCGCCTTCGTCCTCGTCGGTTTCGATATCCGAGTCGTCGTCAAGGCTAGGGATAGACACAGAGGTCGCGTCACCTAGATCCCATACTGCCTCTGCCTCGACCTCATCCATGGTCATGAACGGATTGATCAAGACAGGTTCAGAGGGACGGGTTTCGACCCCAGCCCTGACAGGCTGAGGCTCCACTTGCGCTTCAGCCTCGGCCACCACAGGCGCAGGCGGCACAATCCGTTGATCAAGTTTGGCGCGGGCCTCTTCCAACAGTCGGGCCGTGCGCTCTTCGCTCTGACGAATACGGTCGGATAGGTCCGTAGTGGCCTGATAGGTGCGCTCAGCCATGCTGCTGGACAGGAGGGAAAATTCGTCCTTGGCCTCTGTTATGGCTTGGGACGCGCGACGCTCCGAACTGGTAATGCGCTCCGACAACCGTTCGGCAATTCGATCGATCTCGGCACTCAGCCGTTCGAGCCCGTCAGACTGGACGATCTCATAGCGTCCAAGCCGCTGATCCATGGCCCCACCGAGGCGTGCCACTTCACCGCTGACCTGCTCAAGCGCCGCAGAGGAACGCCGTTCGGCCGACACCATATGTAGGCCCATAGCCTCTAGGGCCTTGGCAACCTGCGAGAACCGATTGTCGGTACTGGATTTCAGGCTTTGAACCAGGTCGCTGCGAACATCCTCGACCTGCTCATGCAGATCACGCGCCAGAGCCTCGAACCGGTGTTCAACGCTATGACGATCTCCCCGGCCGGAGTCACTGGAGCTTGCTAGGCGATCAAAGGCCTCCTGCAGCCCCCGGATGGCTTCAGCGGTCGTCGCCTCGGTCCGATCAAGCCGCTCATTCAGGCGCGCCAGCACCGCCTCAACCAATTGAGCCGTTTGCGCGTCGTGAGGGTTCAAGGATGCGAGCCGGTCAAAGGGTGACGGTACCAAGCGAACAGCAGGACGCTCTGCTGTCTCTTGGGTCTTGGGCTCTTGCCCATCCACGCTCCAAGGTTCCCCCAAGGCCATCCGATTCGGTCTCCACCTATTGGCTCTTACGCTAACGCCCGTTTCATAGGGTGTAAACGAACCATTAACCAAAGGCCGCAATGAATTAAACACGATTTAAAGGCGCAAACTGATCTGGTAGGCCTTGCGCAGAGCCCTTTGGGTCGCCATTCAAGGCCTATGGATCAGACGACCACCTTGGTGATTGGCGCAATCGCCGCCCTCTTAACCGCATTTTTTGGCTGGCGCGGGGCACTACCGCCGAATTTCGTCAAGGGGCCCAGACTGATCCCCTATCGGTTCCTGATGCTCTTAAGTGCGGCGGCCCTACTGATGATGGTGGTCCATCTGGCCAACCTTCATGGGATCGAGACGGGCAATAATCGGCGCTAGACGGTCGGCTCATCCGGGCGCTTGGGCCGCTTGGCAAGGCCCGCCATGCCCCCTGACGCCAGCATGCTGGCATCGGCCAGCAGGATCGGAATGGCCCATTTATGGGGCGCAGCGACATAGCGCGGCTCCCAGATCGGATCATACTTGTCCTTGTAACGCCTCACGCCCCGGAAATTGTAGATTTCCTCGCCACGCTCGAACAGGAGCCGTCCCACGCGAGACATGATCGGGGCCAGCGGTCGGTCTTCCAAACCGGCCAAGGGCGCGACGCCAAATTCAAAGGCCACATAGCCCTGTCCCACGCCCCAGTGCAGCAGTTCGACAAACAGATAGTCCATGACGTTCTTGGGCGCGTCATCGGAATAGCGCATCAGATCCATCGAAAAGGTCGTGCGATCCGGTGTGGTCCAGATGGTCGCGAAGGCGACAATCTGGCCTTCAACCCTGACCAGAGCACAGGGAAATTCAGCCACATAGCGCCGAATGAACCCGCCCATTGAGAAGGCCTTGTCGCCGCCTGCATGGTGCTCAAGCCACGCATCGGAAATGGCTTCAAGCTCGTCAAGAATAGCGGGGACAGCCTGGGCCGGAACCACCTCAAACAGTGCCCCCACCTCTCCGGCCTTGCGCCAATTGCGGCGCAGAACCTCACGTTTTCGACCCTTGAGACTGAAACTGTCCAAAGGCACGGCCGCTGACTCGCCGGTCTTTTGAATTGATAGGCCCAGCTCCACCGCCTCGGGCAGAATATCGGGGCCAATACCGTAGAGGGCGGGGCGAGCGGCGTGGGCATCGGCCAGCTCTCTAAACCGCCAGAGCAGTTCCATCCGCTCTTCCCGGCGCCCCACCGGCGGACCGAGCGCGATCCAGGACCGGCCACGTACACCGAACATCAAGAAGGTTTCACCCGACTGCGAGAACAGGAACCGCTTGTCGCCAAGCAGGGCGAGATTGGCTTCCGGAGGCGCACCCTCCGAACTGGCCAAGATAGCACGGACCCGCTCGAAGGTCGGATCATCATCCCCCACGACGGGCGGCGTTGCGGGTGTCGACAGCAGCCGCCAAATTCCGATCACCATGAACAGGATGGCCACGCCCGCCGACGCGCGCAGTGAGCGGCTCACATCATTGTCTGCCATCACGCGCCACCAGAGCTCGTCCGAATAGTCGACATTATGGAAAGACCACAGGCCCAAGGACACGGTGCCGGCGATGGCCGCCATGGCCGACAGCATCCAGCCTGGTGTGATCTCCACCCGCGTCAGACGGGCCTTGCGCGGGAAGGCTTCGTGTAAAGGCAGAAGGAATATGCCGATCAGGCCTAGAGCGACGCTTTCTTCCCAATTGAACCCCTTCAAGAGTGCCAAGATCGCGCTGAGGGTCACCAGCCCAATGGTCGCTGCCCAAGCCGCATCGAGACGGCGGCGCAGACCGAAGGCCAACAGGACCAAGACCAGGCCCAAAATGCTAGACAAAAAGTGACTGATTTCGACCAGCGACAGGGGCGCGAACTCAATCAGGTGCCGAAGCCGTTCCGGCTGAGAGGGCGTTGCCCCAGAGGCAAGCAGCATCAGGCCTGCAGCCAAGGCTGCGATTGCGGCTAAGGTTGGCGCTAAGGCCAAAATGCCCGGTTTGATATCTTGCGCCCAGCGCATACGACTTCCAGAAAGGCCCATCAGCGGGGCTTATATAGTAAATTTCGCAACAGTTTGATGGCTTCGGTGATTTTGCGACGGAAACAAGGCAAAACAATGTTTTCAAAGGGCTTGCTCCGGCCCGCGCCCTTGATAAGGTCCGGACAAATCCAGACCCTATGAGGAAACCCATCATGGCCGAACTTGACGATTTCCGCGCCGAGACCCGTGCTTGGCTTGAAGCCAATTGCCCCCAATCCATGCGCACCCCCATGCCGGGCGAGGAAACCCCTTGGGCGGGTCGTAAGGGGACCTTCAAAAATCCCGATAGCAAGCTCTGGCTCGACCGGATGGCGGCCAAGGGTTGGACCGCTCCAACCTGGCCCAAGGCCTATGGCGGCGGCGGACTGTCGCGCGGTGAAGCCAAGGTGCTGGAACAGGAAATGGCCCGTATCAAGGCCCGCCCGCCCCTGTTCTCCTTCGGACTTTGGATGCTTGGCCCGGTTCTGTTGGAATATGCTACCGAAGAGCAGAAGCTGACCCACCTGCCCAAGATCGTCACCGGTGAGATCCGTTGGTGCCAAGGCTATTCAGAGCCCGGCGCAGGGTCCGATCTGGCCTCGCTGCAAACCCGCGCCGAGGACAAGGGCGACCACTATCTGGTCAACGGCCAGAAGGTCTGGACCTCCTATGCCGACCAAGCCGACTGGATCTTCTGTCTGGTGCGCACCGACACGACGGTTAAGCACGAGGGCATCTCGTTCCTGCTGTTCGACATGACCACCCCGGGCGTCGAGCCGCGTCCGATCAAGCTGATCAGCGGCGAGTCTCCCTTCTGCGAAACCTTCTTCACAGATGTGAAGGTCCCCAAGGCGCAGCTGGTTGGTAAGCTCAATGGCGGCTGGGAAATCGCCAAACGCCTGCTGCAATATGAGCGTCAGAACATCTCCTCCAGCGGCTTTGGCGGCGCGGCGGGTCTGGAACTGGAACGGGTGGCCCTCAGCCATGTCGGCGAAGTCGACGGCAAGATCGCCGATGCCGACCTGCGCGCCCGCATCGCTGGCCATAAGATGGACGCCAAGGCCTTTGCCCTGACCGTTCGTCGGGTTGAGGCAGAGTCCAAGGCCGGCGGCACCATCAGCCCCGCCACCTCGATCATCAAATATGCGGCGGCCAAGCTGAACCAAGACAAGTACGAGCTTCTGGTGGAATCTATGGGCCATCAGGGACTGGGCTGGGAAGGCGAAGGCTTCACCAAGCGTGAGCTGATCGAGACGCGCGGCTGGCTGCGCTCCAAGGGCAACTCCATCGAGGGCGGCACGTCCGAGATCAACCTTAATGTCGTCGCCAAGCGCGTCCTTGGTCTGTTGGATCACCAGTAAGCCATGCCGAGCCTAACCTTCTGGTTTGAGTTTGCCTCGACCTATTCCTACCCCGCAGCCCATCGCATCGAAGCCTTGGCTGCGGCGGCAGGGGTGGACGTAATCTGGCGCCCATTTCAACTCGGGCCCCTGCTCCACGCCCATCAAGGCATGACCGACAGCCCGTTCAATGTGGTCCCCATCAAGGGGGTCTATATGTGGCGAGACATGGCCAGGGTCTGCGGCGAACTGGACCTGCCCTTGCGCAGTCCCAGCCGCTTTCCCCGCAATGGCTTTTTGGCGGCACGGGTGGTTCTGGCCGACAAGACTCCCGGCTGGGCCAGTGCCTTCACCAAGGCGGTCTACAGCGCCAATTTCGCTGACGATCTGGAGATTTCGGACCAAGAGGTCGTCACATCCCTGATCACCGGCCTTGGGGCGGACCCTGAAACGGTGCTGGCCGCGGCGGGCAGTGACGCTATCAAGGCCGAACTGAAGGCCAATACGGCGCAGGCCATGGAACGCGGACTATTTGGTAGCCCCAGCTTCACCACTGACGACGGTGAGCTGTTCTGGGGCAATGATCGTTTAGAGGCGGCCCTTGCGTGGGCAGCCAATCCCAAAACCCTTTAAAGAAAAAATTAGAGAGAGAGACCCCAATGGCTGTCTTGAACGAAGAACAGGTGATGCTGCGCGATGCTGCGCGCGACTGGACCCAAGAAAAATCCCCTGTCACCGCCCTGCGCAAGCTGCGCGACACCAAGAGTGCGACCGGCTTTGATGCCGCCGCCTGGACCGACATGGCCCAGATGGGCTGGGCAGGGGTGATCATTCCCGAAGCCCATGGCGGCGCCGATTTTGGTTATCGCAGCCTGGGTCTAGTGCTGGAAGAGACGGGCCGGACCCTGACCGCCTCACCGCTGGTCTCGACGGCCCTGACGGCCGCAACCGCCTTGATGCTCGGCGGCAGTGAGGCCCAACAGGCCGCTTGGCTGCCCAAGATTGCGTCGGGCGAGATGGTCGCCACCCTGGCCGTTGACGAAACAGCCCATCACCACCCCTCGACCATCGCCCTGACAGCGACCAAGTCCGGATCGGGCTATGTGCTGAACGGCACCAAGAGCTTTGTCCTCGATGGCGGCTCTGCTGACCTTCTGATCGTCGTGGCCCGCACCAGCGGTGCCAAATCCGATGAGGCGGGCATCACCCTGTTCCTCGTCGACGGTTCAGCCAAGGGCCTGACGCGCCAGAACCTGACCATGGTCGATAGCCGCGCGGTGGCGAACCTGACCCTGAGCCATGTCGAAGTTACCGCCGATTCGGTTCTGGGCCCTGTCGATGGCGGCTTTGCCATCCTCGAACAGACCCTCGACCGCGCCCGCGCCGGTCTAGCCGCCGAAATGATCGGCACCGCCACCCAAGCCTTCGAGATCACGCTCGACTATCTGAAGACCCGCACCCAGTTCGGACAGGGCATCGGCACCTTCCAAGCCCTGCAACACCGGGCCGCCAAGCTCTATACCGATCTAGAACTGGCCCGCTCCTGCGTGCAGGCGGCGCTGGACGCCATTGATGAAAAGTCCAACGACATCCGCGCTCTGGCCTCTCTGGCCAAGGCCAAGGCAGGCGACGTGCTGCATCTGGCCTCCAACGAGATGGTTCAGATGCATGGCGGGATCGGCATGACCGACGCTCACGATGCCGGCCTCTATATGAAGCGTGCCCGCGTGGCCGAGGCCACCTTCGGCGGTTCCTCCTATCACCGCGACCGCTACGCCAAGCTCGGCGGGTTCTAGAGCCATGCAGGTCAAGGGCGCTGTTGCGATCATCACCGGCGCGGCCTCAGGCATCGGCCTCGGCATCGCCAGCGCCCTTGCCCGTCGCGGGGCCAAGGTCATCTTGGCCGACATTCAGGCTGACCGAGCCGCTGAAGCCGCCAAGGCCCTGCGCGATCAGGGCCTTGAGGCGGCCAGCGCTGCCCTCGACGTGACCGAAGACGCAAGTTGGGCGGCCTTAGCCGAGATGGCCCCGACCCTGTTCGGCCAGCCGGTGCAGATGTTATTGAACAATGCAGGCGTTGGACTGCGCGGCATGGTCCACACCACGCCCCGGCGCATGTGGGACTGGTCCTTTGCGGTCAATGTGACCGGAGCCTTTACCGGTGTCTCCACCTTTGCCCCGACCATGCTGGCCAGCGGCCTGCCCTGTAAGATCGTCAATACGGCCTCGGAACATGCCCTAGGTCTGCCCGAAAGCCAGCGCGGCGGCATATTGGCTCCCTATACCTCGGCCAAACATGCCTTGATGGGCTATAGCCTGTGCATGCGCCGCGACTTTGCGGGCAGCAATGTCAGCGCCGGGGTCATCTGTCCGGGCGTGGTGGTCAGCGATATTTGGAACTCTCTGGCCCATCGCCAAGAGCGGTTCGGCGGACCACGTCAGGTTCCCACCGATGTGGCCGAGGCCATGATCGCCACGGCCAAGGCCAAGGGGATCACGTCAGAACTGGCCGGTGAGCGTATCGCCGATCAGGTTGAAGCTGACGCCTTCTTCATCTTTACCAACGGTCCCGATGAGACCGAGGTCGCTACCGACTATCAGACAGAGATCATGGCCGCTCTGGCCAACTTCAACAGTCGCTATCGGGGCTAGGCCCTCCCCGCGCTGGGGGAGGGTTTGAAGCCAATCGGTCTTAGAAGGTCACGACCGTGCGGATCGATTCGCCGTGATGCATCAGGTCGAAGGCCTTATTGATGTCTTCGATAGGCATGACGTGGGTGATCAGATCGTCAATGGCGATCTTGCCGTCCATATACCAGTCAACGATCTTTGGAACGTCGGTCCGGCCCTTAGCGCCGCCAAAGGCTGAGCCCTTCCAGACGCGGCCCGTGACCAGTTGGAACGGACGGGTGGCAATTTCTTGACCGGCGCCAGCGACGCCGATGATGACGCTTTCGCCCCAGCCCTTGTGGCAGCATTCCAAGGCTTGGCGCATGACATTGACATTGCCGATGCACTCAAACGAATAGTCAACGCCGCCGTCGGTCAGTTCGGCAATCGCCGCCACCACGTCGGGCGTGTCCTTGGGATTGATGAAGTGGGTCATGCCGAACTTGCGGGCCATGGCTTCGCGTTCGGGGTTCAGGTCCACACCGATGATCTTGTCCGCGCCGACCATGCGCGCGCCTTGCAGCACGTTCAGGCCAATGCCGCCCAGACCAAAAACCGCGACATTCGAGCCGGGGCGAACCTTGGCCGTATTGATCACCGCGCCAACGCCGGTTGTGACGCCGCAGCCGATATAACAGACCTTCTCGAAGGGCGCGTCCTTGCGAATCTTGGCCAGAGCGATCTCAGGCAGGACCGTATGGTTGGCGAAGGTCGAGGTGCCCATATAGTGCAGGACCTGTTGGCCCTTATAGGAGAAGCGGCTGGTGCCATCGGGCATCAGGCCCTTACCTTGGGTGGAGCGGATGGCTTGGCAAAGATTAGTCCGGCCCGACAGACAGAACTTACAGTTACGGCATTCTGGGGTGTAGAGCGGGATGACATGGTCGCCGGGGACCAGCGAAGTCACGCCGGGGCCAACCTCGAGCACCACGCCTGCGCCCTCATGGCCCAGAACGGCGGGGAACAGACCCTCAGGGTCATTGCCCGACAGGGTGTAGGCGTCGGTGTGACAGACACCCGTGGCCTTGATCTCGACCAGAACTTCACCGGCCTTGGGGCCTTCGAGGTCGAGGGTGACAATTTCCAAGGGCTTGCCAGCCTGAAAGGCGACGGCGGCGGTGGTTTTCATGGTCGGTGCTCCAAATCAGTCTGCGCTTTGGCCTAAGCTAACATCATCAGGGGGTCTTCGACCAATGCCTTGAAGTCATTGAGCCACTGCGCCCCGATAGTCCCGTTCAGAACCCGGTGGTCACAGGTCATGGTCACGGTCATCACCGTGGCGATGCCGAGGCGGTCGCCCCGCACCACAGCTCGCTTCTCGCCCGCCCCGACCGACAGGATCGCGCCCTGAGGCTCGTTGATGATCGAGGCGAAGCTCTTGATGCCGAACATGCCGAGGTTGGAGATCGAGAAGGTGCCGCCTTGGAACTCTTCGGGCTTTAGTTTGCGCGCACGGGCGCGGGCGGCCAGATCCTTCATCTCGGTGGCGATCTGGGCCAGACCCTTGGTCTCGGCAGCGCGGATGATCGGGGTGATCAGGCCCCCGTCAATGGCCACGGCCACGGCAATATCGGCATGGTGATGGACCGCGATACCCTGCGGCGTATAGCTGGCATTGGCCATCGGCACGCGTTTGAGGGCCAAGGCCGCACAGCGGATGATCAGGTCATTGACCGAGACCTTGACGCCTGAGGCCTCCAGACCCGCATTGATCCGCGTGCGGGCGTTTAGCAGGGCGTCCAGTTCCAAGTCTATGGAGAGGGGGAAGTGCGGGATGTCTCTGAAACTCTCGGTCATGCGACGGGCGATGGTCTTGCCCATGCCGTCCAGCGGGATCAGATCATAGGATCCCGGCGCGATGCCCATCTCTTCCAAGCTCTGAACCTGACGCGGCGTTGAGGCCTGTGTCGGCGCGGCTTGAGCCGTGACCGGCCTGCGCCCCGCCTGAGCGTCAATATCGCGCTTGATGATCCGGCCATGGGGGCCACTGCCGCTGATCGTAGCCAGATCCAGACCCGCCGCACGGGCAAGGCGGCGGGCTAAGGGTGAGGCGGCGATACGGCCTGATGAGGGCCGAACCCCCTCCACCGCTTCGCGGTCCCCCTCCCCCAGAGGGGGAGGATTTGACGCGTTCAGATCGTCCCCCTTTGGGGGAAGTCCCGGCGCATCCGGGGATGGGGGTTGCGGTGCAGAGACACGTTCACCATCACCCGCCAACTGGGCAATGACGGTGTTCACCTTCACCCCCTCAGTCCCCGCCGCGACCAGCAGGGCGGAAATCACCCCCTCGTCCACAGCCTCAACCTCCATGGTCGCCTTGTCGGTCTCGATCTCGGCAATGACGTCACCCGCCTTGACGGTGTCACCCACCGCCACATGCCACTTGGCCAATACGCCCTCCTCCATGGTCGGAGACAGGGCTGGCATCAAAATGTCGATAGACATAGGCTTAGCTCACATAACAGACGGCGCGGGCCGCCTGGACGATCTTTTCGACGCTCGGCAGGGCCAAGGCTTCGAGATTGGCAGCATAGGGCAAGGGCACATCTTCCTGACAGACCCGCATGGGAGGTGCATCAAGATAGTCGAAACCATGCTCGACGACGCGGGCGATAATTTCCGCCCCAACACCCATCGGACCCCAGCCCTCTTCGGTGGTGACCAGACGATTGGTCTTGCGCACGCTCTCAACGATGGTGGCGTGATCCAGAGGCCGCAGGGTGCGCAGGTCGATCACCTCGGCCTCGATCCCCTCTTGCGCCAGAAGGTCCGCCGCCTTGAGGGCCAAGCCCACCATGCGCGAATGGGCGGTGATGGTCACGTGCTGACCGATACGGCGCACCTTGGCCTTGCCGATGGGCACGATATGGTCGTCGATCTGGGGCACATCGAACTCAACTCCGTACATCATCTCGTGCTCGAGAAAGACGACTGGATTGGGGTCGCGGATCGCCGCCTTTAGCAGGCCCTTGGCATCGGCGGCGTCATAGGGGGCCACCACCTTTAGGCCAGGAACATTGGCATACCAGGCCGAATAGTCTTGGCTGTGCTGCGCCCCGACGCGAGAGGCCGCACCATTGGGGCCTCGGAAGACGATCGACGACTTGATCTGGCCGCCGGACATATAGAGCGTCTTGGCGGCTGAATTGATGATCTGGTCGATGGCCTGCATCGCGAAGTTCCAGGTCATGAACTCGACAATGGGCTTCAGTCCGGCCATGGCCGAGCCGACGCCCAGACCGGCAAAGCCATGTTCGGTGATTGGCGTATCAATGACCCGGCGCGGACCAAATTCCTGCAGAAGGTCGCGGCTGACCTTATAGGCCCCCTGATATTGCGCCACCTCTTCGCCCATCAGATAGACCCGGTCGTCGGCGCGCATCTCTTCGGCCATGGCGTCGCGCAGGGCATCGCGCACGGTCTGCTTGATGAAGGTCGTGCCCTCCGGTAGCTCTGGGTCCGCCAGAACGGGCTGCGCCGTCGGTGAAGGACTGAGCGCACGCGGTTCGGCCTTGGGGGGCGGGGTCGGCTCAGGCGCGGAGGGGCTCGCCCCCCCCTGGCCCGATAGGCGCGCGATCAGGCTATTGACCTTGACCCCTTCGGTGCCCGCCTCGACCAAAAGGGCCTCTATGACGCCCTCATCGACAGCCTCGACCTCCATGGTCGCCTTGTCGGTCTCGATCTCGGCGATCACGTCGCCTGCCTTAACGGTATCGCCCACCTTGACGTGCCACTTGGCAAGGGTGCCCTCCTCCATGGTCGGAGAGAGGGCGGGCATGAGGATGTCAACGCTCATTGGGCGGCCTCAAGATAAACGTCAGTATAGAGTTCTGCCGGATCAGGCTCGGGCGAGGTACGGGCAAATTCGGCGGCGTCCGCGACAATGGCCTTCACCTCGGCATCGATGGCCTTATAGGCAGCCTCATCGGCCCAGCCCTTAGCGTCCAGAACCTCGCGCAGGTGATCGATGGGATCGCGGGTCTTCTTGACCTCGTCAACCTCCTCCTTGGTCCGATATTTAGCCGGATCGGACATGGAGTGGCCGCGATAACGGTAGGTCTTCATTTCGAGAATATAGGGACCATGGCCATCGCGGGCATGGGCGGCGGCGCGGGCACCGGCCTCACGAACCGCCTCGACATCCATGCCATCGACCTCTTCACCGGGAATGTTGAAGGACACGCCCCGGCGATGAAGATGGGTTTCGGACGAGGAGCGCTCGATACTGGTCCCCATGGCATATTGATTATTTTCAACCACATAGACCACAGGCAGCTTCCACAGCGAGGCCATGTTGAAGCTCTCATAGACCTGGCCCTGATTGGCCGCGCCATCGCCGAAATAGACAAAGGCGACATTGCCATTGGCCTTGTACTGGTTGGCCAAGGCCAGACCCGTACCCAGCGACACCTGAGCCCCGACGATCCCGTGCCCGCCAAAGAAGCCCGCCTCGATGGAGAACATGTGCATCGAGCCACCTTTGCCGCGTGAGGAGCCGCCACTGCGTCCCGTCAACTCGGCCATGACCTCGCGCGGGTCCATCCCCGCCGCCAACATGTGGCCGTGGTCACGATAGCCGGTGATGATCTGATCACCCTTGATCTGGATCGACTGCATGCCGACCGCGATGGCCTCTTGCCCGATATAGAGGTGGCAGAACCCACCGATCAGTCCCATGCCATAGAGCTGCCCCGCGCGCTCTTCAAAGCGGCGCATGAGCAACATGTCACGATAGAACTTCAGCAGGTCTTCTTGGCTGTTGGCGGTCTTTGCGACCTCAACGCTTTTGCGCGCTCGCGCCATTGGCAACTCCCACAGCACCCCTAAGTGGCGCTTCGTTTAGAACCCTAAGGCCTAACGTGGAGTCAGGCTTGCGGTCCCATACGAACCACATAATCCCTCGGGTCCGAGAACCCTAGTAGAGATCGGGCCCTTTCCTCAAGCAGGTCCTTAGAAAGGCTCTCATTGCGTAACAGAAGGGCACGCGCCTCCATATCCGCCCGTTGAGATTTTAGTTGCTTCAACTCTTCCGCACGGGCGGCCATCATCTCGTTGCGCTTGGACCAGGTCAAAAGCCCGCCATCACCGGCAAGGGCATGAAATCCAAAATAGAAGATCAAAAAGGCGATGGCCAAGGTCCGCCAATTGGAGCGTAGCTGAGCCAACACGTGCGAATCCCCTTTGACCTAAAAAACCCTGACCAGTCTTGCCGGTCAGGGTTAATAGAACATGGCTAATAAAGGGTTTTTATAGGGCGCTTAGCGGCCCTTGAGCGCGCGGCGACCGGCGTAGATCGCTTGATCGTCCAGTTCTTCTTGGATGCGCAGCAACTGATTGTACTTGGACAACCGGTCCGAGCGCGCCAGAGAGCCGGTCTTGATCTGTCCGCAATTGGTGGCGACAGCAAGATCGGCGATGGTGGAATCCTCAGTCTCACCCGAACGGTGCGACATCACGGCCGTATAGCCTGCGCGATGGGCCATATCGACCGCATCCAAGGTTTCCGACAGGGTGCCGATCTGGTTGACCTTGATCAGGATCGAGTTAGCGAGACCACGCTCAATACCATCGGCCAGACGGATTGGATTGGTGACAAACAGATCATCGCCAACCAACTGTACCTTAGCGCCCAAACGCTCGGTCAGCAGCTTCCAGCCCTCGAAATCGTCTTCCGAACAGCCATCCTCGATCGAGACAATCGGGAACTTGGCGGCCAAGCCTGCAAGATAGTCGACCATACCACCCTGATCGAGGACCTTGCCCTCCCCTTCAAGGTGATAGAGGCCGTCCTTGAAGAATTCGGTCGAGGCGACATCGAGGCCCAGCACGAAATCGTCACCGACCCGGTAGCCCGCGCCCTCTCCAGCCTTAACAATAAAGGCCAAGGCCTCTTCGGCGGATCCGAGGTTCGGCGCAAAGCCGCCCTCGTCGCCGACATTGGTATTGTGACCGGCATCCTTCAGGGCCTTCTTCAATCCGTGAAAGATTTCCGCGCCCATCCGCAGGCCTTCAGAGAAGTTGGCCGCGCCGGTGGGCAGGATCATGAACTCTTGGATGTCGATGGGATTGTCCGCATGGGCGCCGCCATTGATGATGTTCATCATTGGAACAGGCAGGACACGGGCCGAGACACCGCCGACATATTTGTACAGCGGCAAGGCGGCGCTATCCGCAGCAGCTTTGGCCACTGCCAAAGACACACCTAAAATGGCGTTGGCCCCAAGACGGCTCTTATTCGCGGTGCCGTCGAGCTCGATCAGCAGCCTATCAATGCGGCGCTGATCTTCAGCATCCATGCCAGACAGGGCGTCAAAGATCTCGCCATTGACCGCACCAACGGCCTGAAGCACGCCCTTGCCCATATAGCGGCCCTTATCGCCATCGCGGCGCTCTACGGCCTCGTGAGCGCCCGTAGAGGCTCCTGACGGAACGGCGGCGCGGCCAGAGGCTCCGTCTTCCAGAACCACATCGACCTCAATCGTTGGGTTACCCCGGCTATCGAGAATTTCACGGGCAACGATGTCGACGATCTCAGTCATGGCAGTCCTCTGAGCAGTCCCGCATCAGCGGGCGGATAAAATAAAGACGGCGCGCGAGGAAGGCCTCACGCGCCGCCTGAACAGCAACGGTCCAGCAGTCAGGCGCTCTCAATCGCCCAACCGAGACCCGAGGCCCCTAGTCTTCCTTGGGGGTCAGAACCTGACGGCCCTTATACATGCCGGTCTTCAGATCGACATGGTGAGGACGGCGCAGTTCGCCGGTTTCTTTATCTTCGATGTAGGAGTTTGCGCCCAAACCCTGGTGCGAACGACGCATGCCAGCGCGCGAGGGGGATATTTTACGCTTAGGAACAGCCATGTCTGAATCTCTTGCTCGGGAGCATCTAAAAAGGTGTCGTCGGGCCGGGTCACGAACCTGTTCCGTCGAATGAGGGGCGGTGTATGCCCTAAACCGCCGACAAGTTCAAGTGAGGTCAGAAAGCCCCCCTCAAACCAACCGGCTCTGCACCTTTGCGGCGCCGATGAAGCTGGCGAAGAGGGGGTGTGGGGCGAAGGGGCGGGATTTGAGTTCGGGGTGATATTGCACGCCGACGAACCAAGGATGGTCCAGCCGTTCGACAATTTCGGGCAGGACGCCATCGGGCGATAGGCCGGTGAACATCAGACCCGCCGACTCGATCTGCGAGCGATAGGCGATATTGACCTCATAGCGATGCCGGTGGCGCTCGCGGATGGAAAGCCCGCCATAGATGTCGCAAACCTTCGATCCGGGGGTCAATACCGCTTCAAAGGCTCCCAGACGCATGGTTCCGCCCAGATCATCGCCCTCTTGGCGCTGTAGACGTTCGTTGCCCTGCACCCATTCGGTCATCAGACCCACGACCGGATCAGAAGTCGGGCCAAATTCCGTTGAGGACGCGCCCTTAATGCCGGCGACGTTGCGCGCGGCCTCGATCACCGCCATCTGCATGCCAAAACAGATGCCGAAATAGGGCACCGACCGTTCACGCGCGAACTGGGCTGCACGGATCTTGCCCTCGGCCCCCCGCTCACCAAAGCCGCCGGGAACGAGGATGCCGTGGACGCC
>CANCJE010000005.1 GCA_947378235.1 Caulobacteraceae bacterium | reverse complement strand
TGGCCGCTTGGATCGATCCGATCTTTAAGGCCGCTCAGGGCAATCCGGGCCTGGCCCGCCCCCGCTTGAACTATGAACCCACATCGCCGCGCCTGCTGGTCGAGTTGGACCGCGACAAGGCTGCCTCCTTAGGCGTGTCACCTCAGGCGGTTGGCCGAGCGCTGGAAACCATGTTCGGGTCGCGCAAATCCACCACCTACATCAAGGGAGGGCAGGAATATGATGTCATCCTACAGACCGACCTTGAAAAGCGCCGGACCGAGCAGGATCTCAATACCCTCTATGTCCGCGCCAATTCAGGCGAGTTGGTGCCTTTGGCTTCGGTGGTTAAGACCTCGGTTCGCGGCGACACGCCCGATCGTGAGCGGATCAATCGCCAGAGGTCGGTGACCCTCACAGCGGAACTAAACCCCGGCTACACGGTCGAGGAGGCCGTGCAGTTCTATCGCGATCAGGCCGCTGCGCAGCCCAGCAAGGGTGTCACCATCCTGTGGGGCGGGGTGGCCAAGGACTATCTGGAGGCCAGCGGCGGCATTTCCTTCGCCTTTGGCATGGCGCTGCTTTTGGTGTTTTTGGTTCTGGCCGCCCAGTTTGAAAGCTGGATCCATCCTGCCGTCATCATGCTGACCGTACCCCTTGCCGCCTTGGGCGGGCTCTTTGGCCTGCTCATGGCCGGCTCTTCGATCAATACCTATAGTCAGATCGGCCTGATCATTCTGGTCGGTGTGGCGGCCAAGAACGGCATTTTGATCGTCGAGTTCGCCAACCAACTCCGCGATGACGGCTTGAAGATCCGCGAGGCGGTGATCGAGGCGTCGGTCCTTCGTCTGCGCCCGATCATCATGACCTCAATCTCGGCCGCCTGCGGGGCCTTGCCGCTGATCTTGGCGTCTGGACCGGGGGCAGGCAGTCGCAAAACCATTGGCGTGGTCATCTTCTCGGGAGCGATCTTTGCCACCCTGCTGACCCTGTTCGTGGTGCCGGTGATCTATAACCTCTTGGCGCGCTATACCAAGTCGCCGGACTGGACCGCCCGTCAGATCGAAACCTTCGAAAAAGACATCGCCTAGGCTTTCAACCCCGTCAGTATGACCTGACGGGGTTGGCGTCCGGCGCGGCGCACCTTAGAAGGGGGCCAACCTTCGATTTTCTTTTCGGCGCGCCCCCATGCATGACATCAAGGCAATTCGCGATAATCCAGAGGCCTATGACGCGGCCTGGGCCAAGCGTGGGCTTGCGCCTCAGTCCTCCGCCATCCTCGCCATCGACCATCGCTTACGCGCTGCCCAGACAGCGGGGCAAGAGGCCCAGTCCAAGCGCAATGATGCCTCCAAGCTGATCGGTCAGGCCAAGGGTCGCAAGGACGAGGCCGAGGCCGCGCGCTTGATGGAGGCGGTCGAAGGCTTCAAAGTCGATCTGGCCGCTGCAGGTGAGGCCGAAAAGGTCGAGACTGAGGCCTTGCGGGGCCTTCTCGCCTCGCTGGCCAACCTGCCCGCTGACGATGTGCCGCTCGGCGACGACGAGCACGGCAATGTCGAGGTCCGCCGCTGGGGGGACCCCAAGGACGTGCCCGCCGCCACGCTGAATAAGCCGAAGGACCATGTCGATCTGGGCGAAGGCCTGGGTATGATGGATTTCGAGGCCGCCGCTCGCATGAGCGGCGCGCGGTTCGTGGTCCTGAAAAGCCAGATCGCCCGGCTGGAACGGGCGCTCGGCCAGTTCATGCTCGACATGCAGACCGTCCAGAACGGCTATATGGAGGTCTCCCCCCCCTT
This sequence comes from Caulobacteraceae bacterium, assembly GCA_947378235.1. Taxonomy (GTDB): domain Bacteria; phylum Pseudomonadota; class Alphaproteobacteria; order Caulobacterales; family Caulobacteraceae; genus CAISGS01. Next base: position 44,575 of record CANCJE010000005.1, on the reverse strand, counting down.
GCTGGTCAAGGACGAGGCCCTCTATGGTACGGGTCAGTTACCGAAGTTTGCCGAGGACCTGTTTCGCACCACGGGCGATCACTGGCTGATCCCCACCGCCGAGGTCTCGATCACCAATATTGTGCGCGAGCAGATCGTGGCGACTGAGGACCTGCCCCTGCGCATGACCGCCCTGACGCCGAGTTTCCGGTCTGAGGCCGGGGCGTCGGGGCGTGATACGCGCGGCATGATCCGTCAGCATCAGTTCTACAAGGTCGAGCTGGTCTCGATCACCACGCCCGAACAGTCCGAGGAGGAGCATCAGCGCATGGTTGGTTGCGCCGAGGGCGTGCTGGAGGCGCTGGGCCTGCCGTTCCGAACCATGTTGCTCTGCACCGGCGACATGGGCTTTGGCGCGAGAAAGACCTATGACCTCGAGGTCTGGCTGCCGAGCCAGAACACCTATCGCGAGATCAGTTCCTGCTCCAACTGCGGCGATTTCCAAGCTCGGCGCATGGATGCCAGGTTCAAGGCCGCAGGCGAGAAGGGCACACGCTATGTCCACACGCTCAACGGGTCGGGTCTGGCGGTCGGCCGCACGCTGGTGGCGGTGCTGGAAAACTATCAGCAGGCCGATGGCACTATCCTGATCCCGGAGGCCTTGGTGCCCTATATGGGCGGCGTGACCCAGATCGGTGGCAAGGCCTAGGGCCGATCTATGCGCATCCTGCTGACCAATGATGATGGTATTCATGCCGAAGGCCTCGCCTGCCTCGAAAAGATTGCAGCGGCCCTGTCCGACGATGTTTGGGTCGTCGCGCCGGAGCGCGAGCAGTCTGGGGCAAGCCGCGCGGTGACCCTGTCCGAGCCCTTGCGGGTCAGGCACATCAGCGAGAAGCGGTTTGCCGTCTTGGGCACGCCTACCGACTGCACCCTTCTGGGCATTCAGGAATTGATTCCCGGTAAGCGGCCCGATCTGGTCCTGTCTGGCGTCAATCACGGCCAGAACATGGGCGAGGATGTCAGCATGTCGGGCACGGTTGCCGGTGCGATCCAAGGGATGGCGCTCGGCGTCCCGTCGATGGCCCTCAGCCAAGCGCGCCGCATCCGACATCAGGACCATCATATTCACTTTGCCACAGCCGAAGCTTTTGGGCCCGGCGTAATCCGGCAGGTGCTCAAGGCCGGTTGGCCGAGCGACGTGGTAATCAATATCAATTTTCCCGATCTCGAAGCCTCTGAGGTCAAGGAAGTCCAGGTCACGCGACAGGGCTTTCGCGACAATCCGCTGATCCAGGCCGAGCGGCGAACGGACCTGCGCAACAATGACTATTACTGGCTGGGCTTTCGCGGTCAGATGTCTAACCCGGCTGAGGGCACCGATTTGCGTGCCATTTATGACGGCAAGATCTCGGTCACGCCGCTCCATATCGACCTTACCCACAATGCCACAGTCCATGAGCTGAAAAAGGCTCTGGGCGGCACGCCGCCGAGAGGGTAGCAAGGTCCATGACCGATGAGCCAGACACAGACGATACCCGGCGCGCCCGCCTGATCTTGGGTCTGCGTTCGCAAGGTGTCACCGATCCCAACGTCCTCGGCGCGCTGGAGCAGACGCCGCGCGACCTGTTCGTGCCGGACCTGTTTCAGGACCGGACCTGGGAAGATTCGGCCCTGCCCATCGCCTGCGGTCAGACCATCAGTCAGCCCTTTATTGTTGGCCTCATGACCCAAGCCCTGACCCTCGAGCCCCGTTCGCGGGTTTTGGAGATCGGGACGGGATCAGGTTACCAAACCGCCGTTTTGGCGCGACTGGCGCGTTATGTTTATACGGTCGAACGCTATCGCACCTTGATGGGCGAGGCGGAGAAGCGGTTCAAGGCGCTCGAGTTGACCAATATTATCACGCGGTTTGGCGACGGCGCGGAAGGCTGGCGGGAGCAGGCACCTTTTGACCGTATTTTGGTCACAGCCGCAGCGCCAGGTGAGCCTAGGGAACTGCTATCACAACTCAAACCCTCTGGCGTGCTGGTCGCGCCGGTTGGGCGTGGGCCGGTGCAGAGCCTGATGCGTTATGCCGGCGACGGAAAGGGAGACTTTAAGGTGGAAACCCTCTGTGATGTCCGCTTCGTACCCTTACTTGAGGGTGTGGCACGCGAACTATAACTTGTGGAATTATTTATTGATTTGCTTGAGTGGGCGGCATGGTAAATGGTGCCCGACCATGCCAACGGTGATTCCCGCCATCTTTCGTTTGGAGCGGCGATGAGAAAAGTCCTGATCTTGGCCTCGGCCCTTGCCCTCAGTGTGAGCCCTCTGAGCGGCGAAGTCCTGCGCGCCGATGCTGCGACCCACAGCAAGTCGGCCAAGCGCGCAGCCGCAAACGCCGAAGCTGACGGCACCTATGTCGTGGTCAAGGGCGATACGGTTGAGGCGATTGCTAAGCGCTTGGACATGACCCAAGCCGATCTGATTGAGATGAATGGCCTCAAAAAGCCCTATGCCCTATCCTTGGGCAAGGTACTGAAGGTTACGCCGTCTAAGGCGGCTAAAGCATCGTCGCGCATTGATGCCAAATCCGATCGCGCCTCGGATACCAAAGCCAAATCTAAAGATGCCATCCCCTCGTCCTACACGGTTGCCAAGGGTGACACGGTGGGCGGAATCGCCAATCGAACCGGCGTTAGCCAAGCCGAAATTATCGATCTGAATGGCTTGCGAAAGCCCTATGCTTTGAAGCTTGGTCAGGTTCTAACCCTAACGGTCTCCAAGGCTATGGTGGCGGCTGAGCCCAAGGCAAAGGTTCGATCATCTGAGCCTCAGGCCGCGACGACGAGCGCAACCTATAGGGTGAAAAGCGGCGACACGGTTGGCCTCATCGCCAAACGTTTGAAGGTCAGTCAAGACGACATCATCGCGCTAAACGATCTCAAAAAGCCCTATGCCCTTTCTTTGGGCAAGGTCCTGAAGGTGCCAGGTCAGGCGGACGCTAAGCCAAGCGCGAAGTCAGACCTTAAGTCTGCACCAGTCGTCGAGGCTGCCGAAACCTTTGACACCTACAAGGTGGTTCGGGGTGACACCGTCGCCATCATCGCCAAGCGTTTGAAGGTTAGCCAGTCTGAGATCATCGCCCTCAACGGGCTTAAGAAGCCTTACGCCCTAACGCGCGGCAAGGTCATAAAGGTCCCTGGCGCTGTGGTCGCGCCAAGTTCGATTGAGGCCGATAGTGGTCCCGCCATTGAGATCTCGACCCAGTCCTATGCCGCGTTGCCTAAGCACGTGCAGGGCGGCAAGGGCACCTACAAGGTCGCTAAGGGTGATACGGTCGCCAGCGTCGCCAAGCGTCTGGGGATGGACAAGGACGACCTGATCAAGATGAACGGCCTGAAAAAGCCCTATGCCCTGCCAAGGGGCAAGGTGCTGAAGGTCCCTGCGCCGATGGTCTATGAGGTTCAGCGCGGCGATACCTATTCCGACATTGCCGACCGCTTTGATGTCAGCGTTTCGGACCTAACCAAGCTGAACAAAACCACCTCCAGTAAGGGCCTGCGCCCCGGCCAGAAGGTCAAGCTGCCGGCTGAGGTTCAGGTGCGCTTGGCCAAAAAGGCAGAAGCGGCTGAGCGCGCCGCGCAGCAGGCTGCCGCCGACCGCGCCGAAGCCGCACGGTTTGAAGCTGAGCAAGAAACCATCCGTCGTGAGGCCGCCCGTTTGGCCAATGAACGGGCGCTTGCAGCCAAACGCGCGGCCGATGATGCCGCTGCCGCCCAGCCGCTCAATCAGCCCATGACCTCTTCGACCACGACGGTTCTGCCGCCCAAGCCGGTCGCCAATGGAACACTGCCACCACCGGTTCGACCAGAGCCACGTCCCGTAACCTTGCCGCCGGCACCGACCGCTGCTGCGGAGACCGGGGCGCTACCGACGGAGTCTGAGGTCATCGCCTCGGGTCGCGGACGCTTCCTGTGGCCTGTGCGCGGTGACGTGATCTCTGGCTTCGGTATTAAGCCCGGTGGTCAGCGCAATGACGGCATCAATCTCAGCGGCAAGGACGGCGATCCCGTCCGCGCGGCTGCGGGCGGTGAGGTGGTCTATTCGGGCAATCTGGTCCCCGGCTTCGGTAATCTCGTGCTGATCAAGCACGAAGGCGGCTGGGTCACGGCCTATGCCCACATGGCCAGCACCTCGGTCAAGATCAAGGATCGCATCGCCCAGGGCCAGACCATCGGTACGGTCGGTCGCACCGGCGGCGTCGAGGCCTCGCAGCTCCACTTCGAACTGCGCTATGCTCCCTCGCCGAAAGAAAAGGCCCGCCCGATTGATCCGGCGCTGGTGATGCCGAGGTAGGGGTAAACAAGGCCCTCACCCAACCCTCTCCCTCAGGGAGAGGGCTAAGGAAGAACGATAAAGCCTTCGCCCCCCTTGGGGGAGAGGGTGGGGTGAGGGGGATGCATCCACAGCCCTGTCATTCATCCTCATCCTGAGCCCGTCGACGGACGAGGATGGTGCGCACGGACCGTGCGGTTGCCCACGCTGCGACAGGCTCAGCATGAGGAGGGCGGATCGATATGTTCCGCGTCATTGCGAGGCGCATCGCGCCGAAGCAACCCAGGGGAACATCAACTCTGGTTCGTGTCAGTCTTCAGGGTTGCTTCGCTTCGCTCGCAACGACGCGAATGAAATAACAAGGCCCTTTCCCCCCTTGAGGGGGAGAGGGTTGGGAGAGGGGGGTATCACCGAACCTCTCAACCGCGTGAACGGGTCTGGGCCCCCGCCTTCGCGGGGAAAGCGGAAGAAAACAAGGCCTCCTTCGGCCCTTTAGGCCACTTGCTCCAAAGGCGGAAGTACCGGCGCAGCCGGAGTAGGGGGGACTACCCCTGCAGGTCGCGGTCCAACTCCCCCGCCAGATCCCGAATAAATTGCCAAGCGACGCGGCCTGATCGGCTGCCGCGAAGCTGCGACCACTGTAGGGCGCGGCGGTCGAGGTCCTTGATCGTCAGGTCAAAGCGCTGGGCATAGAGGCGCACGGCCTCCAGATAGGTCGGCTGGTCCATGGGCGGGAAGCCGATCCATAGGCCAAAACGGTCAGAAACCGAGACCTCCTCTTCAGCATCTTCGGCGGCGGCCATGGCCCCCTTGGTCTCGTTATGGTCGCGCGGCATCAGGTGACGGCGGTTGGAGGTGGCGGTGAAGAGTACATTTTCCGGTGGCCCGCCGACCCCGCCTTCAAGCGCAGATTTCAGGGCCTTGGCCGAGGCCGCGCCCTCTTCGAACGACAGGTCATCGCACAGGACCAAGAACCGCTCTGGGCGTCCGCGCAGGCGCTCGAACAGGCGGGGCAGGGCGGTGACCTCGTCGCGGTCCACCTCGATCAGGCGAAGGATGGGCTGTTCGGCGGCGACGGCCATGAAGGCGGCCTTGACCATCGAGCTCTTGCCCGCCCCCCGCGCGCCCCAGAGCAGGACCGGATTGGCCGGACGCGCCTTGGCAAAGCGGCGCAGATTCTCAACAAAACGCGACTTTTGCCGCTCGACCCCGACCAGAAGGTCCAGCGCCAGCGGATAGTCCGGCGCAGCGACGAACAGACCTTGGGCGGCATCATGGCGGAAGAGCTTGGCTGAGGCGAAGTCTGGCTCTGGCACAGGGGCGGGCGCTAGGCGTTCTAGAGCCTCAGCGATACGGATCAGGGTGGCATTTAGATCATGGGTCATGACCAATGGTTCCTAAAGCGGTTGGCGCTCCATTGCAAAACCCGCCTTCAACGCCTAGTTTCCGGCAACTTCAGGCCGACGATGTTCGTATCGGCCGACCATAACAGGTGAGACTTCATGTTCGCGACCCCGGCTATGGCCCAGACCGCTGCAGCAGCAGGCGCCCCAATGGGCGGCCCACAAGACTTTTTGATGCAGATCGCACCGATCTTGCTGCTCTTGGTCCTGTTCTATTTCCTCCTGATTCGTCCGCAGCAAAAGCGCGCCAAGGAACATCAGGCCCTGATCACCGGCATTAAGCGTGGCGACACGGTGGTCTTGTCGAATGGCATGATCGGCAAGGTCGCGCGCGTCGAAGAGACCGAAGTGGGCGTCGAAATCGCCACTGGCGTGACGGTGAAGGTCGTTAAGTCGATGATCTCGGATGTGCGCACGCGCGGCGAGCCTGCCGCAGCCAACGACACCAAGTCCTAATGATCGCGGCGGCGGGACCATCCTGCCGCCGTTCTTTTTGATGTTACCGCCCATCCTTTAGGCGCCGAAAGTCCAAAGCCCATGCTCAATCTTGCCCGCTGGAAGGTGATCGCTTGCACAGCCGCACTTCTGTTCGGCCTTGTGTTCACCTTGCCAAACGTCCTGCCCAAGTCGGTGATGGATCAGATGCCCGCTTGGGCTCCGCATCAGAAGCTTAATCTGGGTCTTGACCTGCAGGGGGGCTCCTACCTTCTGCTCGAAGTGGACACGGACGCGCTGAAGCGTGAGCGCTTGGCCAATCTGCTTGAAGATGTGCGCGGCACCCTGCGCACCGATCAGATCGTCTTTAGCGGTCTGGGTCAGGTCAATGGCGTGATTACCGTTCGCGTGACCGATCCCACTCAGGTCGATGCCGCCCGCAAGGCCCTTAGCCGTCTTGGCCAGCCTTTGCCGGGCGCACGCGGTGGTCGGGACATGAATGTTCAGGTCCTCAGCGACCAGACCATCGAGCTTTCCCTCGTTCAGGAGGCTTTGAACACCGAAGCGACTAAGGCCGTCGAGCAATCGATTGAGATCCTGCGTCGGCGGATTGATGCCCTCGGTACACGTGAGCCGACGATCATCCGTCAAGGGACTAACCGTATCGTGGTTCAGGCCCCCGGCGAAAGCGATCCTGAGCGTTTGAAGAACGTGATCGGTCAAACCGCGAAGCTGACCTTCCAGATGGTCGATGACAGTGTCACCCTGCAAGAGGCCGCGGCCGGACGTATTCCTCCCGGGTCTGAACTCCTACCCAGTGAAGAGCCGTCCGAGCCGATGCAACTGGTCAAGCGTCGTGCGGTCGTGTCCGGCGAAATGCTGACCGACGCCCGCCTCGCGTTCGATCAGGCCGGCCAGGCCGTCGTGTCCTTCCGGTTCAATGGCCAAGGGGCCCGTCGCTTCGGCGATGCTACGGCGGACAATACGGGCAAGCGTTTTGCGATTGTGCTCGACGGTAAGATCATTTCTGCCCCACGCATCAATGAACCCATCCGCGGTGGCTCCGGCCAGATCAGCGGTAACTTTACCGAGGCCAGCGCCAATGAGTTGGCGGTCCTGCTTCGCGCCGGTGCCTTGCCTGCGCCTTTGAAGGTTGAAGAGCAGCGTACGGTTGGCGCTGAACTGGGCGCCGATGCCGTGCAGGCGGGTCAGTTCTCGACCCTTCTCGGTGCTTCCTTGATCTTTGCCTTTATCATTCTGGCCTATGGTCTGTTCGGTGGCTTTGCGGCGGCGGCCCTGGTCGTCAATGGTCTGCTGATCGTTGCTCTGATGAGTGTGACGCAAGCGACCCTGACCCTGCCCGGTATTGCGGGTCTGATCTTGACCCTCGCGGTCGCGGTTGACGCCAACGTGCTGATCTATGAGCGGATGCGAGACGAGGTTCGAGCCGGACGCACGCCCATTGCGGCGGCAGAGGCCGGTTATGCGAAGGCTATGACCACCATCATCGACGCCAATGTTACGACGATCATTGCCGCCCTGATCATGTTCCAGTTCGGCTCTGGGCCGGTTCGCGGCTTTGCCTGGACCCTGTCCATTGGCGTTATCACCTCGGTCTTCACGGCCGTGTTGATTACCCAGGTCCTGATCGGCTGGTGGTTCCGTATCGCCCGTCCCAAAAAACTTCCGATTATTTAAGGCGAAACCCATGTTCTGGCCGTTCATCAAACTGCTTCCAGAGAAGACCAATCTGGATTTCGTTGGTTTCGCTCGTATCGCTGCGATCCTGTCCATCGTTGCCGTGCTGGCGACGGGTGTTTCCCTCTATCGTCCGGGGCTGAATTTCGGCATCGACTTCAAGGGCGGTACCGTTCTGGAACTGAACACAGGCGCTAAGAACGTAAACCTTGTCACCGTGCGCGGCACCTTGGGAACGCTTGGGTTGGGTGATGTTCAGGTTCAGGCCTTTGGTGCGCCCAATGACGCCCTGATCCGCTTCCAGACCCCAGATGGGTCTGATCCGGCCAAGACCGTTGAGCGGGTGAAGACGGCTCTGAATACGGCCATCGGTCCGGTGACCTATTCGCGGACTGAAGTGGTGGGGCCTAAGGTTTCGGGCGAGCTTTTCCGCAACGGTATTTTGGCGCTAGGCGTCGCGATTGGCCTGATGCTGCTCTATATCTGGTTTCGGTTCGAGCTTCAGTTCGGTCTGGGGGCCGTGGCCGCCCTGTTCCACGACGTGATCTTGACCTTTGGCCTGATCGTGCTGTTCAGACTTGAGTTCACCTTGACCATGATCGCCGCGATCTTGACCATCATCGGCTATTCAATGAACGATACGGTGGTTGTGTTCGACCGTCTTCGCGAAAATCTGCGTAAATATAAGAAGATGCCTCTGCGCGATGTGATCAACCTGTCGATCAACGAGACCCTGTCGCGGACGATCATTACCGGTGTGACCGCCATCTTGGCACTGTCGGGTCTGGCGATCTTTGGCGGTGAGGCCCTGCACGGGTTCTCGATCGCACTGATCTTCGGCATCGTGATCGGTACCTATTCGTCGGTCTATGTCGCCTCGCCGATCATCCTTCTGTGGGGCGTCAAGCGGAACGACGACGCTGAGCCCATCGCCACGGTCCTCAAGGGCTAGGGTCTTGCGTCATCCGCCATCCATTGATGCCTATGGCGGCGGAGGCTTTCGGGTCTCTGGCCAACGCCATGAGGGCTCGCTGCTGATCCTTGATGATGCCGCCCAGCCTTGGCAGGCGACGAGCCTAGAGGCTTTGACCCCGGATCACTTGGCTCCCGTCTTTGCGGCGGGTTTGGGTACGGTGGAGTTTGTGTTGCTGGGGACCGGCGCGGTGCAGGCCCTACCACCCCGGTCAGTTCGCGATGCCCTGCAGCGGGCGGGCATTGGACTAGAGTTTATGGACACCGCCACAGCCGCCCGCATGTACAATGTCTTGGCCGCTGAGGGGCGACGATTAGCAGCGGCGCTAATCGCCATTTAGACGATCTGTTCATTCCCCCTTCCATGGGCGCGACAAATCGCCGTATATTGCCCGCTAAATCGAGGCTCCTTCGGGCTTCTTGGGAGGGCAACATGGCAGGTCTGCTGCAGAATTTTAGAAACACCATCATTGTGAGCGTAGTCTTGGCGCTGATCTTGGTCGCCGGTTACCGCGTCCATCACGGCAGCACCGACGCCATCTTCTGGCAAGGCGTGTTCCGTATGATCCACGTGTTCTCGGGCATCCTGTGGATCGGCCTGCTGTACTATTTCAACTTCGTCCAGATCCGCATGATGCCAAGCGTCCCGGCTGAGTTGAAGGCAGGCGTGACCAAATATATCGCTCCTGAGGCCCTGTTCTGGTTCCGTTGGGCCGCTGTGGCCACCCTGCTGGCCGGTATCGTGCTGGCTTGGAATCGTGGCTATCTTGTGCAGGCCTATACGCTGGGCGCGCTGGAAGGCTTTGCCAATCCGCAGACCGTGTTCATCGGCGTGGGCATGTGGATGGCGACGATCATGTTCTTGAACGTTTGGCTGTTCATCTGGCCAAACCAGAAGATCGCTTTGGGCCTTGTTGAGGCCGATGCCGACGCAAAGGCCAAGGCCGGTCGCACCGCCATGCTGTTCAGCCGCACCAACCTGCTGCTGTCGATCCCCATGTTGGTGACCATGACCATGAACCAAACCCTGTTCGGCTAAGATCAGGATCAATCGATAAAGGGGCCTGCTGGCAACGGCAGGCCCCTTTTTTGTCGGCTCAATCGGACCATTTCCCAACCATGACGGACGATATTGACAGCCTGATCAAGCGCGTGGACCCCGATCGGTGGCTGGCCAGTCGGCTGATTGCCGATCCGCAGGCGCGCGCTGACGTGCTGGCCATCCTCGCCTTTGACCACGAGTTGGCCAAGGTTCGAGATCTGGTCAGTGATGTCTTGATGGGCGAAATTCGTCTGACCTGGTGGTCTGAGGCCCTTGATGAGGTGGGCCGTGGCCTAGCGCCGAGGGCTCACCCTGCGGCCCTAGGCTTGGCCGGTGTGCTTGAGCGTCACGCCCTGTCCCCGGTGCTGCTCAACAGCCTGATCGAGGCGCGGATTGACGATCTCGGCCGCACGGTGCTGGAGAGCGAAGAGGCGGTCCTTGCTCATGTCGATGCCATGCAGGTGGTGTTTAGTGCTCTCGCCCTGTCGATCCTGTCTCCGGGCACGGATCCTCACGCCATCCGAAGCGCGGCAAGGGCCTATGGGGTTGGGGCGCTGTTGGGGTCTGGCCGGTTGTCACCCGATTTGGCGCAAGGCTGGGCAAGGGGGCGCATTGACCATGACCTTAAGGCCGCGCGAACGGCAATGGGCGATCTGCCCGTTGAGGCCTTTCCGGCTATTGCCCAAGCGGCCTTGGCGCGGCCCTATGGTGCGGGCAAGAGACCCGGACCCTTCTCAAAATCGCTGCGGATCTTCTTGGCCAGCCTGACGGGCCGGGTCTAACCCTGCAGCCAAGTTTCCAGATCGGCGAGAGCGCGAACGCTCATCAGCCGCTTCTTGGCTCGCCCCCTCTCCTTGAGGGGGAGTTTCTTGCCCTCGTGGTCGATCTTGGGCGGCTCCATCGGCGGCAAGAGACCGTAATTGATATTCATCGGCTGGAATGCGCCGCCCTCGAGGTGCCCGCCGGTAATATGGTCGATCAGGGCGCCTAGGGCGGTCGTGGGCGGCGGCGGGGCCAATTGCTGACCCAGCGCCTGTGCGGCGGCAAAGCGCCCGGCCAGCAGGCCGATAGCGGCGCTTTCGACATAGCCTTCAACGCCCGTGACCTGACCTGCAAAGCGCAGGCGCGGCTGTGCCTTGAGCCGTAGGCCACTATCGAGCAGGCGAGGGGAGTTGATGAAGGTGTTGCGGTGCAGGCCGCCGAGCCGTGCGAATTGCGCATTCTCAAGGCCGGGGATCATGCGGAACACATCGGCCTGAACGCCATGCTTCAGCTTGGTCTGGAACCCGACCATATTGTAGAGCGTGCCTAGGGCATTATCTTGGCGCAGTTGGATGATGGCGTGGGCCTTGACCAGCGGATCGCGCGGATTGGTCAGGCCGACGGGCTTGAGCGGTCCCCAGCGCAGGGTCTCATGACCGCGCTCGGCCATGACCTCGATGGGCAGGCAGCCGTCGAAATAGGGCACATTCTCCCAGTCCTTGAACTCGGTCTTGGGACCGTCGAGCAGGGCCTGAATGAAGGCCTCATATTGCTCCTTGTTCATGGGGCAGTTGATATAGGCCGCCTTGTCGCCGCCGGGGCCTTCCTTGTCGTAGCGCGATTGGCGCCACGCAATGTCCATATTGATACTGTCCGTATGGATGATCGGGGCGATGGCGTCGAAAAAGGACAGTTGCCCCTCGCCGGTCAGGTCCAAGATGGCTTGCGACAGGGCGGGCGTGGTCAGGGGACCGGTCGCGACAATGACATTGGCCCAGTCCGCTGGCGGCAAGCCCTCGACCTCTTCGCGCCGGATGGTGATCAGGGGGTGGGCCTCGAGCCGGGCGGTGACGGCCGCGGAAAATCCCTCACGGTCCACAGCCAGCGCGCCGCCCGCGGGCACCTGGTGGATGTCGGCGGCGCTGAGGATGATCGATTGGCAGCGGCGCATTTCGGCATGGAGAAGGCCAACGGCATTGTGCTCCCAATCGTCCGACCGGAACGAGTTGGAACAGACCAGTTCGGCCAGTCCTTCGGTCTGATGGGCCTCAGTGCCGCGCACGGGGCGCATCTCGTGCAGGATGACCGGCACGCCCGCCTCAGCCGCCTGCCAGGCCGCCTCTGAACCGGCCAAGCCGCCGCCGATGATATGAATAGGATCAATAGACATGGCGGCCTTATAGCCGCTAAACCAGCGGTGTTGAACTCAATCTGCGTTCAGGCCCTTGGCCCTTCAGAAACAAGGTGAAACCGTGTCTCAGGAACTCCCCCTCGGCCCCATCCTCGCCGCCGGTTTTGCCAACGTTAGGAGGGTTTGGGGGAAAGTCCGTGTGCCTTTTGCATTGTCCATGATCCCTTCTATCGCTTTGGCGCTCTTACCGGTCGATTTTTACAAACAGGGTGTCACGGGTGCGCTTGCTTTCTGGGGGACGCTCATCGTTATGTTGCCCGTAAGCCTCGTGATGACGGGACTGGTTTATGGGTTGGCGGCCAATGAGTCGTCGCCGCAAGAATTGCGGTTTCGTCTCTTCTACCGGAAATGGCTTTCGATGGGATGGCGTCATCTAATCTCATCTATCATGGTGTGCCTGCTGCTCGTCTTTTACGCGGTCTTAGTTCTGTTTTTGACCTTGGTGTTCGCTGCAGTCATCGCCTATGGGCGCGGACATGAACTGACGATGGATGGCATACCCGCCATCATGAACGAGTTGGGCGCGGTGGGCGTGAGCGCGGTCCTTTTGGTTGCGGGTCTCGGTGCCCTTGGCGGCGTTTGGCTCTATCTTCGGGTTGCACTGAGCCAAGTCGCGAGCGTCTATGGTGGTGGGGTACGGGTCCTATCCAGCGCCTATCTGACCAAGGGGCGGGTGTTGGCGCTGGTGCCGTTCGCGTCGATCGGGCTGGTATATTGCTTAGGTTTCCTTATCGCGACCTTGGACCGGAAGTCTGGCGGTGTGACCGGGTTATCCAAAATTCTCCTCAATATTGTTTCCGTTATCTGGACTGTGTTTGTCCAAATTCCTTTTTCGGCAGGGGTATTTGCGTCTATTTACCAAAGGCTGAAACCAGCAGATAAGGAAGATAGTGACCGACCAGATTCGGCGCTGGGGAATGGTTCAAATGACGGCGTTTTCACCGACTGACGTGGCTTTTGAAGGGTTCCGGTTGACGCGTGAGCGGCCCGTGACCCTCTCGATCTGGTCTGGCTTCTATTTCTTGGTCAGCCTAACCATGGCGATCTTTATGATCCTGTCGGTTGGTCCTGAATTTACGGCGCTCGAACAGGCCGCCCAGAGCGGTGGTGATCCCCAGCAATCGATCGACACGCTGATGAAGCTCTTGCCCTTCTATGCCGTGTCATTCCCGGTCGGAATTTGCGTCATGGCCATCTTTGCCTGCGCTGTGTTCCGGATCGTGCTGGGCCGTCCCGGCGGCGTTGTCGCCCATCTGGCCCTCGGCGAAGATGAGTTCCGACTGATGGCGGTGACCCTCGCGGTCAGCCTGCTGATGATGGTTGCCATGTTCGGCATTGCCCTGATCATTGGCATGATTGTCGGCATTGCGACCGCTGTTGCCCCGCCACTCGCGCCCCTACTGGGCACCTTGGGTGGGCTTGCAGCCTTTGGCGGCATGATCTGGGTCGCGGTGCGCCTGTCGCTCTGTGGTCCCATGACCTTTGCAGAGCGCCGGATCGTCGTATTCCGCGCCTGGTCGGTGACCCGCAACCACTTCTGGCAACTGTTCGGAGCCTATATCCTCGCTTTCGTGATGGGCATTGTTGCGGCCCTGATGGCCTATATCGTCTTTGTCGCCTTGGCCGGCGTGATCATGACCGCTCTGGGAGGCTCATTGGCCGATGTCGGCCAGCTGTTCCGGCCGGACTTCTCGTCCATCGGAGCCTTCTTCACGCCAGCCATGATCCTCTATCAACTGTTCGGCGCGACCATTACGGCGATCTATTACGCCGTCGTACTGGCCCCACAGGCGATGGCCTATGCCGCTCTGGTCGACTATCACGGCGATCCAGAGGGCTAGCCGGTTCGGTATGGTCTAGGCGGCGGCGCTCGGACGCGCCGTGACGCGGGCATGCCAGTCGCGCAGGCGCTTGGCATCTTCTGGCATCGGCAAGCCAATCCAATCTGCGAAATCGACTGTCGTCAGGGCGGCAATGTCGGCCATGGTGTAGCTGTTGCCATGGATAAAGTCGTGACCTTCCAATTCCCGGTCTAGCCACAACATGGCGCGGGCGACGGCCTCTCGGTTGGATTCGCCAAAATCCTTGAATTGCGTCAGGAGTTTGGCGGTGTAGGGATGGGCGTGACGCCAGAAATTGCCGACTGGGTTCATCAGTTGGAACTCGACCCGGCGGATCGCCATATCGATCTTGGCCACCTCGAGCGGGGTGGTACCAAACAGCGGCTTGTCCGGATGGATGCCCTCAAGATAGCGGCAGATCGAGATGGTTTCGGTGATGATCTCGCCATCATCCAGCTCTAAGACCGGGATCTGACCGAGCGAATTTTTGGCGACAAAGTCGTCGGCCTTATGCTCGCGCTGCATCATATTGACGAGGGTCTCGGGCAGATCGATGCCCTTTTCCGCAAGGAAGATCCGCACGCGGCGCGGATTGGGGGCGGGGTTCGGGGCACCATAGAGCTTCATGTTCGTTTCCTCTTTGTCGGGTGGGGGCATCCTCAGGGTTCATATAAGGAAAAACAAGGCCCCCTTCGTCGCTGCGCGCCACTTCCCCCAGAGGGGGAAGATTTAAACCTCACAGATCTTCCCCCTCTGGGGGAAGTACCGGCGAAGCCGGGGTAGGGGGTCTTGTTTAAGAAAAACAAGTAAGGCCCTCACCCTTCCCTCTCCCACAGGGAGAGGGTTAGAACCGATAAGCCCTCGCCCCCTTGGGGGAGAGGGTTGGGTGAGGGGGACATCCACTATCCTCGCCGCGTCATAGCGAGCGCAGCGAAGCAACCCAGGGGACTGGCGCGGACCTGAAGTGATGATCCCCAGGGTTGCTTTGGCGCGCTGCGCCTCGCAATGACGCGGCAGAGGGCCGTTTCCAGTCTGAGTGAAAGGTTCTGGATCCCCGCCTGCGCGGGGAACACGGGATGGGGTGCGGTCAAGCCGCTTCCTCGTGCTTCGACAGGCTCAGCATGAGGAAGAGTGAGGGGCCCTTGCAATTCCATTCATCCTCATCCTCATCCTCATCCTCATCCTGAGCCTGTCGAAGGACGAGGATGTGGTCTTCACCCCTTCTTCGACGTCAGGGCCTTGGCGCGGGCCTTTCGGCGCACCTCATGGCGCTCCAACACCTCAGCGAGATATTTCCCGGTCCAGCTGTCCTTGGACTGAGCGACATCCTCGGGGGTGCCCGTCGCCACAATCAGGCCACCGCCGTCGCCGCCTTCGGGGCCGAAATCGACCAGCCAGTCGGCGGTCTTGATGACGTCGAGATTGTGCTCGATGACCACAACCGTGTTGCCCTGATCGACCAGCTCGTGCAGCACCTCGAGCAGCTTATTGGTGTCTTCGAAATGCAGACCCGTGGTCGGCTCGTCGAGGATATAGAGCGTCTTGCCGGTCGCGCGGCGGGACAGTTCCTTGGACAGCTTGACCCGCTGGGCCTCGCCGCCGGACAGTGTAGTCGCCGATTGGCCGACCTTGACATAGGACAGACCCACCCGTTTGAGCGTCTCCATCTTGTCGCGCACCGAGGGCACGGCCTTGAAGAAGGCGGCGGACTCTTCGACGGTCATGTCGAGAATGTCGGCGATGGATTGGCCCTTGAACAGGATCTCCAGCGTCTCGCGGTTATAACGACGGCCCTTGCAGATGTCGCAGGTGACATAGACGTCCGGTAAGAAGTGCATCTCGATCTTGATCAGACCGTCGCCCTGACAGGCCTCACAGCGCCCGCCCTTGACGTTGAAACTGAAGCGGCCAGGACCATAGCCGCGCACCTTGGATTCCGGAAGCTGGGCGAACCAGTCGCGGATCGGCTGGAAGGCGCCGGTATAGGTCGCCGGGTTCGAGCGCGGCGTGCGGCCAATCGGGGACTGGTCAATATCGATGATCTTGTCGAAATGCTCCAGACCTTCGATCCGGTCATGGGCGGCGGGGCCTTCGCTGGCATTGTTGATGCGGCGCGCGGCGGCCTTATAGAGGGTCTCGATGGTGAAGGTCGATTTTCCGCTGCCCGACACGCCGGTGATGCAGGTAAAGACGCCGACGGGAATTTCGCCGGTAATGTTGCGTAGATTATTGCCCCGCGCGCCGGAGACCTTGATCATCTTTTTACGGTTGATCGGACGGCGACCATCTGGGACGGAAATTTCGCGCGTGCCGGTCAGGTACTGGCCGGTCAGGCTGTTGGCATTGGCCATAATGTCGTCTGGCGTGCCCTCAGCGACGATGTGACCGCCATGGATACCCGCCGCTGGCCCCATATCGATGACATGATCGGCGGTGAGGATAGCCTCCTCGTCATGCTCGACCACCAGCACCGAATTGCCCAGATCACGCAGGCCGCGCAGGCTTTGCAACAGCCTTGTATTGTCGCGCTGATGCAGGCCGATGGAGGGCTCGTCCAGCACATAGAGCACGCCAGTCAGGCCCGATCCGATCTGGCTGGCCAAGCGGATGCGCTGGCTCTCCCCGCCCGACAGGGTGCCCGAGGCGCGCGATAGGTTCAGATAGTCCAGCCCGACATCGACCAAGAACCGAAGCCGGTCATTGATCTCTTTCAAGATGCGCCGCGCGATCTCCATCTGTTTGGGTGTCAGTCGGCCCTCTAGCGATTCAAACCATTCCTGAGCCTTGCGGATGGGCAGTTCAGACACTTCGCCAACATGCTTGCCGACGATCTTGACCGCCTTGGCCTCCGGCTTGAGGCGATAGCCGTCGCAGGCCTCGCACGGGGTGTCGGACTGATAGCGCGACAGTTCTTCGCGCACCCAGGCGCTGTCGGTCTCGCGCCAGCGCCGCTCCATATTGGTCACCACCCCCTCGAAGGGCTTGGTCACGTCATAGCGGCGCGCGCCGTCATCATAGGCGAACTTGATCTTGGTCGAGCCGGTTCCGGCCAGAATGACCTTCTTGGCCTCAGGCGGAAGTTCGCGCCAAGGCTTGTCCATCGAAAAGCCGTAGTGCAGGGCTAGGGCCTGCAGGGTCTGGGTATAGAAGGGCGATGGGCTCTTGGCCCAGGGCGCGATGGCCCCGTGGTGCAGGTCCTTGTCCGGATCAGGAATGACCAGTTCAGCATCAAAGGTCAGCTTGACGCCAAGCCCGTCGCAGGCCGGGCAGGCGCCGAACGGATTGTTGAACGAAAAGAGCCGCGGCTCGATCTCGCTGATGGTGAAGCCACTGACCGGGCAAGCAAATTTCTGCGAGAACAGCAGCCGCTGCGGCTCTTTTGCGCCCGGCTCAATATCAGCCCATTCGGCCACCGCGATCCCATCGGCCAGACGCAAAGCGGTCTCCAGAGAGTCCGCTAGGCGCTGTTCTTGGCCGCCCTTGACGACGATCCGGTCGACCACGACGTCGATATCGTGCTTGAATTTCTTGTCGAGAACCGGGGCCTCTTCGATGGGATAGAATTCCCCGTCGATCTTGAGGCGCTGAAAGCCTTGGCGCTGGAGATCGGCAATTTCCTTGCGATATTCGCCCTTACGGCCCCGCACCATCGGCGCGAGTAGCAACAGGCGTGTGCCCTCGGGCAATCCGACAATCTTATCGACCATCATACTGACGGTCTGGCTCTCGATGGGCAGGCCTGTGACCGGCGAATAGGGGGTGCCGACCCGCGCCCAGAGCAGGCGCATATAGTCGTGAATTTCCGTTACCGTGCCGACGGTCGAGCGCGGGTTCTTAGACGTGGTCTTTTGTTCGATCGAGATGGCGGGCGACAGGCCCTCGATCAAGTCCACATCCGGCTTGCCCATCAGCTCTAGGAACTGCCGGGCATAGGCCGACAGGCTCTCGACATAGCGGCGCTGGCCCTCGGCATAGATGGTGTCAAAGGCCAGCGAGCTCTTCCCCGACCCCGATAGCCCGGTCAGGACCACAAGCTGGCCCCGAGGAATGTCAACATTGACGTCTTTGAGATTGTGCTCGCGGGCACCGCGTACGCGGATGAAATGGCTTGGATCAGACATGGAAGGCTCTCGACAACCGCCCGAACATCGGCGGCTAAGCTGATCTATCTAGTACGCGGAGTCGCTTGAACAGCAAGAACATTGTGGGAACATGGGTGGTGGCAGCGTTTAGTGCCGCTTCCTCGTGCTTCGACAGGCCCAGCATGAGGAAAACCTGCCCCCCTATCAACCGCATCCCCCGCGAAGGCGGGGGTCCAGATCGTTTATTCCAACCTGCATGTAAGGGTCTGGGTCCCCGCCTGCGCGGGGAACAAGGGGTTGAGAGGAGAAAGGCCCTCACCCAACCCTCTCCCACAGGGAGAGGGCTAAGAAGGAAAAGCCCTCGCCCCCTTGGGGGAGAGGGTTAGGCGAGGGGGTTCCATCCGCTCCCACCCCATTCCTAACCTTAAGACTGTCGAAGGATTAGGCTGGTTCCGCCTTGGTGGCTGTCTTCTTCACCGCCGCCTTCTTGGCCGGAGCCTTCTTCGCAGCCGGTTTTTTGGCAGCGGGCTTTTTCGCGGCAACCTTCTTAACGGGCGCAGCCTTTTCGGCCTTTGCCTTGGCCGGAGCCTTCTTTTTCTTGCCGCCGCCCTTGGCTTCGCGTTCAGCCAGAAGGCGCACCGCCTCTTCGAGGGTCAGGTCGCCAGGCTCCGATCCCTTGGGGACGTTGGCGTTGGTGTCGCCGTGCTTGATATAGGGACCAAAGCGGCCTGACAGGACCTTTACAGGCTTGCCGGTTTCGGGGTGAACACCGAGATCTTTTAGGGCCGCAGCTTCCGTCCGGCCCCGGCCGCGTCCGCCGCCAGCGCGCTTTTCGGCCAGTACGGTAACGGCGCGGTTCAGGCCGACCTCGAACACCTCTTCGGCACTCTCCAGATTGGCATAGGTGCCGGAATGCTGGACATAGGGGCCATAGCGGCCAATGCCGGCCAAGATGACGGCATTGTCTTCGGGGTGGATGCCCACCTCGCGCGGCAGGCTTAAGAGGCGCAGGGCCTTTTCCAGATCGATGCTGGCCGGTGTCCAGCCCTTGGGCAGGCTTGAGCGCTTGAGCTTGTCGCCCTCTGGCATCTCAACATAGGGACCAAAGCGACCGATCTTGAGCCAGACGGGCTGTTCGGTCACCGGATGGACACCCAGTTCGCGGTCGGCATTTTCGGCGTCGCCGTCACCCTCGCTATTGGCCAAGGTGCGGGTAAAGCGGCATTCAGGATAGTTGGAACAGCCGATAAAGGCCCCGAACTTGCCGGTCTTGAGGCTCAGTTGACCCACGCCGCAGGTCGGACAGGCACGCGGATCGGAGCCATCTTCCTTTTGCGGGAAGATATGCGGGCCAAGGGCGATATTGAGGGCGTCGAGGACGTGGGTGACGCGCAGGTCCCCGATCTCGCCCACCGCAGCGTGGAAATCTTTCCAGAAGTCGCGAAGGAGCTGTTTCCATTCCAACTCACCGGCCGACACCAGATCGAGCTTTTCTTCCAGCGCGGCGGTGAAGTCATATTCGACATAGCGGCGGAAGAACTGTTCCAAGAAGGCGGTGACCAGACGGCCCTTATCCTCGGGGATGAAGCGGTTCTTCTCCATGCGCACATAGTCGCGTTCGCGCAGCACGGTCAGGATCGAGGCGTAGGTTGAGGGGCGGCCAATGCCCAGCTCTTCCATCTTCTTGACGAGGCTGGCTTCGGAATAGCGTGGTGGAGGCTCGGTATAGTGCTGATCGGCGCGGGCCTCTATGACCTTGGCCGATGCGCCATCCTTGACCATCGGCAGGCGGCCGCCATCTTCGTCGCTCTCGTCGTCACGGCCTTCTTCATAGACCGCCAGATAGCCGTCAAACAGAACCACCTGACCATTGGCGCGCAGGCCGGTAAGGCCGTCTGAGGTTTCCATATCAATGGTGGTGCGCTCAATGCGGGCGCTTTCCATCTGCGAGGCGATCATCCGCTTCCAGATCAGCTCATAGAGCCGTCCCAGATCGGATTCGAGGCGCAAGGACCCCGGATTGCGGCTGAGGCTGGTCGGGCGAATGGCTTCGTGCGCCTCTTGGGCGTTCTTGGCCTTGGTCTTGTAGTAACGCGGAGCTTCGGGGACATATTCGCCGCCAAAGCGACCGGCGATGACTTGGCGCGCCTCTGCGAGGGCTTCAGGCGCGGACTGGATACCGTCGGTCCGCATATAGGTGATCAGACCAACGGTCTCGCCACCAATATCGATACCCTCATAGAGCTTCTGTGCCGCCTGCATGGTGCGCTGGGCCGAGAAGCCAAGCTTGCGTGAGGCCTCCTGCTGCAGGGTCGAGGTGGTGAAGGGCGGAGCGGGTGAGCGCTTGGCCGGCTTCTTTTCCACGGCGGTGACGGTGAAGGCACCAGCCGCGACAGCAGAGCGCGCGGCATGGGCGGTGGTCTCATCGGGCAGATCGAACTTGCCGAGCTTCTTGCCATCATGCTTGACCAGACGGGCCATGAACGGGTCGGAGCCAGCCGTGACCGTGCCTTCGACCGTCCAATATTCTTGGGTCCGGAAGGCTTCGATCTCGATCTCGCGGTCAACGACGAGGCGAAGAGCGACCGATTGAACCCGTCCCGCCGAGCGCGAGCCAGGCAGCTTGCGCCACAGGACCGGCGATAGGGTAAAGCCCACCAGATAGTCCAGAGCCCGCCGCGCCAGATAGGCGTCAACCAGCTCCATATCGATGTCACGCGGGTTCTTCATCGCCTCGGTGACGGCTGACTTGGTGATGGCGTTGAACACCACGCGCTGGATATTGGCGGTCTTAAGAACCTTTTTCTTCCGCAGAACCTCGAGCACGTGCCACGAGATGGCCTCGCCCTCACGGTCGGGGTCAGTGGCGAGGATCAGGGTGTCGGCACCCTTCATGGCATCGGCAATATCGGCCAGACGCTTGGCCGCCTTGCTGTCCACTTCCCAGCTCATGGCGAAGTCATCATCAGGCTGGACCGAGCCATCCTTCGAGGGCAGGTCGCGCACATGTCCGTAGCTGGCCAGGACGATATAGTCCGAGCCGAGATACTTATTGATGGTTTTGGCCTTGGCCGGACTCTCGACGACGACGACGTTCATTCTGGGATCAATCAAATCATTTAAAGGCGCGTCGGCAGGTCGCCTGCGACGCAGTGGGCGAAAGTGAGGGTGAGAAAGACAGAATGTCAACGCAGCCTAAGCGGGTTATGTTGCGCCTTACCCGATAGTGTGGTTGTTTGACTCACCTCATGAGTTAGGTGGAAGGTCTATATGCCTCTTTATCTCGTGCCACCAGAACCACCTCCCGGTGTCGGTGTGCAAGGCTATATATCGGATATGCTGGCAGAATTAGCGAAATTGGCGTCTGCCAATGGTCATGAGACCTTGGCGACCAGCCTTCGCGTTGTGGCCTTGCAAGCGGCTATGGAAGAATCGCGGGGCTCTGCGACAGATTAATCACCTGTTCCTGACGTCACGAGGCCTCCGGGCAGAAAATGGGCGCGGCCGGCCAGGGCGAGCTCGACCAATGCTGCATGGACCGCTTGGGCTGGGGCCTGACAGGACCGGACCAAGGCGTCTCGAGGGATCGGGGTGGGCGACAGCAGGGCGGCGACGGTTTCGCGCAAGGCCTCGACCTCTTGGTCCAATCCCGCATGGTCGATGGGAGCATCGTCAAACAGGTCGCGTTCGCGTTCTGAGGTGATGGGCAGGGATTGGATAACCCGCAACACATCCTCAAGCCCTTCGCATAGGGTCGCGCCTTGGCGCAGGAGATCGTTGCTGCCCTTGGCGCGAGGATCGAGGGGAGAGCCTGGCACCGCAAACACCTCTCGCCCCTGTTCGGCGGCAAGCCTTGCGGTGATGAGCGAGCCAGAGCGCATTTCGGCCTCGACCACCACCACACCCAGCGATAGGCCTGAAATGATCCGGTTGCGCCGGGGGAAATCCCGCGCTTGGGCTCGCCTGCCCGGAGGATGTTCGGCGACGATGCAGCCATGCCGAGCGATCTGATCATAGAGCCCGGCATTTTCCTGCGGATAGATATCATCGATCCCGCCGCCGAGGACAGCAACCGTACCGCTGGTCAGGGATCCCTCATGGGCCGCAGCATCAATCCCTCTGGCCAGCCCAGACACGACGATGATCCCCGCTTGCCCTAGGCCGACCGCCAGTTCTCGGGCAAAGCGTTGGCCTGCGGCTGAGGCAATGCGTGCGCCAACCACCGCGACGCTGTGGCGATCTAACAGTTCAGGGTGCCCAAGGGTCCAGATTAGCGGCGGCGCGGCGTCCAGGGCTGCGAGGCGGCGCGGAAAGAGCGGTTCGACCGAACAGAGCAGTTGCGCGCCCAACTGGGCACCTGCTTCAAGTTCGGCTTGGGCCTCGGCGATGGAGGGAACCGGCAGGGGCGTGAGCCGCCCGCCGCGCTTGCTCAGGCTGGGCAGGGCCTTGATGGCGGCGCTGGCCGATCCAAACCGTGACAGGAGATGGGCGAAGGTAACGGGGCCAACATTTTCGGTGCGCGACAGCCTAAGCCAGTCACAGCGTTCCGCGTCCGAAAGGCCCCGCCGCGTCATGGCACCGGGTTAGAAGCCTCGGCAGCCTTCTTGGCCCCGATTTTTGGCTCCGTACCTGTTCGTAAGCGGGCAATATTGTCCTTATGTCGGATGAAGACCAGCACCGCCATAAAGCCCGCTAGAACCACCATCGGCATGGCTTGGTCCGTGGCCAACGCAAAGAGCGGTGCGAGGGCGACCGCCGTCAGGGCTGCCAGTGACGACAGGCGCATTAGGGCCGCGACCGCAAGCCAGGTGATCGCTGCCATCACGCCAACAGGCCAAGCAGCGGTCAGCATGACGCCAAAGAAGGTTGCAACGCCCTTGCCGCCCTTAAAGCCGAGCCAGACCGGGAAGAGGTGACCCATAAAGGCAGCGCCACCGGCCAGGGCCGCAGCGGTCTCGCCAAAAAAGTGCCGCGCCAGCAAAACCGCGACAATGCCCTTGCCGCCGTCACCGATCAGGGTCAGCAGCGCCAGATCCTTGCGCCCGGTGCGCAGGACATTGGTCGCGCCAATATTGCCTGAGCCCACTTGGCGAATATCACCCGCTCCACCAAGGCGCGTGACGACCAGCCCAAAGGGAATGGAGCCGAGCAGATAGCCACCGGCCAACAGGCCAAGCGCTATCGGAAGTGCGAGATCCAGAAACGTCATGGGTCCACCCTATCTGATTTTAAATTCTCGCCTAGGTGGCGAATGTATTTTTTATCGAAAAGCTAAGGCTCGATCTGGTGAACAATGCGGCCATCGACCAGTGTCATCAGCACCTGGCCCTGCAGGCGGCGTCCGTCGAAGGGAGAGTTCTTCGACTTGGAGATCAGATTGTCGGCATGAATGACCACCGGCGCGCCCAGATCGCACAGGACCAGGTCGGCAGGCGAGCCCGGCGTCAGACGGCCCGCAGACAGGCCGAGCAACTTGGCCGGGGCAAGCGTCACGGTGCGCATCAGATCGATTAGGGGCAGGCGATCATCATGATAAAGTCCCAATAGCGCGGGCAGCAAGGTTTCAAGACCCACCGCGCCGGGGGCGGCCTCGTCAAAAGGCAGGCGCTTATCTTCGGCGGGGGCCGGGGCATGGGCCGAGACCACCACATCAATCAGACCGCTGGCCAAGGCCTCGATCACCGCTTGACGGTCATCCTCGCTGCGTAGGGGCGGATTGAGCTTGTAGAAGGTGCGATAGTCGCCAATGTCCAAGGTGTTGAAGCAGAGATGGTTGATCGACACGCTGGCATGGACCGGCAAGCCCTTGGCCTTGGCGCGGTCCAGAGACTGAAGGGCATCAGCGCACGTGATCTGATCGACCAGCAGCCGTCCCCCGGTCAATTCGACCAGCGCAAGGTCCCGCTCCAGCATGATCCGCTCGGCAATGGTCGGCTGGCCGGACAGGCCCATGCGCCCGGCAAATTCGCTCGAGGTTACGACCGTGCCTTGGCTCAGCCAGGGATCAGCCGGTCGGTGCGAGATCAGGGTCCCGAAGGCCTTGGCATAGGTCAAGAGGCGCTGCAGGACCTTGGAGTTGACGATCGAGCGGTCCGCGTCGGTAAAATAGACGGCTCCAGCATCGCGCATCAGGCCCAGTTCGGCCATCCGCTCACCGCCCAAATCCTTGGTCGCGGCACCGGCGGGATAGACGTGAACCAGTTCAATATCGCGGGCGCGGCGCAGGATGAAGTCCACCATCGAGGGATCATCGACGGCAGGGTCGGTGTCGGGCTGGACGACGATGGAGGTGACGCCGCCTGCCGCTGCGGCGCGGGCCGCAGACTTAAGGGTTTCTTTGGTCTCGGCACCCGGCTCACCGGTCTTGACCCGAAGGTCGATCAGGCCGGGGGCCAACATCGCGCCATTGCAATCAATGACCCTCAGATCATCGGACAGGCTGTCAAACGAAGGCCGGTGGATCACGTCGGCAATCGTGCCTTTGGACACCACCAGGGCACCGACGCCATCATAGCCGCTCTCTGGATCGACCAAGCGGGCATTGATGAAGGCGCAGGGCTGTGCGCTTGAGCCGTTCAGGTTGGCCATCAGTGATTGTCCAGTCGGGCGGCGAGGCTAGCCAGAACGGCCATCCGGGCCGCGACCCCCATCTCGACCTGATCTTGGATCAGACTGATCTTGGGATCGTCCGCCACCTCAGAATCGATCTCGACGCCGCGATTCATCGGGCCGGGGTGCATGACCCTCACATGGGGTGCAGCCTTGGCCAGCTTTTCGCGGTCTAGGCCATAGAAGCGGAAATATTCGCGCATGGACGGCACGAAGGCCCCGTTCATTCGCTCCAACTGAAGGCGCAGCATCATAACCAGGTCGCAACCGGCTATGCCTTGGCGCATATCGTGGAACACCTCCACGCCCCAGCGATCCACGCCAGACGGCATCAGGGTCGGCGGTCCGACCAGTCGCACCCGTGCGCCGAGGGTCTGGAGCATGGCCACATTGGAGCGGGCCACGCGGCTATGGGCCACATCACCGCAGATGGCGACGGTTAGACCTTCTACCTGACCAAAGGCCCGTCTGATCGATAGGGCATCCAGCAGGGCTTGGGTGGGATGTTCGTGCTGGCCGTCCCCGGCATTGACGACGCTGCACCCGACCTTTTGAGCCAGAAGGGCGGCTGCACCAGACGAAGCATGGCGAATGACCAGCAGGTCCGGCTGCATGGCATTGAGTGTCATGGCCGTATCGATCAGGGTCTCGCCCTTGCTCATCGATGAGGACCGCGGGCTCATATTGACCACATCGGCACCCAGACGCTTTCCGGCCAGTTCAAACGAGCTTTGGGTGCGGGTCGAATTTTCGAAGAACAGGTTCATCACCGTCCGGCCCTTGAGCAGGTCGAGTTTCTTGTTCTTCTGCCGCGACAGACCGACGAAACTGTCCGCCAGGTTCAAAAGCTGTTCGGCTTGCGGGCGGTTGAGGTCTGCGGCGGAAATGAAATGACGACGGGGAAAGGCGAACATATTCGCCTGCATCAGGGAAAGATCCGTGCTCGTCTGAGTCATGACCTGTTCTCTAGGCTGGTTTGTAGGATTTTCCAAGATGGCATGGGTGGGGGCAGCAAGGCCCCAACCTAGGCCCTTTCCCCCCTTGAGGGGGAGAGGGGTGGGAGAGGGGGGTATCACCGAACCTCTCAACCGCGTGAACGGGTCTGGGTCCCCGCCTTCGCGGGGAACACGGATATTGGGGGCTGGGTTGTGCTTCCTCAAACTTCTCCGCGTCATTGCGAGGCGCATCGCGCCGAAGCAACCCATGGGAATGTCAATTTCGGTCCGTGTCAGCCCCCTGGGTTGCTTCGCTGCGCTCGCAATGACGCGGTTATCTCAGTTCATCCTCATCCTCATCCTGAGCCTGTCGAAGGACGAGGATGTTACGCGAACCTTCTACCTCAACCGATCCAGCGCCCCTTGTAGGATGTAAGCGGCGGCCATCTTGTCGACCAGTTCGGCGCGGCGGGCGCGGGTGGTGTCGGCTTCGTCGATGAGGAAGCGGTTGACGGCGGCTGAGGACAGGCGCTCGTCCCAGAAGGCGATAGGAATGTCCTTGATACGCAACAGATTGCGAGCAAAGGCGCGGCTGGACTGGCAGCGCGCCCCCTCGGTGCCGTCCATATTGACCGGCAGGCCGATAATGATCGCACCCGCCTCTCGGCTGTCCATCAGTTTGAACAGGGCCTTCAGATCATCGGTGAACTTGGTCTTGCGGATCAACTCCATAGGGCTGGCAATCATCCAACTGGCGTCGGACACCGCCACGCCGATGGTTTTGGTGCCCAGATCAAGGCCCATGACTGGGGCAAAGCGCGCCGTCGCGGCGGGAAGGTCGAGAAGATCAAGAACAGCCATGGATTGGGCCTAGACCTCGGCGGAGCATTTGCCAAGGGCAGGGATGTCACGCCGAGGGGCTGAATCTCGCGGAATGACACTTATATGCGCATTAGACTTGTCAAAGCGCGCGCCCTGCGGGTAACCCGTGCGGGACGGCTGTTTTGGCCTCACCCCTAACTCTAGACCGCTGAAGAGAGGCTCCCCATGGCCATCGACGCGGCGACCGTTCGTAAGGTCGCCAGACTAGCCCGCATCCGCGAACCCGAAGAGCGCCTTGAGCCCTTGGCGCAGGAACTCAACACCATCATCTCGTGGATTGAGCAGTTGGAAGAGGTCGACACCGATGGCGTCGAACCCATGACCTCAGTCGTGGCTGTGGCCCTGCCATTGCGCGACGACGTGGTCACCGAGGGCGGCGACACAAGCCGGATCCTGTCCAACGCCCCGAAGTCCGCTGATGGCTTCTTCATCGTGCCGAAGGTGGTGGAATAGATGAGCGACCTAACCAAACTCACCCTGAAGGCGGCATTGGCTGGCCTGAAGGCCCGCGACTTCTCGTCGGTGGACATTACCAAGGCCCATATTGAGGCCATCGAACAGGCGCGGGGCTTGAACGCCTATGTGCTGGAAACGCCGGATCATGCGCTGGCCATGGCCGCAGAGTCAGACGCCCGTCTGGCACGCGGCGAGGGCGGGGCCCTTGAGGGCGCGCCGCTGGGCATTAAGGACCTGTTCTGCACCGAGGGGGTGCGCTCGACCGCCGCCTCCAAGATCCTTGGCAATTTCGTGCCTGCCTATGAATCGACCGTCACCAGCCAGCTTTGGCGCGATGGGGCGGTGATGCTGGGCAAGTTGAACCTTGATGAATTTGCCATGGGCTCGTCCAACGAAACCTCGGCCTTTGGTCCGGTGATCAACCCGTGGCGGCGCAGTGGCTCAGACGCCGCCCTGACCCCTGGCGGCTCGTCAGGCGGTTCTGCGGCGGCCACGGCGGCGGACCTTTGTCTAGCGGCCACCGCCACCGATACGGGTGGCTCGATCCGTCAGCCCGCTTCCTTCACCGGAACGGTCGGTATCAAGCCGACCTATGGCCGCTGTTCGCGCTGGGGCATCATCGCCTTCGCCTCGTCGCTGGATCAGGCCGGGCCCATCGCCAAGACGGTCGAGGACGCCGCCATCATGCTGCGTTCCATGAGCGGTCATGATGTGAAAGATTCGACGAGCTTGCCGGTCGAAGTGCCTGATTTCGCAAGCTATGTCGGAAAGTCCGTTAAGGGGCTGCGCATCGGTGTGCCCAAGGAATATCGCGTCCCCGGCATGCCCGCCGAGATCGAAAAGCTGTGGGCCGATGGTATTGCTTGGCTCAAGGATGCGGGTTGTGAGATCGTCGAGGTCTCTTTGCCCCACACCAAATATGCGCTGCCCGCCTACTATATTGTCGCTCCGGCGGAGGCATCCTCCAATCTGGCCCGTTATGACGGCATGCGCTATGGCCTGCGGGCGGGCGGTCCGTCCTTGACCGATGTCTATGAAGAAAGCCGTGCCCAAGGCTTTGGCGAAGAGGTCAAGCGTCGCATCCTGATCGGCACCTATGTGCTGTCGGCAGGCTATTACGATGCCTATTATCTCAAGGCCCAGAAGGTTCGCCGTCGGATCGCCGATGATTTCGATCAGGCTTGGCAGACCTGCGACGCGCTCTTGACCCCGACGGCCCCGTCGGCGGCCTTTGCGCTGGGAGAGCAGTCGGATGATCCGATAGCGATGTATCTGAACGATATTTTCACCGTGACGACCAATCTGGCCGGTTTGCCGGGCCTGTCGCTGCCCGCTGGCCGGGATGCGCAGGGCTTGCCTTTGGGCCTGCAATTGATCGGACGGGCCCTAGATGAGGGAACCCTGTTCTCTCTGGCCGGAGCACTGGAAAAGGCCGCTGGCTTTACAGCCAAGGCGGACAGGTGGTGGTGAGCATGAGCGAGAAATCCAAACTGATTCAAGGCCGCACGGGACCTTGGGAAATTGTTCTGGGCTTGGAAATCCACGCTCAGGTGGCCTCGAACTCCAAGCTGTTCAGCGGCGCGGCGGTGGGCTTTGGCGCGGGTCCTAATGAGCAGGTGGCTCTGGTCGATGCGGCCATGCCCGGCATGTTGCCCGTGATCAATCGGCACTGCGTCGAGCAGGCGGTGAGGGCGGGCCTTGGCCTCAATGCCCAGATCAATCTGTGGTCTCGCTTTGACCGCAAGAACTATTTCTATCCCGACCTGCCGCAGGGCTATCAGATCAGCCAGTTCAAGGACCCGATCGTCGGTGAAGGCGTGGTCGAGGTCGAACGGGATGACGGCACGATCTTCGTCGTCGGGGTCGAGCGGCTGCATCTGGAGCAGGATGCCGGCAAGTCGATCCACGATCTGGACCCCAACTTCACCTATGTTGACCTCAACCGCGCGGGCACAGCCCTGATGGAGATCGTGTCCAAGCCAGACATGAGAAGTTCAGACGAGGCGGCTAGTTACGTCAAAAAGATTAGAACCATTCTTCGCTATCTCGGCGCTTGTGACGGCGATATGGAGAAAGGCAACCTGCGCGCTGACGTCAATGTCTCGGTCCGTCGTCCGGGTGCGGAACTGGGCACGCGCTGCGAGATCAAGAACGTCAATTCCTATCGCTATATCCAGCAGGCCATCGAATATGAGGCCCGCCGGCAGATTGAAATCTTGGAAGATGGCGGCTCCATCCATCAGGAAACCCGACTGTTCGACCCGACCAAGATCGAAACCCGCTCCATGAGGTCCAAGGAAGAGGCGCACGACTATCGCTACTTCCCTGATCCTGACCTCTTGCCTCTGGTTCTGGACCCCGCTTGGGTCCAGTCGATCAAGGACAGCCTGCCCGAACTGCCTGACCCAAAGCGCAAGCGGTTCGAAAGCCAGTACGGCCTGTCGCACTATGATGCGGGCGTTCTGGTCGCCGATCAGGCGCGGGCAGCCTTCTATGAGCAGGCAGCAGCCGGGCGCGATGCCAAGCTGGTAGCCAACTGGACGGTCAATAATCTGTTGGGTCGTTTGGCGGAAAATGGCGGCGACATCGAAACCAGCCCGATCCCGCCGGAAGACATTGCCGGTCTGGTCAAGCTGATCGAGGACGGGGTGATCTCGTCCAAGATCGCCAAAGAGGTGTTCGACCATATGTGGGCCGGTGAAGGCACCCCCGCTCAGGTGGTTGAGAAGTTCGGTCTGGTCCAGATCACCGATACGGGGGCCATCGAGGCATCGATCGACAAGATCATGGCCGCCAACCCCGACAAGGTCGAGGCGGCGAAGGAACGGCCTCAAGCCTTGGGCTGGTTCGTCGGGCAGGTCATGCGTGATACGGGCGGCAAGGCCAATCCGGCGGCCGTCAATGAGATCTTGAAGGTCAAGCTGGGCCTCTAAGGCCTCGGCTTGAACAGATCAAAGGCCCCAGAGTTTGCGCTCTGGGGCCTTTTTCTTATCTACCATCCGCCGCGGATCACATCGAAGATCACGCCGGTTGCCGCAGCGACGAGCAGATAGTCATTATCGGCTCTTACCCAGACGAACCCGCGCGGCGGGGGGCGCAGGCGATAGCGCCCATAGTCGTAGACGACATAGGTCCGCCCATAGGGGCTCATATATTGCCCCCGTTGCCAGTGACGACGGCCATGATCGTGACGGTAGCTGTCATAGCCATAGGTCATCGGCGGCGCAAAGGCGCGGGGCGGGGGAGCGAAGCGGTCACGGTCATCCCGGCGCTCGTCTCGGCGCTCGTCCTGGCGCTCATCGCGGCCCTCTCTCTGCTGTTCCCAGCGTGAGCCGTCGCGGTCGCGGTGGTCGGGGTCAGCGGCAGCCCAAGATGGGATGGCAAGGCTGGCCAAGGCGGCGAATATCAGAAAAGGTTTGGTCAGACGGGTCATGGTCTTTGTCCTTTAGGATCGTCCCTCGATCGCCTTGACCATGAGCGCCCGCGTCTGAACCCCGTCTGAATGGTGCGGTTAGCTGAGGTTGCCGCGCCGATGAGTCGGACCGCCCAAAACTTGCTCCTATTGACCATTCGCATGGTGAGCATCTGGCCTCCGTCTGAAGGTTCTGGTGCCTAAAAGGTTGGGGAAATTATCCTTAACCATATTTTTACAGGCTGGGTGTTTGGTGGTGCCGTAGACATCGACGCCTATAGGCTAAAAGGGCTTGCGGCGCTCAGAACGGGAACCGACGTCATGCAACTTCATTCAGAAACCCCCTCGATAGTTGGGATTCCAGTGCCTGCCATGGACTGTTCAGCGGACGAACTTTTCCGTATGGGCATGCTCTATTCTACGGGCCAAGGCGGTATGCCCCTCGACTATGTGTCGGCCCATATGATGTTCAATCTGGCGGCCATGCGCGGATCGCTCGAGGCAAAGATTTACCGCAAGGAGTTGAGCCAAGAGATGGACCATGCCGATGTCGCCGAGGCGCAGCGCGCGGCACGCGAATGGCTCAACCACTCTGGATGGCCCCACGCGGCCTAAGCTGTGGACTTGACGGCTCTGCTGTGATCAGGCCAAGCCTTTGGCCAAACCTTCGCCCGATGGCGAGGGCGGGGCAGGGATGAGCGGATGTATCGACCGGGACCATTGAACCTGATCACGGACGTTCCGGGTATCATGGTCGGCCATGCCACCGATGAACGGGTCATGACCGGCGTGACGACGGTCCTATGTCACGGCGACTGGACCGGCGCGGTCGACGTACGCGGTGGTGGCCCAGGATCGCGCGAGACCGAGGCCCTCGCGCCAGAAAACTTCGTTGATGTCATTCATGGGGTCGTTCTGACGGGCGGTTCGGTATTCGGCCTTGCGGCTGCCGATGGCGTGACCACGGCCCTATCGCACCGGAATATTGGGCTGAGGCTGAAACCGACCACGCCCGCAATCCCCATTGTCCCCGCCGCCGTGCTGCATGATCTGGGCAATGAAGGCGATAAGGATTGGGGGCTCAATCCCCCCTATGAGGCGCTTGGCCGAGCTTCGGTAGCAGCGGCCTCCACGACCTTTGATATGGGCGCTGTCGGGGCTGGGCGAGGGGCGATGGCGGGCTTGGCCAAGGGCGGTATTGGCTCGACGTCGCTCGATCTTGGTGGTGGTCTGATGGTGGGGGCCATTGTCGCGACCAATCCGGTCGGCTCGGTCTTTATGCCAGATGGCCAGACCTATTGGGCCTGGCCCTTCGAAATCGACAAGGAGTTTGGCGGGCACAGGCCCGGTGCGAGCGATCCGGTCACTGATCCCTTGCCAGAACTTGGCCGACTGCGCGCAGCGGGACGGCTAACGCCGGGGGCCAACACGACCTTAGCCGTAGTGGCGGTCTCTGCCCGACTGACCAAGGCCGAGGCCAAGCGCTTGGCCATGATGGCTCAGGATGGGTTGGCTAGGGCCATTCGTCCCGTTCATGCTCCTTTTGATGGCGACACGGTCTTTGCCCTCAGCGGCGGAACCGCCGACATCGGTGAAGGCCCTGAACGGCTGCTCCAATTGACCCTGATCGGTTCGGCTGCCGCCGACTGTCTGGCCAGAGCCATTGCCCGCTCGGTCTATTGCGCCAACAGCGATAGGATCTGACCAAGACGCCTATTTTCAGACGGGTGCCCCTGCGTGACCCTCGAGGTTTCGCTTGCCTGTTCGTTGGTCAGACCACAAATTTCTTCTGCACCTATGAATGATGGGGGCTCAAAAAAATGCGTGGCGAAATGTTGCGCCAAAAGGACATGACGAATGATTGGATATTTGACCATCGGGACGAACGATTTCGACCGGGCCTTGACCTTCTATGATGCGGTGCTGGCAGAGATGGGTGCAGGCCGCGCCTTTGGAAGCGACCGGATGCAGGGCTATGCGTCAAAAGCAGGCGGTGCCATGTTGGCCATCTGTAAGCCCTATAATGGCGAGTCCGCCACGGCAGGCAATGGCACGATGATTTCGCTGGCTGGAACTTCGCACGAGCATGTTGATCGGGTCTATGCCAAGGCTATCGCTGCGGGCGCGACCGATGATGGCGCGCCGGGTATTCGTACCGGAACCTTCTACGGTGCCTATTTCCGCGACCCGGATGGCAACAAGATCTGCGTTTACACCATGTAATATCGTGGCGGCCTGCAGGGAGGCGGGCCGCCAGTCTACTGTTCAGAGCGCGCAAAGCGCCGGGAGGCCGCCATGATCCAGATCGCTGACTTCGAATGTCTGCTCTATGAGGTGCAGAATCATGTTGCCCAGATTACCCTCAACCGGCCAGAGCGGCGCAACGCCCTGAACCCGCGCGCCTATGCCGAGGTTGAGGCGGCTTTCAAACATGCCAATGCCGATCCAGAGGTCCGATGCGTCATCGTCACGGGCTCTGATCCCGCCTTTTGCTCGGGCGAAGACGTCAAAGAAATGATGACGGGTGAGACCCCCAAGACCCCGCGTCCCGTTCGGGTCCGCTTTGAACCTACGCCAGCCGCTATGGCCGCTATCGACTGTGAAAAGCCGGTCATTGCCGCCGTCAATGGCTCGGCAGTCGGCTGGGGTATGGAGTTGGCGCTCTATGCGGATATTAGAATAGCCTCTGAAAAAGCTGTTTTTGCTGAACTTTTCATCAAGCGTGGCTTGATCTGTGATGTCGGCGGGCTTTGGAAACTGCCGTCGATTGTCGGGCCAGCCAAGGCTGCGGAACTGCTCTTTACGGGTGATCCGATCAATGCGGTCGAGGCTGAACGGATCGGATTGGTTACCGAGACTGTGCCCCACGCTGATCTGATGCCCCGCGCCAAGGCCATGGCCGCACGCATTGCCGCCAATCCACCGCTCGCGCTGCGTTACATGAAGCAGGGGCTTCGCCGTACCACCAACGGCGATCCGCGCGAGGTCGGCAGTTGGGCCATCGAGATCATCTATCGCCTGTTCGAGACCGAAGATCACCGCGAAGGCGTCAAAAGCTTCCTCGAAAAGCGACCAGCCATTTTCACCGGGCGATAGTCGTCTGGGGGCCAATATGTCGCGCCCCCGGCGACATGCGGTCACGTTGACCCCCTAACCCTAAGCGCTCAGCCTTTTTCCAGTGCCAAACCAAGGCGCAGGGAGAAGGCCATGATCCACCGAGCCATTGCCTCGGCCGTACAGCCCGACCAGATGCCGCAAGATGATGCGGGTTTTCTGGCTGTTGTGCGGGCATTCTTTGATCAGGCCTTGACCCCGGACCTGCGCCAAGCAGGACGCGAGACCTTGGGCGTCCATTCAGACA
The DNA here is from genome assembly GCA_947378235.1 of Caulobacteraceae bacterium. Classification (GTDB taxonomy): domain Bacteria; phylum Pseudomonadota; class Alphaproteobacteria; order Caulobacterales; family Caulobacteraceae; genus CAISGS01. Next base: position 10,972 of record CANCJE010000005.1, on the reverse strand, counting down.
TCGAGGCCTGCAAGGTCTGGCACAGAAGGCTCTTTGAGCGCGGCTGGATTGCGCCGGCTTGGCCTGTGGCCTTTGGTGGGACAGGTTGGAGTGCGCGTCAGAGGTTTCTGTTCGACCGTGAATGTGCCCGCCAAGATGCGCCGGTGTTGTTTGTCGGCGGTATCCGAAGCCTTGGGCCCCTGCTGATCGAGCAGGGTACGCCCGAGCAGCGCGCGCGGTTCTTGACCCCCATGCTGTCTGGCCGCGATCTTTGGTGCCAAGGTTTTTCAGAGCCGGGGGCGGGGTCTGATCTGGCCGCGATCTCGACGCGGGCGGTGCGGGACGGCGAGTACTATATCGTCAACGGCTCTAAGATCTGGACCACAGGAGCCCACCATGCCAACTGGATGTTCGCCATTGTCCGCACCAATGACAGCGGCAAACGCCAGCAGGGCCTGACCTTCCTGCTCATCGACATGGCCAGTCCCGGCCTCTCGGTCAAACCGATCATCGGTCTGGCCGGGGACCATGAGTTCAATCAGGTCTTTTTTGACGATGTGCGTGTGCCAGTGGCGCAGCGCATCGGCGCAGAAAATGACGGCTGGACGATGGCTAAACGCCTAATGCAGCTGGCGCGCTCGAACAACACACCCGCCGCCTTGGTGGGGCGGGTCTTACGCCGCACAGCAGAGGCTGTGGCGGCGGCGGGTGACAGGCTGGAGCCCTCGGTTCGTACCCGGCTCGCGGGACTGCTGATCGAGTTGGAAGCTTTTGAGCAGTTGGAACTGTCTGGCTTCGCGGCCGGTCCCGTGCGCCTTGGAGACCAAGCCTTGCCGTCTATGCTCAAACTGACTGGCAGCGAGTTGCACCAGCGGGTGGCGGAGTTGGCCATGGAGGTGGCCGGACCGCAGGCTGCCGCGACCCTAGAGGCCATAGGCCTTGCCGGCGCTGAGCTGGATGTTGGGGCCAAGGCTACAGCTAAGCATCTTTGCGTGCGGGCCGCGACCATCTATTCCGGCACCAGCGAGACCCAGCGCAACGTCATCGCCCATCAACTCCTAGCAGGCCTGTAACGACGCTTCATCGATCACTAAATCGTGGTCTATAGGCCCTAGCGTGAACCCCTTATATCCGTCAGGCTGATCAAACCAAAAATGACGGTCGCAGGACCGCAGCCTTCCAACGCGGAGGCCTTAGGGAGAGATTGAGCATGACCGACGCGACCTTGGACGCGCCGATGGCATCTGTGGTGCCGCTTGACGATCAACAGGTTCCGCTCGTTTCCGATGGCTATAGGCGTTACGCCATGGTCGTTTTATTGATCATCTACATCCTGAATTTCATTGATCGCAGCGTGATCAGCATCTTGGTTGAGCCGATCAAGATCGAGCTGGGCTTGATGGATTGGCAGCTTGGACTGTTGACGGGGCTAGCCTTTGCGATCTTCTACACTCTGCTCGGCCTGCCGATTGCTCAGTTAGCCGAGCGACGCAACCGTCCCGCCATTATTGCCGTGTCCTTGACGGTCTGGTCCTTGATGACGGCAGCCTGCGGCCTGGCTCAGAATTTTGCCCAACTGCTCCTAGCCCGCGTGGGTGTCGGGGTGGGCGAGGCGGGCTGTACCCCTGCGGCCCACTCCTTGATCGCCGACTATGTGCCGCGCGAGCAACGGGCCTCGGCCCTTGCCTTCTATTCCTTGGGCACGCCCTTGGGATCGCTGGTTGGCTTGGCCGTTGGCGGAATCGTCGCCGATGCCTATGGCTGGCGCATGGCCTTTATCGTTTGCGGTTTGCCGGGGGTCCTGTTTGCGCTCATAGCGGCCTTCACCCTGATCGAACCTCGGGTCAAGAAGGCGGTCGCCGCAGTTCAGGCGGCAGTCGCGCCCAAGGTGACCTATCGCCAAGCGCTCAAGACCTTGGCCAGCAAGAAGACCTTCGGGCTGGTGGCCTCGGCCGCCGCGATTAAGGCCTTTATCGGCTATGGCCATGCGCCCTTTACCGCCTCGTTCTTCTATCGCAACCATACCGAGGAAATCGCTGCCTTGGCCGCGATGTTCGGCTTAAAATCGGGTGGTTTTCTGGGGCTGGCCCTTGGTTTGGTCGGGGGTATTGGCGGGGTGATCGGGACCTATATTGGCGGTCAATTGGCCGATCACTATGCCAAGAAGGACCTGCGCGGATGGATGGTGGTTCCGGCCGTTGCTGCCCTTATCAATATCCCGATCTTTCTGTTCGCCATCAATCTGCACAGTGCCGTGCTGACCCTAGCGATCTTCATCGTCACGGCGGCCTTTGGATCGCTGTGGTACGGACCGGTCTATGCTACGGCCCAGAGCATTGCTCCGGTCAATACACGGGCGACCGCTTCAGCGGTCATGCTCTTCGTCATCAATCTGATCGGCTTGGGCCTGGGTCCGCTGGTCGTGGGCCTGATGAGTGATGGATTCTCGGTCGGCCTAAATCTGGGCACAGCCGAGGGCGTGCGCTGGGCACTGATCATCTCAATGGGCTTTAACCTGATCGCTGCAGGCTGCTTTTGGGCAGCGCGCAGGACGATCGAGGCCGATATGGAGAGCTAGAGCTTCAGCACCAGCTTGGCCATGATATCGCGCTGAATCTCATTGGAGCCGCCATAGATCGACGCCGCGCGATTGTTGAGATAGGTCGGCACAAGGGTCAGGCCGTGTTCAGGGCCGACAAAGGGTACATTGGCGCGCGGCTTTCGGGCCTCCGGCTGGCTAATGGCAGAATAGAATCCAAGACCCTCGACCGCGATCTCATCGAGTCGCTGCTTGGCCTCAGTGCCTTGCGTCTTGAGCATGGAGGAGGCGGGTCCTGGGTTTTTTCCCGACGACAGGGCCGCCATGACGCGGTGCTCGGTCATCTCAATAGCATCGACCTCAACCCCGGCTATAGCCAGCTTGCGCCGGAAATCGGCATCATCAATCAGACGCCCGCCGCCGTCAGCGGCCTCTTCACGGGCCATGGACTTGAGCCGTTCGAGATTGACCTTCAGGCCCGCGGCTGAGCCGCCGCCACGCTCGAACTCGAGCAGATATTTGGCCACGGTCCAGCCCTCATTCTCTTCGCCGATGCGGTTGGCGACGGGGACGCGGACATTGTCAAAGAAGACCTGATTGACCTCATGGTCGTCGGCCATGGTGACAATGGGCTTCACCTCGATGCCGGGCGTGTTCATTTCCAACAACAGGAAGGTGATCCCGGCCTGGGGCTTACCGTCGGTGCGAGTGCGCACCAGACAGAACATCCGGTTGGCCCAGTGGGCGTGGGTGGTCCAGATCTTGGAGCCATTGAGCACATAGTGATCGCCGTCCTGCACCGCCCGCATCTGCAGGCTGGCAAGATCGGATCCCGACCCCGGCTCTGAATAGCCTTGGCACCAATAGTCCTCACCAGCCAAGATGCGCGGCAGATAGAAGGCCTTCTGTTCTTCGGTGCCATAGCCCATGATCACCGGGCCGACCATCTTCAGGCCCATGGGCGACAGGCTTGGTGCGCCAGCACGGGCGCATTCGGCAGCGAAGATATAGCGCTGCATCTCGTTCCAGCCGGTGCCACCATATTTCGCCGGCCAGGCTGGCGCGACCCATCCCTTGGCGTGAAGGATTTTCTGCCAAGCCAGATTGTCGTCCTTGTCACTGAAGACGCTTGTGGTTCGCCGCCCGGCGAGCCGCAGTTCAGGGGTCAGAGACTGTTCGAGAAATTCACGGACTTCGGCTTGGAAAGCGCGTTCTTCCGGCGTCAATTCAAGATTCATGGTCTGGTTCCCCCTACGGCGCCATTTTCTGACGTCAAACTTAACGCTAGCCTAGTGGTGAACAAGCCTCTGACCAAGGGGGCTTGAAAATAAAGTCCGGCAAAAGACCGGCGGGAGGCACGGCGATGAACCTCGATTGGACTGAAGATGATTTGGCCTTTCGCCAAGAGGTGAGGGCCTTCTTGGAAGAGTCCATGACGCCGGAAATTCGCCATGTCGGTCGGCACCTGACCAGCGTCTATGGCCCCAAGGCCGTCAGTATCGCCTGGCAGAAGATCCTCCACGCCAAGGGCTGGGTCGCACCGGCCTATCCTGTGGAATATGGCGGTACGGGCTGGGACCTGACCCGACGCTACATCTTTGCCAGCGAGTGCGCGCGGGCCGGAACACCGCCCCTGTCGCCCATGGGGCTTGGCATGTGCGGCCCGGTCCTGCTGGCCTATGGAACGCCCGAGCAGAAGGCGCGGTTCTTGCCGCCCATGCTGTCTGGCGACGAGTTCTGGTGCCAAGGCTATTCAGAGCCGGGATCAGGGTCGGACCTAGCAACCTTACAGATGAGCGCGCGCGAGGATGGCGACGCCTATGTCTGTAATGGCCACAAGATCTGGACCACCCATGCCAATGTGTCGGACTGGATCTTCTGTCTGGTCCGCACGGCGCAGGAGCGGGTGCCGCAGCTTGGCATCACCTTCCTGCTGATCGACATGCGAAGCCCCGGCGTTGAAGTCCGCCCCATCATCTCGCTTAGTGGCGAGCATATCCAAAACGAGATCTTCTTCACCGATGTGCGTGTGCCCAAGGCCAATGTGGTTGGCGAGGCGGGCCAGGGCTGGACGGTGGCCAAGTACCTGATGGAATTTGAGCGCGGCGGCAGTGTCTCTGCTCCGGGCCTTGCGGCGCGGGTCAAGCGGCTTCAGGCCATGATCCAGCCGGGTGATGATGACTTTGCCGCGCGCGTGGCGCAGCTTTCGATTGAGGTCGAGGCCCTGTCCACGACCGAATTGCGGGTCATGTCGACTGTGGCTCAGGGCGGCGGCGCGGGCCCGGCCTCGTCGCTTATGAAGACCGTCTCAACCGAACTGAGCCAACGGATTGCCGAATTGGCCCTTGAGGCCACAGGGCTCTATGCCATGCCGTTCCAACCCCATTCGGTCTGTCCCGGCGGTCCGGTTCCCGGCTTTAACCCAGACTTTGAGCCGGTCGGCCCTGAGCGCAGCTACATCGCCATTGCGAAATATCTCAATGACCGGGCCGGATCGATCTATGCCGGAACCAACGAAATTCAGCGCAACATCATGGCCAAGACCCTGCTTGGCCTTGGCAAGTCCTGACCCCATACACCCTCTTTGATCAGAAAGTTTGACCATGACCTTTCCCTTACCGAACCTCTCCAACGATTTGACCGGCCGCGTAGCCCTCGTGACCGGGGCCTCATCGGGCCTCGGCTGGCGCTTTGCCAAGGTACTGGCCAAGCAGGGGGCCAAGGTGGCCGTCAGCGGCCGCCGACTAGAGCGTCTGGAAGCCTTGGTTGCCGAGATTAAGGCCGATGGCGGCGAGGCGGCTGCCTTCCCGGTCGATGTGGCCGATGCCGACGCCATGATCGCCATGGTCGGCAAGATTCAGGACCATTTCGGCGTTGTCGATATCTTGATCAATAATGCCGGTATTCCCGATGCCCAGCGCGCTCACAAGATGTCGTTGGAACTGATCGACAAGGTCATGGACGTTAATCTGCGCGGACCGTTCGTCCTGTCCTGCGAGGTCGCGCGCCGCCTGATCGACGCCAAGATTCCCGGCCGGATTGTGAACATCGCCTCCGTGGCTGCCTTTGAATATCGCGGCGGCGGTGCTGCGCTCTATTCGGTGACCAAGGCCGGCGTCATCCGCATGACCGAAGCTCTGGCCGTCGAGTGGGCGCGGTTCCACATCAACGTCAATGCCATCGCACCGGGCGCCTTTGCTTCGGAAATGATGGACGGGATGCTGTCGCGCATGGGCGATATCACCAAGGGCTTCCCCCGCCAGCGCCTCGGTGACCCCGCTCAAATGGATAGCACTCTGGTCTATCTGGTCTCGCCCGCGTCGGAATTTGTCACCGGCACCTTCATCAAGATCGATGACGGCCAAGGCGGCCGCTAAGCCCTCACACTCAAGGATCAAGGCCATGCTCAAGCTCTATGATCATCCCTTCTCGCCCTATGGCCAGAAGGTGAAGATCGCTCTTCGTGAAAAGGGCGTGGCCTTTGAGGCCACCTTGCCTCAGGGCGTCGGTGCAGGCGGTGCGGAGGGCGCTTTTATCCAAGCCAATCCGCGCGGCGAGGTGCCGACCCTGATCGACGGTGACGTGCAGATCTTCGATTCGACGATCATCCTCGAATATATCGAAGACCGCTGGCCAACCCCGGCTCTGCTTCCGGCCTCAGCGCCCGAACGGGCGCGGGTGCGGATGCTCGAAGAGGTGATGGACACCCACTATGAGGCGATCAATTGGGGGCTCGGCGAGATTCGGTCCTTCCGGCGCGCGACCGGTGCCCAGGCCGAGGCCATGGAGGCCAAGGCCGCGGTTCAAACCCAAGGCTATTTCAGCTGGCTAGAGCGCCAGTTGGGGGATCGCCAATGGTTCAACGGGGAGAGCTTCGGTTGGGGCGACCTGTCCGTGGTTCCCTATGTCAATGGCTCGCGGGGCTTTGGCCATCAGGTGCCCGCCGGGACAAGGCTGGCGGACTGGTTGGAACGGGCCAATGAACGCGCCAGCGTCAAGGCGACCACGCAGGATGTGATGACCCTCCTGAAAAGCTCAGCCCCCGACATGGGAGCAGTGGCCAAGATGGTCGAGGATGGGCTGTTCAAGCGCGAATATCGTGATCACCGCTTGGAATGGATGATCAAGGTCGGTGGGCTCGATATCGTCGCTCAGGGGCTGGAAAGGGATAATATCCGTTTTAGTCCTGACCTGCGCTAACGGCTCGGGGCTCTGCCGATCTTAGGGCGGGCCCCGATCCACCTTGCCTCGGGACTAGGCCTTATAGATATCGCACAGAGTATTGACGATGCGGATCGCCGCCGGATCGACGAGGCGATAGAAAATGGTTTGGGCGTTTCGGCGGGTGGCGACCACGGCCTCGGCGCGCAGCTTCCCAAGGTGCTGAGAGGCGGCTGATTGGCCTAGCCCTGTGTAGGCGGCAAGGTCGCCGACCGAACATTCGCCCTCGATCAGCTTGCACACCAAAATGAGGCGCTGTTCGTTGGCCAAGAGTTTCATCAGGCGCGTCGCCGAATAGGCACTGGCTTCCAATTGCGCCAGTTCGGCGGTTTGGCCGAAGTCGTTCGCTGCTTTCATAATCGTCCTTTTACCCCTGTAGCACGACTTGGTCATATCGGTACCGATGGGGAATGTTATGTAACATGCAACCCAGAATGAACAAAGTTAAACCTGATCGCAACGGGTTAGGTTCGTGGCGTCATGTTGGGCTTGAGATTAAATATGATTATTTTCAAAGATATGATGAAATCACGTGCGTCCATCTGTCTGACCGATTGGATGTGAATCTTCTTGAATCGGGTGTCGGACGGGTGGAAGCTCACCCTTCTAAGGGCTGTCCGGCTTCGCTTTGATCCGCTCCAGACCGAGGAGGGTTCTGTCGTGACGCGCCAATATGTCTGCCCAAATTGCGGTGCCACCAATCGTTTGCCCGCGCAACGTGATGCCTCTGCGGCCAAATGTGGCCGCTGTCATGAGGATTTGTTCGTGGGTAAGCCGGTCGAGGTCACGGGCGCGGGGCTCGCGAAACATCGTCGAGACACCAAGGGCGGGGCTGTTTTGGTCGATGTCTGGGCTCCTTGGTGTGGCCCTTGCCGTGCCATGGCCCCGCAATATGCTGCCGCAGCAGGCCGATTGGAACCTGCAGTGCGCCTGCTCAAGCTCAATTCAGAAGCCGAACCGAATGCAGCGTCCGCTTTGGGGGTATCGGGTATCCCCGCCCTGATCCTGTTCCAAGACGGCATCGAGGTGGGCCGTAAGGCGGGCCTTATGAGCGCCGATCAGATCGTCACCTGGACCGAGCAGGTGATTGGCCGTTGAGGGGGCATCCTCGTCCTTCGACAGGCTCAGGATGAGGATGAATGAAATTGCGCGGACCCTTCAGTCTTCCTCATCCTGAGCCTGTCGAAGGACGAGGAAGTGTCACCCGTACTGTTGCTCCGCTTCGCCCGGACATCGTAAATGGAAGATCCGGTTGTTTTAGATCGTTTTTCATTTCAATTTGAATCCGTCCTCATTGAGATCCTAGCATGACCCACGCCATCCCAACCCCGATTGCCCTTTGGCATGACTATATGACGACCAAGAACCCAGCCTTGCTTGCGGCCCTTTTGGCTGAAGAGGTGGTGTTTGAATCGCCCGTGGTTCACACGCCTCAACGGGGTAAGCCGGTCACGACGGCCTATCTGCTCGCCGCGGCCGATGTTCTGGGCAATGACAGTTTTCGGTATCTGAATGGGTGGTACGCGGAAAACTCGGCAATCTTGGAATTTGCCTGCGAGATTGAGGGCGTGGCGATCAATGGCATCGACATGATCCATTGGAACGCGGACGGCCTGGTGACCAATTTCAAGGTCATGGTCCGCCCGCTCAAGGCCATCAACATGCTTCATCAGCAGATGGGCGCGGTATTGGCTAAGAAGGCCTAGGCCCAGCGGGTTTACCAGCCTTCGACAGGCTCAGGATGAGGACGGATGGGAACGCTTGGACCTGACCCTATTCCTCATGGTGAGCCTGTCGAAGCACGAGGATGTGTCACGGATAGCTAGGGTCCGTTTCACCCGCCCCCTTCCCCGGCTGCGCCGGTACTTCCCCCAGAGGGGGAAGATTTGTCATTCTTAGATCCTCCCCCTCTGGGGGAAGTGGCGCGCAGCGCCGAAGGTGGCCTTGTTTCCGTCTCCCCCCAAACTTCCCGCCTTAACCTAAGGGGAGCATGGATTTCGGGCTCAGAGGCTGGCAACATCAACGCCAACGAAAAGCCCACGAGGAAACCGACCCATGAAACTTGATTCCACCATCAGTGCCGTCATTACCGGCGGTGCCTCTGGCCTTGGTGCCGCGTCGGCGCGTTTGCTGGCCTCGCACGGGGTGAAGGTCGCGCTGTTTGATTTGAATGAAGAGCTGGGCGAGGCCTTGGCCAAGGAACTGGGCGGGGTCTTTTGCAAGGTCAATGTCACCTCCAGCGACGAGGTCGATGCCGCCTTTACCAAGGCGCGCGCCGCCAATGGCCAGGAGCGTATCTTGCTCAATTGTGCGGGGGTTGGCGGGTCGGTCAAGACCGTGTCGCGCGACAAGCAGACCGGCGAGATCAAGGAATATCCGCTGGATAATTTCGAGCGCATCATTCAGGTCAATCTGATCGGCACCTTCCGCTGCATCACCAAGAGCGCGGCGGGCATGGTCACCTTGCCGCCCTTGCCCTGCGGCGACCGGGGCGTGATCATCAATACGGCCTCGGTGGCGGCTGAAGACGGCCAGATCGGGCAGGCGGCCTATACAGCCTCCAAGGCAGGCATTGTCGGCATGACCCTGACCGTGGCCCGCGACCTGTCCAGCGAATCTATTCGGGTCAACACCATCCTGCCCGGCATCTTCGACACCCCCTTGCTGCAGCGGGCCTCTGAGGCCGTGAAGGCCGGTCTTGCCGCGCAGGTGCCGTTCCCCAAGCGTCTTGGCATGCCTGAGGAATATGCCCATCTGGCCCACGCCATGATCACCAACGGCTATTTCAATGGTGAGGATGTGCGTCTCGACGGTGCCATCCGCATGGCTCCGCGCTAAGGCGCCCCTAGATGGCACCCGATCTGCGCGTCCTGTCCGGCATCAAGGTCCTTGACCTCTCAAGGGTGCTGGCAGGGCCGTGGAGCACCCAAATCCTCGCCGATTTCGGGGCCGATGTGGTCAAGGTTGAGGCGCCGGGCCGGGGGGACGATACCCGCGCCTGGGGCTCGCCCATCCCCGCGCTGGACCCCAGCCAAAAGGTGGCGGGCGAGAGTGCCTATTACCTGTCCACCAACCGCAACAAACGCTCCTTAGCCATTGATCTGGCCGATCCGAAGGGTGCGGACCTGATCCGCAAGTTGGCGGCCGAGGCCGACATTGTCGTTGAGAACTTCAAGGTTGGCGGGCTGAAGCGTTACGGCCTCGACTATCAGACCCTGTCGGCGATCAATCCGCGCCTGATCTATTGCTCGATCACCGGCTTTGGTCAGGATGGTCCCTATGCCGACCGGCCCGGCTATGACTTTGTCGCTCAGGCCATGGGCGGGATGATGAGCATCACAGGCGAGGCCGATGGGCCGCCGATCAAGACCGGCGTTGCGGTCGCGGACCTGTCGACCGGCCTCTATGCGACCATCAGCATCCTGATGGCCCTTCGCCATGCCGAGCAGACGGGGCAGGGGCAGCATATCGACTGTTCCTTGCTCGACACCCAACTCGCCATGCTGGCCAATCAAGGATCGAGCTATCTGGTCTCCGGCCAGTCGCCACACCGCATGGGCAATAGCCATCCGACGGTGGTGCCCTATCAGGTCTTTGACGCCGCTGACGGACCGATGGTGGTTGCAGTCGGTAATGACGGTCAGTTCAAGATCCTCTGCAAGGTTTTGGGTGTGCCAGAGCTCGCGACCGATCCGCGCTTTGTGACCAATGTTGACCGGATGGCAAATCGAGACGCGCTAGAGGCGATCTTGCAGGACCTCATCGGTCAAAGGCAGGGCGCTGAGTTCATCACCGCCCTCACTGATGCCGGCGCCCCCGCCGGGCCGGTCAATAGTGTCAAACAGGCCCTTGATGATCCCTTTGTCGAGGCCCGCCAAGTCGTGCACCATTTCACGCGCCAGGACGGCTATCAGATCCCGACCATCGCTTTTCCGGCCAAGCTGAGCCGCAGTCCCGCCGCCTATGACCGCGCCCCGCCGCGCCTTGGCGAACATACGGATGAGGTCCTGCGCGATTGGCTGGGGCTGGACGATCGGGCGCTGGCGGCCTTGGACGGAGCCATTGCCGACCTAGATCGCGGCAAGGGGGCGACTTGATGGCTAGGCCCGAAGCTGCTCTATGATCAATTCACCTATAGATTCAATATGGAATGCCCATGTCTGAAGACGCCTATGCCAGCATCCGCGAAGAGGTCGCCAAGCTCTGCGCCGAGTTTCCCGGCGACTATTGGCG
>CANCJE010000004.1 GCA_947378235.1 Caulobacteraceae bacterium | reverse complement strand
TCGATCTGGCGCAGGAACCAGGGCTCGTAGGAACAGGCGCCGTTGATCTCGTCGACGCTGAGACCATGGCGGAAGGCCTGAGCAATGACGCGCAGACGGTCCGGGGTCGGCTGGCCCAGCGCGCGAACGATGGCGGCCTTGCCGGTTTCTGGATCGCCAGCCCCCTCGATCTCGATCTCGTTAAAGCCAGTCAGGCCGGTTTCGAGGCCGCGCAGGGCCTTTTGGGCGCTTTCGGCAAAGGTGCGACCGATGGCCATGACCTCGCCCACCGACTTCATGGAGGTGGTCAGATAGGGCTCGGCACCGGGATATTTCTCGAAGGCAAAGCGGGGGATCTTGGTGACCACATAGTCGATGGTCGGTTCGAACGAGGCCGGGGTTGCACCGGTAATGTCGTTCATCAGCTCATCAAGGGTGTAGCCGACGGCCAGACGGGCCGCGACCTTGGCGATGGGAAAGCCCGTCGCCTTAGAGGCTAGGGCCGAGGAGCGCGACACGCGGGGGTTCATCTCAATGACCACCATGCGGCCATCCTTGGGATTGACCGCGAACTGGACGTTTGAGCCGCCGGTCTCGACACCGATCTCGCGCAGCACAGCAATCGAGGCCGCGCGCATCCACTGATATTCCTTGTCCGTCAGGGTCAGGGCCGGGGCGACCGTGATGGAGTCGCCCGTATGGACGCCCATCGGATCGATATTCTCGATGGAACACACGATGATGCAGTTGTCGGCCTTATCGCGGACGACCTCCATCTCATATTCTTTCCAGCCCAGCACGCTCTCTTCGATCAGCACTTCGCTGGTCGGGGACATGTCGAGGCCGCGTTCCACAATCTCGCGGAACTCTTCCATATTATAGGCAATGCCGCCGCCCGTGCCGGCAAGGGTGAAAGAGGGTCGGATGATGGCAGGCAGGCCGACAAAGGGCTGAGCCTCCAGCGCCTCTTCCATCGTATGGGCGGCGCGGCTGCGCGGGCTTTCGAGACCCAGCTTATCCATCGCATTGCGAAACTTCTGACGGTCTTCAGCCTTGTCTATGACCTCGGCATTGGCACCGATCATCTCGACGCCGTACTTGGCCAAGGTGCCATCGGCCTCGAGCGCCAGAGCGCAGTTCAGCGCGGTCTGGCCGCCCATGGTGGGCAAAAGCGCGTCCGGGCGTTCCTTTTCGATGATCTTGGCGACGATCTGCGGGGTGATCGGCTCGATATAGGTCGCGTCGGCCACGTCGGGATCGGTCATGATCGTGGCGGGATTGGAATTGACCAGCACGATCCGATAGCCCTCAGCGCGTAGGGCCTTGCAGGCCTGAACCCCTGAATAGTCGAACTCACAAGCCTGCCCGATGACGATAGGGCCAGCGCCGATAATCAGAATGGTCTTCAGGTCGGTACGTTTAGGCATCACATCATCCAAGCGCGTTCAGGGCCTGCGCACAGAGGTGCGGCCCGGAATCGATAAACATGCAGGTTAAGGGCTTCGTTTAGAGGGCCGAGTGCCAAGGGGCAAGGGCGCTCTGGGTCTTTGCGTAAAATTGATGACAGGGAGGCAGTTTAGGGGTGTGTTTTGGGTTTAAAATTTCAAGATAGAGTCGTTTTGTTTAGCCCTCTCCCCCGAGGGGGCGAGGGCTAGAATTGATAAACCCTCTCCCTGTGGGAGAAGGTTGGGTGAGGGCCTTGTTTGTTTTTTGGAGGGTTAATGCGCAACACCGTCCTGACCGACCGGGCCAAAAGGCTGCGAGCAGAGGCCACCCGTGTGGAAGGGCTCTTGTGGGGCAGGTTGCGTAACCGGCAACTGGGCGACTGGAAGTGGCGTCGTCAGGTGGCTATCGGGCGATATATTGCTGACTTTGCCTGCGTCGAAGCCTTTCTGCTGATCGAGTTGGATGGAGGGCAACATTCAGATGCGACTGCCTATGATGAACGCCGCTCAGAGGAATTGGCGCAGTTGGGTTGGCGCGTGATGCGCTTTTGGAACCATGAGGTCTTGGCGGATATTGGGGCGGTCTGTGATCAAATCTACAGATCGTGCGGCTCCGAGGCCCCCTCACCCAACCCTCTCCCCCGAGGGGGCGAGGGCTTTATCTTAACGCTCGTCATTGCGAGCGTAGCGAAGCAACCTAGGGGTCTGACGCAGACCAAAATTGAAGTTCCCCTGGGTTGCTTCGGCGCGATGCGCCTCGCAATGACGCGGTAAAAGGGATTAATCCCTAATCCATCACCGCGCTCGGAAACCCGCGCTGGAACCGTCCAATGGCTTGGGCATCAAGGCGAACGCGAAGCACAACGGCACCATCATCCTGATCAACCCGCTTGAGCACGCGGCCGTGGCGATAGAGCCAAGCGATGGCTTGGCCATCGGCATAGGCCAGAGTGATGGTCGCCTCTTCGCCGGTATCAACATGGTCGGCAAGGATTTGGCGAAGGCGGTCCATGCCCTCGCCAGTGACGGCAGAAACGGCCACCGCCAACGGCCCCGTGCCTTCATCAGAGCGGAGGGCGCGGGATAGAACCTCTCCCCGGCCCTCTTCGTCTAACATATCGACCTTATTCCAGACCTCGATCAGGACGCGGTCGCTGTCGCGGCCAAGCTTGATCTGGTCGAGGACGGACTCAACATCATGGGCCTGAGCGCGGCTGTCGGGATTGGCGATGTCGCGCACATGCAAGATGACATCGGCCTCTTGCACCTCTTCGAGCGTCGCGCGGAAGGCCTCAACCAGTTCGTGTGGCAGGTCCGAGATGAAGCCCACCGTGTCGGACAGGATCGCAGGCCGACCGCCGGGCAGACGCACGGTCCGTAAGGTCGGGTCTAGGGTGGCGAACAGCATGTCCTCGGCCATGACCTCGGCCTCGGTCAGGCGATTGAAGAGGGTCGATTTGCCGGCATTGGTATAGCCGACCAGAGCGATGGTCGGTGTCGGTGTCTTTTGACGGGCAACGCGGTGCAAGGAGCGGGTCCGCCGCACCTCGTCCAGTTCCTTCTTGAGCTTGCCAATCTTGTCGGCCAGCAGGCGCCGGTCAGTTTCGATCTGGGTTTCACCGGGGCCACCCATGACGCCCATGCCGCCGCGTTGGCGCTCCAAGTGGGTCCAGGTCCGCACCAGGCGTGACTTTTCGTAGTCCAGACGGGCCAGTTCGACCTGAAGCTTACCCTCACGGGTGCGGGCACGGCGCGCGAAAATCTCGAGGATCAAGCCAGTACGATCTAGGACCTTGACCTCCCAAGCCTTTTCCAAATTGCGCTGTTGAACCGGTGTGAGCGCATCATCAATAATGACGACATTCGCGCCCAGATCCCTGGCTTGATCACCAACCTCGGTGACCTTGCCCTTACCAAACAGGGTCGCGGGCATGGCCGTGCGAAGGGGCGTGACCTGCGCGCCGCAAATGACGACGTCGAGCGCCTCGGCGAGGCCGACGGCCTCCTCCAGACGCGCAGCAGGATCGCGGAGCCGATTGATGGAGCCACGGCCCTGAGCGCGAACCGGATGGACCACAAGCGCCGTCTGGACCTCTGGCGTGCGGTCTACAAAACTATCGGTCAATCGTCGAAATCTTGTTCAGGCTCGTACAGCTGAACCGGCTGTGCGGGCATAATGGTCGAGATGGCGTGCTTATAGACCAGTTGCGACTGACCATCGCGGCGCAGCAGCACGCAGAAATTATCAAACCAGCTGACGACGCCCTGCAGCTTGACGCCATTGACCAGAAAGATGGTCAGAGGGGTGCGGGTCTTGCGGACGCTGTTGAGGAATGTGTCCTGTAGGTTTTGCTTTTTATCGTTCGACATGGCCTTTTCGACCCTCTTTTTCTTAATCGGGGGCAAAATGCCCCCACACATGAGTGTTTCGCGGTCAGCTCGCTGTGCGTCTGGCCGTCTCCATATATAGGCGTCTTAGGCTCAAGCTCAAAGGTCCCGGCTGTCCATTACCAATGGTAATGTTGTCGATCTGCACGATCGGAAGCACAAAAGCTGACGCCGCCGTCAAAAATGCCTCCTTTGCACCCTTTGCCTCCTCAACCGAGAATGGGACTTCTGAGAAGGCTATACCCTCTTCCTTCAGTCGCTCGATCAAAGTTGCGCGGGTAATGCCGCGCAAGATGTTGGCTTGGGTGTCGCGGGTGCGCAGCGTTCCGGAGGCATCCACGATCCAGGCATTGGTCGAAGCGCCCTCAGTGACCAGACCCATCTCATCGACCAGCCAAGCCTCCTCGGCCCCGGCATCATGGGCCAAGGTCTTGGCCATCGCATTGGGAAGCAGACCCACGGTCTTGATGTCACAGCGGCCCCAGCGAATGTCGGGCTGGGTGATGACGCTGACGCCCTTGGCTGCTTTAGCGTTTAAGGCGTCGTAGTTGATCGGCTTGGCGGTCAGGACCAGGGTTGGCAAGGGGGCGGGATCGGGGAAGGCATGATCGCGCTTGGCAACACCCCGGCTGATCTGCAGATAGACCATGCCGTCCTTGATCCGATTACGCCGCAGGGTCTCACCAATCACCATGCGCAAGGCCGCTCGGCTCATGGGCTGATCGATGGACAGTTCCGAGAGGCTGCGATCAAGCCGGTTAAAGTGCCCGTCACAGTCGGCGAGTTTGCCGTCAAACACCGCCCAGACCTCATAGACGGCGTCCGCAAATTGAAAGCCACGATCCTCGACATGGACCACAGCCTGACTGTGCTCCAGATAGCGACCATTCACATAGGCAACCCGTCCCATCAGTCTTCCTCGTCTTCGCCAGAGCGCAGGGGCGCAACCCCAAGCGATTTGAGTTTGCGGTGCAGAGCCGAGCGCTCCATGCCGATAAAGGCGGCCGTCCGCGAAATATTGCCGCCAAAGCGCATGATCTGGGCGTTGAGATATTCGCGCTCAAACACTTCGCGCGCATCGCGCAGCGGCAGAGCGATAATCCGCTCAGCTCCCATTGAGCCTGCCGTTCCCGCCGTCGCGACCTCAGAAGGCAGCATCTCGGCTGTGATCGGCTGGGTAGGATCACCGCTGGCGAGGATCAAGAGCCGCTCGACATTGTTGCGAAGTTGGCGAACATTTCCCGGCCAAGCATGGACCTGCAGCGTTGCGATGGCATCCTCACCCAAGATGCGCCTCGGAAGGCCCGTAGCCTCGCTGATTGCCGAGATGAAATAGGCGACCAGTTCAGCAATATCATCGCGCCGCTCTGACAGACCGGGCACGCGGACGGGCACCACATTTAAGCGGTGGAACAGGTCTTCACGGAACCGCCCAGCCGCAATCTCTTCACGCAGATCCCGCGCCGTCGAGGACATGACCCGCACATCGACCTGAACATCGGTCGTGCCGCCAACGCGCCGGAACCGTTGATCGACGAGCACGCGCAAGATTCGCCCCTGCGTCTCTCTTGGCATATCGGCGATCTCGTCGAGATAGAGCGATCCGCCATGGGCCCGCTCAAAAACGCCGATCTTGCTGGGGTGGCCGTCCGCGCCCTCCTCCCCGAACAGTTCCAGATCGATGCGGTCCGTCGTCATACCTGCCGCCGCAATGGCCACAAACTCATTGCCCGAACGAGGGCTAGCGTCGTGGATCAGGCGCGCGACCAGCTCCTTGCCCGATCCCGGAGGCCCGGCAATTAGGATGCGGCTATTGGCTTGAGCGATCTTTCCAATTAGCTGACGCAGCTGTTGGGCCGGTGCCGAATGGCCGATAAACCCGTCCGGTGCCAAGGTCTGCTGACGAAGTCGGCGGTTTTCGCGCTTGAGATTGGCCGATTCCAAGGCGCGCTGGACCACCAACAACAGACGGTCAGACTTGAAAGGCTTTTCTAGGAAATCATAGGCCCCGCGCCGAATGGCACTGACGGCGGTCTCAATATTGCCGTGGCCAGAGATCATCACAACCGGCAGGTCCACATCTAAGGTCTTGATCATGTCGAGCAGTTCAAGCCCGTCCATGCCACCGCCTTGCATCCAAATATCAAGAATGAGCAGGGAGGGTTTTCGTGCATTGATCGCGAACAGCGCGGCGTCCGCATCCGGGGCCGTGCGCACGGCATAACCCTCATCTGCCAAGATACCCGCAACCAGTTCGCGGATATCGGCCTCGTCGTCGACTACCAGAATATCAGCCGCCATGACTTCCTCTCTCCGTCGCTGGCGCATTGGCCAGAGACATTTGAACTCGGCTCGACCGGGCAAAACGAAGGCTTGTTAGCGCGCCGGGCGTGACAGCGGCATCTGACAGAACCAGATCACCGCCATGGTCTTCCATGATCCGTTTTACAATCGCAAGGCCAAGGCCCGTACCCTTTTCCCGCGTCGTCACATAGGGCTCGGTCAAACGGTCCCGATCGCGGGAGGGCAGGCCAACACCATTATCTTCGACCTCAAAGGCTGGTGCCCCATCCACCAGAACGAGCCGCGCCGTGATCCGGCCCTGCAGATCCGGATCCTTGAGCCGCCGAGCCGATATGGCCTCACCCGCATTTTTGAGAAGGTTGGTTAGCCCCTGCCCCACCATCCGCGCATCGCAGGTCAGGCTGATGGTCTCGCCTGGTTCTTCCAAGGCAATCGCGGTATCGGGATCGGCGACGCGCTGGGCAAAGACCGCTTGGCGCAGCATCTCATTGGCATCGCAGGTCGAAAATTGCGGCGCGGGCATACGGGCAAAGGACGAGAACTCATCGACCATCCGGCCAATATCACCGACCTGACGGATGATGGTTTCGGTGCAGCGATCAAAGGTCTCCAGATCGCTCTGAATCTCACCGCGATATTTGCGACGCAAACGCTCGGCCGAGAGTTGGATCGGGGTCAGGGGGTTCTTGATCTCGTGGGCAATACGGCGAGCGACATCGCGCCAAGCGGCGTTCCGCTGGGCCGTGACCAGACGGGTAATGTCGTCAAAGGTTAAGACGACCTCTGCTTCCGCCGTCGTAGAGGCTCGCACGCGCAGCCTGCGGGTCTGGGCCCCGCGGACAATATCGACCTCTTCCTCAGCCTCACCACGCGCGGACTGGGCCATGGCGACTAGGGGCAAGAATTCCGGCGCGACCTCGCTCAGCGGCAGGCCGTAGAGAAGCGTATCCTCCATATCCAGCAAGGCCATGGCCTGATGGTTGGTCGCTGAAATCCGCCCTTGAGGATCAAGGCCAAGCACGCCAGCACTGACTCCCGACAGCACCGTTTCAATAAATTGCCGTCGCGACTCAGCGTCAATACTCGCCGCAATGAGCGCCTGTTGCTGATCGCCAAGGTCCTTAGTCATGCGGTTAAAGGCATCTGACAGAACGGCAATCTCTTCAGGCGAGCGCACGGTCTCGACGCGCGCCGTCAGATCACCGCCCGCGACCCGGTCAGCCGCCTGCACGAGGCGGGCAATGGGTGTTGCAATAGCCGAGGCCGCCGCCATGCCCAGCCATACGGCACCGACCAACACCAAAAGCACAGTCTCCACATAGCTCATGGCAAAGACGGTCTGAATTTTGGCGCGGTTGGTCTCGGCGTCGCGATAGTCGAGAACAGACTTTTCCGACTGAAACAGACGCTGCATCAGCCCCTTTTCGACGTAACGCGCGGTATAGAGATAGGCGTCATCATAGGCCTTAAGCCGGTAGACGGCGCGAAAGAGATTTTCACCGGCAAAGGGTCGCATCACGATCTCGCCTGTATCGGCTGCGACCAAGGTGTTGGGCGGCGGGGCCAGATAGGGCGGTGCACTGGGGGACTCAGCGCGAGCCAAGATCCGCCCCTCATGGTCGATCACATAGACCGCTGGAAAGGCGCGATAGGCCGCCTGATCGCGCAGATAGCGCGAATAGGTCACAGGACTTTCTGCCAGCTTCGTCGGAACCTGATTGAGGTCGCTGGCCAGATCGCCCATCTCGCGCTGGATATAGCGCTTCTGTTCTTCGAGGTAGGCATTGGCAAAGACCGCACCATTCTCGACAGCGGTCTTAACCCGCAGGTTGAACCAGTTGTCGACGCCCTGATTGACCAGAAGGCCAAAGAAGATCGCGACAACGACGGCCGGTGCCACAGCGGCGGCGGCAAACAGGGTCACGAACCGCAAATGCAGCCGCGAACCGGCATCCTTGGACTGGGTCGCGAGGCGCACCACACGCCACCCCACGGCGCTGACCAAGGCCAAGATCAAAAGCAGATTGACGATCAGCAGCGCCAAGACCGTTCGGCTCGCTGGACCAATCGGTCCTTCACCGGGCGCAGACGAGGCCAAGGATACCGCCACGACCGTCAAGATACAGGCGAGCGCGTAGCCGAGACCCAGACCATATCGAATGCGCAATATCTCGCCGACGCGCGCCCTCAACCGTCTCAACAGCACGGCAGGTTCAAACAGGCTTTGACCAAGGGCCTCGTCGTTCATGGGATGAGAGTAAGGGAAGGTGTGCCCTATTTTCAACACCCATGTTGCCGATGGGCGTCAATCGCACCAACCAGCCGCAGATTTATGCGCTTGCGAGCGCCCTAGACTGTGACAATCCTGTTTAGCGCTTGGGCTTGGCCATATTGACCCCGAGATCTTGGATCTTTTTGCGCAGGGTGTTGCGGTTCAGACCCAGAATCTCTGCCGCCCGAACCTGATTTCCGCGCGTGGCGTTCAAGGTCAGCTTGATTAGAGGGGCCTCCATCTCCATCAGGATACGATCATAGAGCCCAACAGCGGGGATGCCGTCGGGTTGATCGGCAAAGTGACGGCTGAGATAGCGTTCAATCAGGCCCGACAGGGTGATCGGCCCCTCTTCTGTCACCTGCGCAGGGCTGTGGTCCTGCAACTCGCGCTCAATGATCCGCGCGGTGATCAGGTCCTCGCCATAGAGGGCGCAGATGCGGCGGATGAGGTTCTCCAACTCCCGCACATTGCCCGGCCAGCTGTGAATCTTCAGCCGCTCGAGCGCGTTTTGATCAATCGTTTTGGAGGGCAAACCCTCGCGATTGGCTCGCAACAGGAAGGAGCGGGCTAGATCGGGAATATCCTCCGTGCGATCGCGAAGCGGCGGCAACCGCACTGGAGCGACATTAAGCCGGAAAAACAGGTCTTCACGGAACAGACCCTGTTGGATCAGCCCGCGCAGATCGCGATTGGTGGCAGCAATGATCCGGACATTGGGGCGGCGATTGGTCTTTGGGTTCAAGGCCGATTCCGACCCATCAATGACCCGCAGCAACCTTGTCTGGGCATCAAGCGGCATATCTCCAATCTCGTCCAGGAACAGGGTGCCGCCGTCAGCCTCTACCAGCTTGCCGCTCTCGCCCTCATCGCGTCCGAACAGTTCGGTCTCAACCCGCTCGCGCGGCGTAGCGGCCAGATTGATGACCACAAACTTGCCATCGCGGCGACGGCCCAGATCATGCAGGGCGCGAGCGACCAGTTCCTTACCGGTTCCGGATTCGCCAAGGATCAGGGTGGTCAGGTCCGCACCCACCAAGCGCGCAATGGTACGATAGACCTCCTGCATAGGGGCAGAACGACCGATGAGCGGCAGTCGCTCATCGCGCACCGCACGCGCCTGGGCCTTGGCGGCTTCACTATCGGCAGGCCGCGAGAGGGCGCGCTTGGCCGCAGCGGTCATATCGTCAAGGTCAAAGGGTTTGGGGATATATTCAAAGGCCCCAACCTCAGCGGCGTTCACAGCCGTGACCAGTGTGTTCTGAGCGCTCATCACAATCACCGGCAGCTTGGGCCGATCTTTGCGGATACGCGGCAGGACATCGAAGACGTTTTCGTCGGGCATGACCACGTCGGTGATCACCAGATCGCCCTCCCCGTCCGACACCCATTTCAACAGGGTCGTGGCGTTGCCCGTCGCCCGAACTTGATAGCCGAGCCGCGTAAAGGCTTGGCTGAGTACCAAACGGATAGAGGCATCATCATCGGCGATCAGGATCTTGTGGTGTGCAGACATGGGGCAAGCCTATTCAAAATAAGGAGACAGCACGCGGGAAGGGTCGTGCAATCACGGTTCGATCGGCAACAGAA
The DNA here is from genome assembly GCA_947378235.1 of Caulobacteraceae bacterium. Classification (GTDB taxonomy): domain Bacteria; phylum Pseudomonadota; class Alphaproteobacteria; order Caulobacterales; family Caulobacteraceae; genus CAISGS01. Next base: position 38,450 of record CANCJE010000004.1, on the reverse strand, counting down.
CGCGGAAGGTTGTACGGCCTGGCTCAGACTCAAAGTCGATCATACCCCCGTGGGCCACGACCAACTTGGACACCAAGGCCAGCCCCAGTCCGGCCCCAAAGGTCTTACTGGTCACAAAGGGCTCGAACAGGTGGTCACGCAGATGGGGCGCAACACCGGGACCATTGTCGGTAATCTTGATCTCGAGCGGCGCGCCGCGCGGTGTCTGGCCGCTCGCCGTGCGAACCCGAACCCCATGGCGATAACCCGTCGAGATCAGAACCTCGCCGCGTCCGTCTCCCCGAGAATGGGCCGCCTCTGCTGCGTTCTTGACCAGATTGAGGAAGATTTGGATCAACTGATCCTCGTCGCCATAGGTCGAGGGCAAGGACGGATCGTAGGTCTCTTTCAAGGTCAGGCCGTCGGCCACCCCATTGACGACCAATGCCCGAACCCGGTCGAGGACAAGGTGGATATTGACCGGCTCACGCACCGGAGGCGCATTATCGGAAAAGGCCTCCATCTTATCGACGAGACGACGAATTCGGTCGGTTTCATCGACGATCAGTTGGGCCAGCGGTGCATCCTCGGCCCGAGCGCTGGATTTCAGCAGTTGGGCGGCCCCGCGAATGCCCGCCAGGGGGTTCTTGATCTCGTGGGCCAGCATTCGGCCAAGCCCAACAACCGACCGCAGCCCCGCCGAATCCCCGAGACGCTCTGACCCCAGAGGCGTCAATCGGGGGTGCAATGTCAGGAGGATAGACCCATCGCCCATAGGTGCCGCGGCACCGTCGGCCTCAAAGGTCGGCTGACCGAACAGGCTGATTTCAAGCCCGCGCTCACGAACCCGTGCACCCTCAGCAATGGCGCGGTCGATCAGGGATACCAGTGTCGATCCCGTCGGCAAGGCATCGCGAAACCGCCCGCGCGCGAGCAGGCTCAATCCATGGCCAAATAGGGTTTCGGCGGCCTCATTGACGGCAATGATCCCGCCCTCTTCCCCAATAACCAGGGCAGGTTCAGGGCTAAGATCAAAGGCTGTGGCGCGCAGGCTCTGCTTCGCCTCCGGCATCTTGCCGGGTTTACCGAGGCGGTTGCCACTGCTGCTCAAGGTCATGCGGCAAGACTTTCATTATCAGAAGACCAAAGGGTGGTTAGCCCATCGATGATCGCTCTGGGATTTTCAAGGCGGCAGAGTGTCGCCTTGGCTTGGCGACGCACCAACGGATCTTGTGGCGAGGGGGCGGCCTCGATGTACCAACCCAGATGTTTGCGAAAAATTCGAACCCCGTGATGGTCGCCATGGAAGGTCAAGGCCGCATCAAAATGATCGAGGACGATGGAGAGGCGGCTATCGGCATTAGGCTCTTCAAAGGCTTCGCCCCGCAGGCCCGCCGACAGGGCCGCAGCGATCCAAGGCCTTCCATAGGCCCCTCGCCCGATCATCACGCCATCGGCTCCAGACTGCTCAAGCGCCGCCTTTGCGCTGGCCAGATCGACCACGTCGCCATTGACGATGACCGGAATCGATACGGCCTCCTTGACCAACCGAACACCCGCCCAGTTAGCGTGACCCTTGTAGAACTGAGACCGGGTGCGCCCGTGGATAGTAACCGCCTTAACCCCTGCGGCCTCAGCGCGCTGGGCCAACTCTGGAGCGTTGCAGCTATTTTCGTCCCAGCCGAGCCGCATCTTGACGGTCACGGGAACATCGACCGCATCAACCACAGCGCGGATCAAGCTTTCGGCCAGATCAAGATCGCGCATCAGGGCGGACCCCGACAGGGCACCGGTCACCTCTTTGGCGGGGCAGCCCATATTAATATCGATGATCTGCGCCCCGGCATTTTGGGCCAACCGAGCCCCCTCAGCCATCCACCGGGCCTCTCGACCCACCAGTTGCATCACCATCAGATGAGCGCCCTCGCCAATAGCAGCGCGGCGCATAACGTCAGGGCGTCCTTTGGCTAGGTCAGCGCAAGCAACCATCTCGGTCGCGACATAGGCCGCGCCCTGCTTGAGGGCCGTCATCCGAAATGGCAGATCACTGACGCCCGTCATCGGCGCGAGCAATACGCGCCCCGGAACGGTTTCAGACCCGATGGATAGCCAATCGCCCATTTATTAGTCACCCCTTAAGCCCACTTTTTAGGCAAATATTTCAGTCCCGTCTAGTCTAGACTTTCGCGGTGCGATGGCCAAAACAGAGATATGGAATTTTCAGCGATCATTGTTGCGGGCGGCTCCGGTCAACGGGCTGGATCAGGACCGGCCAAACAGTGGCGGCCGGTCGGGGGGCAGCCGGTCTTGCGCTGGTCCGTCGAGGCGATGTTGCAGGCTGGAGCCAACCCGCTGATTGTGGTCGTTCCGCAAGGCACCGAGGCCGAGGCCCAATCGGCGCTTGAGGGGCTCCAAGGTTGGCACAGCGTCATCGGCGGCGCGAGGCGCACCGACTCCGTCCGAGCAGGCCTCGACGCCTTGAAGGCCTGCCCTAACCCCATCGCGTCCGTCCTGATCCATGATGCGGCCAGACCTTTTGTCACGGCCAAACATATCGGTGCTTTGCTGGACAGGCTTGCAGAGGCCGAGGGTGCCGTTCCAGCGCTGGCCATGGCCGATAGCCTCAAACGTCAAGACGATATGGGACGCCTCACCGCCACCACGCGCGACGGGCTTTATCGGGTACAGACCCCTCAAGCCTTTCAGTTCGCGGCTCTGGTCAAGGCCTATGACGCCCTGCCGCTCGACGCGGAGATGACCGACGATGCCGGCGTGGTGGAGGCGGCTGGCGGCTCAGTCTTAGCCGTTCCGGGCGATCCCATGCTGTTTAAACTCACCTATCCTGAGGATTTTGCCATGGCTGAGGCCCTCGCCGCCCGTCGCCGCGCGGTACGGATCGGACAGGGCATAGACGCCCATCGGTTTGGCGCAGGCGAAGAGCTTTGGCTTTGCGGCATTAAGATCGACCATGAGTTGGGCCTGATAGGCCATTCCGACGCGGACGCCGGGCTCCATGCCCTGACCGACGCCATCTTGGGCGCCATTGGCGAGGGCGATATCGGCGATCACTTCCCTCCGACCGATCCGCAGTGGCGCGGCGTCGCGTCCGAGGTCTTTTTGCGTCATGCCGCCAACCTCGTCCAGGCCAAGGGTGGGGTCATTATCAATATCGATCTGACGCTGATCTGCGAGCGCCCCAAGATCAAACCCCACCGCCAAGCCATGCGCGAGCGGGTCGCAGAGATCCTTGGCCTGCCCGTGGACCGGGTCAGCATCAAGGCCACGACGACGGAAAAGATGGGCTTTACCGGGCGCGAAGAGGGCCTCGCAGCTCAGGCCGTCGCCTCTGTCGATATGCCGCTCTAGCCTCGCTCTTTCGTTGTCACGGGCACCCGATCGGGTCATGATCGGCCCATAGTCCCTCTTGGAAAGTCCGCGCCATGTTTCCCTTGGAAATCGAAACCCTCGCCCGCCTGCTCGTTGACGAGGCGCGGGAGCGTCGGCTTCGGGTCACGACGGCGGAAAGCTGCACCGGTGGACTGGTGTCTGCGGCCATTACGGCCATCTCTGGGTCATCAGATGTGCTGGAGCGCAGCTTCGTGACCTATTCCAACCGCGCCAAGTCCGAAATGCTCGATGTCCCGGGCGACATGATCGCGGACTATGGCGCCGTATCCGAGCCCGTCGCGCGGATGATGGCCGAGGGTGCGGTCAACAATTCCAACGCCCATATTGCCGTCTCGATCACTGGCGTCGCAGGCCCAACCGGCGGCACCACCCTTAAGCCCGTTGGACTGGTGCACTTTGCCACCTTCCGTACCAACCATTCGGTGATCCACCGGGTCGAGCGGTTCGGAGATCTGGGCCGCGATGAGATCCGCATGGAGGCGGTCAAGGTCGCGCTTGAGATGCTGCGCGACCGCCTAACCTAGGCCTTAGGGCTGGCGTAGAGCTGCTCTGCGCGCTCAACAAAACACTGAATAAGTCGCTCTACAGCACTGTTCATATTAGCTTTTAAGAGCGCATCGAGCAGGCGGGTCTTGAACTCGAAATCGATACTGAACTCGATCCGGGTCCCGGCGGGATCGGGATAGAAGGCCCAGAGATTAGACAGTTTGCGGAAGGGGCCATAGAGCAAGGCCACCTCGACTCGACCTTGGTTTTCGTCACGCAGAACCCGCGTTGCAAACCGCTCGCTCAGGAACTTGAACCCGACACCCGCTTCGGCATCGACCTGAGTCACACCCGGCGCGCGAGTCACCGCGTTCCACGTGCGCATCTGCGTGATCCACGGGATAAAGTCTGGATAGGCCTCCACGTCCCCGACCAACGCCACCATCTGGTCGACGCTGTAGGGCAAGATCTTGGTCAGGGCGTGGCGCAAGGGGGAGCGAGGCCCTAGCGCTGGGCTGACGTTGCCGCCGCCTTGGCCGCTCTCGCTGCCTTCAAGCGCGCAAAGTCTTCACCCGCATGGTGCGATGATCGCGTTAGCGGACTGGCCGAGACCATCAAGAACCCCTTGGCGCGGGCAATGGCCTCATAGGCCTTAAACTCCGCCGGTTCGACATATCGGTCGATCGGCGCGTGACGGCGCGTTGGCTGTAGATATTGGCCAATGGTGATGAAATCGATGCCGGCAGAGCGCATATCGTCCATCATCTGCATGACCTCCTCCTTGGTTTCCCCCAATCCGACCATCAGGCCCGACTTGGTGAACTGAGAAGGATCACGCTCCTTGACCCGCTCGAGCAGGCGCAAGGAGTGATAGTAGCGCGCGCCGGGACGAATCTTGAGATAGAGCCGCGGCACCGTCTCCAGATTGTGATTGAACACGTCTGGCTGGGCATCAATGACCTGCTCGGCCGCGCCGTCCTTGCGCAGAAAGTCTGGGGTCAGGATTTCGATCGTCGTGGCCGGAGCCGCCGCACGGATCGCCCTGACCACCTGTGCAAAATGCTCACCGCCACCATCGACCAAATCATCGCGATCCACCGAGGTGATGACAACGTGACTTAGCCCCATCTGCTGAACCGCAAGGGCCACCCGCTCTGGTTCACCCGTATCCAATGGCCCGGGCAGTCCGGTCTTGACGTTACAGAAGGCGCAGGCCCGCGTGCAGGTGTCGCCCATGATCATCATGGTCGCGTGCTTTTGGCTCCAGCACTCTCCAATATTGGGACAGGCGGCCTCTTCACAGACCGTGACCAGACCATTGTCCTTCACGATCTTGCGGGTTTGATTATAGCCCTCCGAGCCGGGGGCCTTTACCCGTAGCCACTCGGGCTTACGCAGAACCGCTGATTCTGGACGGTTGCGCTTTTCAGGATGGCGCAGTGCGGGAACAGCATTGTTGTCGATGAGCGTGACCATGGTGCTTAAATCGGACTTTGCGCGCCGATGATCAAGTCTTCGCAACATCTTTGCGGTAAAACCGCCTATTTCTGTTGGACCTCAGCGCAAATAAGATCAAATTGTGACAACGAACTGGATGAACGACAGGGAGGCGACGCCGTAATGCCAAAGGCATACGACGCCACATCGGGTCAGAGCTCGGTGTTTGATGCATTGATTGAGGCCAGCAACCTCTACGGTGCCAAGAAACTGATCCTCGAAGATCAAGACCGTAATCCTCTTAGCTACACAGGATTGATCCGGGCGGCCTTTGCGCTCGGCAGAAAGATCGCGGCCGTGACCAAACCCGGCGAACGGGTTGGACTGTTACTACCGTCGGGCTCAGCCGTGGTCGTGACCTTCTTTGCGCTCCATGCCTTTGGCCGTGTGCCGACCATGCTCAACTTCACGGCGGGCATTCGCAATCTCAAGGCTGCGGTCAAGATTTCTGGCCTGCGCCGTGTCTATACGGCTCATCGCTTTGTCGAACAGGGCAAGCTTGAAGACCTGACCGATGCCTTGAATGAAGTTTGCCAAGTCGATTATCTCGAAGATGTCCGGGCCAGCCTGGGCCTTGGCGACAAGCTGTTTGCAGCTGCGGCGGGCGCCATGCCGCGCCGGTTCCGGGCCAAGGCAAGCCCCGACTCGACCGGTGTCGTGCTGTTCACCTCTGGCAGTTTTGGTGCGCCGCGCGGCGTGATTCTGAGCCAAGCCAATCTGGTGACGAATGTTCGCCAAATCGCGGCCCATATTGATCTTGATCCAGCTTGGGTCTTCTTCAATCCCTTGCCGACCTTCCACTGTTTTGGACTGACAGCGGGCGTGCTCTTGCCCATCCTCAATGGGATGAAGGCGTTCGAATATCCCTCGCCGCTTCACGTCAAACAGATCCCAACGCTCGTGCGTGAAAGCGGTGCGAGCGTGTTGCTGGCAACCGACACCTTTATCAACCAATATGCCCGCGCGGCTGATCCTGGCGACCTATCGGGCCTACAGTTCGTCGTCTGCGGTGCCGAAAAGGTTCGTGACGAGACCCACAAGCTGGTCAAGGACCGGTTCGGCCCCATCCCCTTGCTTGAAGGCTATGGTGCCACCGAAGCTGCGCCGGTTATTGCCGTGAATAAGCCGACTGACAATCGTCACGGCACGGTCGGCGGCCTACTGCCCGGCATCGAGACCCGTGTCGAGCCGGTTGAGGGCATCCCCACGGGCGGGCGTCTCTATGTCCGCGGCGCCAATGTCATGGTTGGCTATCTCAATGACGATGGTCGGGTCGAGGCCCCCGTCGATGGCTGGCACGATACGGGCGATGTTGTGGAACTGGCCGATGATGGCTGGATTACCATTTTGGGCCGCGTCAAACGCTTCGCCAAGATCGGCGGCGAGATGGTGTCCTTGACGGCGGCTGAAGACCTCGCCCTGCAGATGTGGCCTGATGCCCGACATGCGGTAATCTCCATGCCCGACCCGCGCAAGGGAGAACGTTTGGTTCTGGTCACCGACCGACTGGATGCCAAGGTCGCCCCTCTGGTCGCCCATGCTCAGAGCATCGGCGCGCCTGAACTGGCTGTACCGCGCAAGATCATGCACGTCACCGAAATCCCCGTCCTCGGCACCGGCAAGACCGACTATGCCACCATCCAGCGCATGGCAGAGACTGAAGGCAGGGCGGCGTAGGCCCCTACCCACAATTTTCTTCCGTCTTCCCCGCGCAGGCGGGGACCCAGAAACTCACATGCAGGCGGGAAGTGGCCCGCTGGAACCGGGCCTTGGCGGGGAACTCGGAAGAAAGAGACCGAGCCCCCTCCCCCGTCTTCCCCGCGAAGGCGGGGATCCAGACCTTTTTACGCAGGCGGGAAGCGACCCACTGATCTTCGCCTGCGCGGGGAACTCGGCGAGTGGGAGTGGATGATCCATCCACTTCACATTCATCCTCATCCAGAGCCTGTCGAAGGACGAGGATGTTCCAAGGCCGGTCCGGCGGTGTGTAAGGGTCTGGGTCCCCGCCTTCGCGGGGAACACGGTTAGGGGTAGGTTTGAAACCACCCCCGTCCAGCGTCATTGCGAGCGCAGCGACGCAACCCAGGGGTCTAACGCGAACCTGAAGTTACATTCCCCTAGCTTGCTTCGCTGCGCTCGCAATGACGCGTTCCTAAGTCGCCTGCCGCGCGTGGAAACTGGTGGAGAGACAGGAGAGCATCCTCGTCCTTCGACAGGCTCAGGATGAGGATGAATGGGAAATCTGTGGCCTAACAGTCTTCCTCATGCTGAGCCTGTCGAAGCACGAGGAGGCCCCCCTACCGCTCCTGCCGCGCTTTGAAATCTCTGCGGAAGGCCTCGAACCGGCCCTCGCTGATGGCGGCGCGCATGGCGGCCGTTAGGGCTTGGAAGAAGGCGATATTGTGCCAAGACAGCAGCACCTGGCCAAGGATCTCTTCGGATTTAACCAGATGATGCAGATAGGCCTTGGAATAGGCACTGCTGGCCGGGCAGGCGCTGGCCTCATCCAGTGGCGTGTCATCTTCAGCAAAACGGGCGTTTTTAAGGGCCAACGGGCCGTCCCAGGTCCAGGCCTGACCATGGCGACCCGAACGGGTAGGCAGCACACAGTCAAACATATCCACGCCGCGCGCGACCGCCTCGACCAGATCAATCGGCTTGCCGACCCCCATCAGATAACGCGGGCGATGGACGGGCAATAGCGGCGCGCAGAAGGACAGGGTATCGCACATGGCCTCATGGCCCTCGCCGACCGCAAGCCCGCCAATGGCATAGCCATCAAAACCAGTCTCAATCAGGCGGTCAGACGATTCCCGGCGCAGGGCCTCGAAGGTCGAGCCCTGTTGAATGCCAAACAGGGCTTGGCTATCTCGCTCGCCAAAGGCGGCCTTAGAGCGTGCCCCCCAGCGCGCCGAGAGCCTCATAGCAGCGGCGGCGCGGGGTTCTTCGGCTGGATAGGACACGCACTCATCGAGTTGCATGATGATGTCCGAACCGATCCGGTCGGCCTGAATCTCAATCGAGCGTTCGGGCGTGAGTATATGTTTTGAACCATCAATATGGCTGCGAAAGGCCACGGCCTCTTCGGTGACTTTCGAGATGCCGGACAGGGACATGACCTGAAAGCCGCCGCTGTCGGTCAGGATCGGACCGGTCCAGCCCATAAATTTGTGCAGACCACCCAGCCGCTCGAGCCGTTCTGGCCCCGGACGCAGCATCAGGTGATAGGTGTTGCCAAGGATGATGTCGGCACCGGTCTGGGCCACCTGATCGACGGTCAGGGCCTTGACCGTCCCAGCCGTGCCCACCGGCATGAAGGCTGGCGTGCGGATGTCTCCGCGCGGGGTCTTAAGGACCCCGGTCCGGGCTGCGCCATCTGTGGCGTGAATGTCGAAGCTAAACTCTGCCATTAGGAGGCGCGCCATAGCAGGGAACTGTCGCCATAGGAATAGAACCGATAGCCGGTGGCGATGGCACGCTCATAGGCCTCGCGCATCTGGGCTTGCCCAGCGAAGGCGCTGACCAACATGAAGAGGGTCGATTTGGGCAGGTGAAAGTTGGTCATCAGGCCATCGGCGGCGCGGAACCGGTAGCCGGGCGTGATAAAGATCGCCGTATCGTCGGCAAAGGCGCGGATGGTGCCTTCCTCGTCCGTCGCGCTTTCCAGCAGGCGAAGGCTGGTCGTGCCGACGCAGATCACCCTCCCGCCCTTGGCGCGAACCTGATTGAGCGTTGAAGCGGTCTCTTCGGTCACCACGCCATATTCGGCATGCATCTTGTGATCGGTCAGATCATCGGTCTTCACCGGCAAGAAGGTCCCTGCCCCGACATGGAGCGTTACAAAGTGCAAGGAGACACCCTTAGCCCTCAAAAGGGCGAGCAACTCAGGTGTGAAATGAAGGCCCGCCGTGGGGGCTGCGACCGAACCATCTTCGCGGGCATAGACGGTCTGATAGTCGCGCCGATCACGCTCATCCTCGGCGCGCTTGGCGGCAATATAGGGCGGCAGTGGCATCAGACCGATAGAGGCGATGGCGAGGTCGAGTTCAACGCCGGAGCGTTCGAAGGACAGGTTCACTTCGCCGCCCTCCCCCTTGGCCTCGACCGTCGCGGTTAGGGTTTGCCCATCGGCAGCGCGGTCTTGGTGAGGGGCGAACACCACCTGATCGCCAATTTTGAGACGTTTTCCCGGGCGCATGAAGGCGGTCCAACCGTTGGAGCTGATGCGTTTATGCAAGGTCGCCTCGACGGCCTGAACATTCTCACCGCGCGTACGGCTGCCAAACAGGCGTGCGGGAATGACGCGCGTATCGTTGAAGACCAGCGCGTCACCGGCTTGCAAAAGCTCTGGAAGGTCAAGGACCTGATGATCGGCCAGGGCCTGCCCTGGCCGCACCAACAGTAGCCGCGCGCTATGGCGTGGCTCTGCCGGACGTAAGGCTATGGCCTCGTCCGGCAGATGGAAGTCAAAGTCTGAAAGTTTCAAACGTCAGCCGCAACGCGGGCTGTGATGATCTTGCCTGGGCTGCGGGGTGGCTCACCCTTTGGCAGGGCGTCAACATGGTCCATGCCGTCCGACACCACACCCCAAACCGTATATTGGTTGTCCAAGAAGGTCGCGTCATCAAAGCAGATGAAGAACTGGCTGTTGGCCGAATGGGGCGCAGAGGTGCGGGCCATCGAGCAGACGCCGCGCAGGTGCGGTTCCTTGCTGAATTCGGCCTGAAGGTTAGGCTTGGACGAGCCGCCGCCGCCGGTGCCCGTAGGATCGCCGCCCTGGGCCATAAAGCCCGGAATGACGCGGTGGAAGACGACGCCATCATAGAAGCCTTCACGGGCCAATTCCTTGATCCGGGCCACGTGGCCGGGAGCGAGGTCAGGACGCAGGTCGATGGTCACGACGCCGGTCTCAAGCGTCAACAACAGGGTGTTTTCTGGATCGGCAGCCATGGTTTTTCTCGATTAAAAATGAAAGACGGGTCTTCCTAGCGAACCTCGACAGGAAGGTCGATGTCGCAGGCAGAAAAATCAGCACCCTTCTTGGCGCGCATGGTCTCGATCATGGCCTTAAAGTAGCCGCTACGCACGTCCAGCACCTTGATAGAGGGCCGCTCAGCGGCGGGCATGTCGGCGAGCATCTGGACCTTCGTCATGATGTCAGGATCGACCACGGGCTCGCCCGTCTTGATGGCACGAACGACATTTAGACCCGACAGGGTCTGGCCGTAGGCGGTATAGCGCTTGTCCAGCGACGGGAAGGCTTGGCGCATCAAGAAGAACTGACTGTTGGCGCTGTCGGGATTTTCACCCCGCGCGGCCCCCAGAACACCGGGACAGAACTGGCCCCAAGCGTGGACCTTACCGTCTGCGGTCATGGCCATCAGGTCGTCAATCTGGGTCATGACCGGCACAGCGCCGACAAATCCCGACTGGATTCCGATGGGCTGACTAATCGCTGTGAACGGGCTTTGCGGGCCGCGACGATAGGTAAATTCAGCTACAACATCAGGCTTGATCGAGCCGCCCTCACCGGTCCCCTTAGGGTCGCCGGTCTGGGCCATAAACTCGTCAATCACGCGGTGGAACTTCAACCCATTATAGAACCCCTCGCGGGTCAGTTCTTTGAACCGTGCCACATGGTTGGGGGCCAGTTCCGGCGACAGTTCGACAATGATCCGGCCCTTGGTCGTGTCGATCACCGCGACATTTTCAGGATCCGGCACGCGCCAATCGCCAGCCGCAGGCCCCTTGGCCACGGTCGGGGCTGCTATGGCCTGAGGGGCTTTGGCCTTTGGTGCTGCAGCATTGGCGCTCATAGCGGACCCGAGCAGCAGGCTCAGGGTTAAGGCCGATAGGATCTTCTTCATGCCGTCCTCATTTTACTTCTTGGCGCGACCGATGGCTGACCGCCACAGTCCAGCAGTCCAGCAGTCCAACCTATGGCTGGGCTACCCGCAAATTGCCGCAATATTGCGGCAAAGCCCTCAGGCGCGGTTGTATTTCTCGAGCAGGATCTTCGCCATAGTCGGGCTCAGGAAGCTGCTAATATCACCGCCGAGCTTGGCGATTTCCTTGACCAGACGAGAGGCTACGGCTTGGTGGCGAGGGTCCGCCATCAAGAAAACCGTCTCGATCTCGCGATTGAGTTGCTGGTTCATCGCCGTCATCTGAAACTCATATTCAAAGTCAGCGACGGCCCGCAGTCCGCGCACAATCATCTGAGCCCCAACATCCTGCGCAAAGTGCATCAGCAGGCCCTCAAAGGGCCGAACCTCAATCTGTGCATGTTTGGTGAAGGGCTTGGTCTCTTCCAGAACCATGGCGCAGCGCTCTTCGAGCGTGAACAGAGGCCCCTTATCGCGGTTGATCGCGACGCCAATGACCAGCTTATCGACCAGCTTCACGGCGCGCCCGATAATATCGAGGTGACCGTTGGTCATGGGGTCAAAGGTCCCCGGATAGAGCCCAACACGTTCCATAGACAATAAATCCCCTCAGATTTCCGTTCCGGCGGGACAACTGGCGCGTCCCTTACCGGTGTGTCGACCTAGACCTTAGTGATTAGGGCTCAGTCCCGTCCTCTGAACCCGTGTCATCTTCACCCTTATCACCTTCAGCCAGCCGCTCAACCGATACGACACGTTCGTCATCCGCGGTTCTGAAAATTGTCACGCCTTGAGTGTTGCGTGCCGCGATACGGATCTCGGCGACGGGACAACGGATCAATTGGCCCTGATCGGTGACGAGAACGATCTCGTCACCATCCTCGACCGGGAACGAGGCCACAACCTTGCCGCCGCGCTTGGACAGGTCATGGGCGACAAGACCCTTACCGCCGCGCCCGGTGACGCGATATTCGAAGGACGAGCTGCGCTTGCCATAGCCGGTGTCGCTGAGGGTCAGGATGAACTGTTCCTGGGCACCAAGGGCACTTATCTGCTCAAGGCTAAGAACGGCTTCACCCTCTTCGGCTGGCGCACCATCGGTCTCGGCCTCATCGACCACGGCCACGTCGGCCTCATCGACAGCTTCGCCCGTCACAGCACGCATGGCCTTGGCATATTTCAGATAGGCCCTCTGTTCGGCTGCACTGATGCCAAGATGCAGCAGGATGGCCATCGAGATGACCTGATCAGACTCTGCCAATCGGATACCGCGCACACCGGTCGACTCCCGGCCTGCAAAGACCCGGACATCATCGACGCCAAAGCGGATGCACTGACCCAAGGCGGTCGTCAGAAGCACGTCGTGGTTCACGGTGCAGAGGCCAACACCGACAATGCCATCGCCTGCATCCAGCTTCATGGCGATCTTGCCGTTGCGATTGACCTGCACGAAGTCGGACAGGCGATTGCGGCGTACATTGCCCGAGCGGGTGGCGAACATCACATCCAAACCGTCCCACTGCGCCTCGTCCTCGGGCAACAATAGGATCGAGGTGATGGATTCGTTGGGTTCCAACGGCAACAGATTGACGAAGGCCTTGCCGCGCGAGGACGGCAAGCCGAGTGGCAAACGCCAGACCTTGAGCTTATAGACCTTGCCCGTCGATGAGAAGAACAGCACGGGCGCATGGGTCGAGGCCGCAAAGACGCGAGTGACGGCATCTTCCTCTTTGGTCGACATGCCAGAGCGGCCCTTCCCGCCCCGACGCTGGGTGCGATAGGTGGCCAGAGGGGTGCGCTTGACGTAGCCGCCATGGGTGACGGTGATGACCATATCCTCGCGCAGGATCAGGTCCTCGTCTTCCATGTCCGCATCGCCTTCGACGATGATCGTTCGGCGCGGAATGGCAAAGGCTTCGCGTACCTCGACCAACTCTTCGCGGACAATGGCCATGATCTTTTCGCGCGAGGCGAGGATTTCAAGATAGCCGGCAATGGCTTCGGCCAGGCTGCGGGCCTCACCAAAGATCTCGTCGCGGCCAAGACCGGTAAGGCGTGACAGGGTCAGGGCCAAGATGGCGCGGGATTGCTCGTCCGTCAGGCGCACGGCGGGCGCGCCATCGGCAAGGCCCACGACCAAGGTGCGTGGATCGGCAATCAACTCGATCAGCGGGTTCATATCGCCCGCAGGCCAATCGCGCGCCACCAAACGCTCGCGCGCTTCGGCAGGGTCCTTGGACGAGCGGATGATGTGGATCACCTCGTCAATATTGGCCACGGCAATGGCCAGACCGACCAAGACGTGACCACGATCACGGGCCTTGGACAGTTCGAACTTGGTGCGGCGAACCACGACCTCTTCGCGGAACTCTACGAAACAATCAATTAGGCGGCGCAGGCCCATCTGCTCGGGCCGTCCCCGGTCCAGCGCTAGCATATTGACGCCGAACGAGCTTTGCAGAGGGGTGTAGCGATAGAGTTGATTGAGGATCACCTCGGCTGACGCATCACGCTTAAGCTCGACGACCACGCGCATGCCCTGGCGGTCGCTTTCGTCGCGAATGTCGGAAATGCCTTCAATACGCTTTTCCCGCACCAGATCGGCGATCCGCTCGACCAGATTGGCCTTGTTCACCTGATATGGAATGGCGGTGATAATGATGGCTTCGCGATTGGCTCGCGCTTCTTCAACGGTCGCGACACCACGCATAATCACTGAGCCGCGCCCGGTCATTAGGGCTTCGCGCGCGCCGGTCCGTCCGATGATCTCGCCGCCCGTCGGGAAGTCAGGCCCCGGAACAATGTCCAGCAACTCGTCCAAGGGGATTTCAGGATTGTCGATGACGGCCAGACAGGCGTCTACGATCTCACCCAGATTGTGCGGCGGGATGTTGGTCGCCATGCCGACGGCAATACCGCCTGCGCCATTGACCAAAAGGTTTGGAACCCGAGCGGGCAACACCACAGGCTCATGTTCCGAGCCGTCATAGTTGGGCTGAAAGTCGACCGTTCCCTTGTCGAGATCGGCCAGCAAGGCTTCGGCAGTTTTGAGCATCCGCACTTCGGTATAGCGCATGGCCGCAGGCATATCGCCGTCGACCGAACCGAAATTGCCCTGACCATCAATCAGAACCATGCCCATTGAGAAGGGCTGCGCCATGCGAACCATGGCGTGATAGACGGCCGTGTCACCGTGGGGGTGATATTTACCGATCACGTCACCGACGACGCGGGCCGATTTGCGATAGGCACCCGATGGTCCGTAGCCCTGCTCATGCATCGAAAACAGGATGCGGCGGTGAACCGGCTTGAGGCCGTCACGCGCGTCGGGCAAGGCGCGACTGACGATCACGCTCATCGCATAGTCGAGATAGGAGCGCTTTAGCTCGTCCTCGATATTGATGGGCGCAATGCCACCGCGGCGGGTCTCTTCGGGGGAATTGATTGTTTCGTCGGACACTGATTTTCAGAACTTTTCGAATGATGAATCGCAAGACCGATCTTAAGACGTACAGTTAGCATCCATCGCGCTTTGGCGCAAAAGCAGGAGCCAGAAACATGAAGCTTTTACTGAGTTCAGTAGCGATTATTTCCCTCATTGGGGTCCAAGCGCTGGCGCAGACGCATGATCATACCTCAACCGCCGCGCCAGCAGTCGCTACGGCGCTCCCTGCCCCATCGGCCACAACCACCCCGATCAAGACCGTAGATGGAAGCACGATCGGCACACTCAGCCTCATGGCTGCGCCAACGGGCGTTCTGTTGCAGGTCGACATCAACCAAGGCCTGACGCCCGGTTGGCATGGTATGCACTTTCATCAGACCGGTGACTGTTCAGATCCCAAATTTATGACCAGCGGTGGCCATATGAACCACGCCGAGAGCAAGAAACAGCATGGTCTATTGAACCCCGAAGGCCCAGATTTCGGCGACCTGATCAATCTCTATGTCGCCGCCGATGGGTCAGGCCATGCGCAAGGCTTTACCGCGCGCGTGAGGCTGGATGCAGGCTCATCTGCGCCCGAACAGGTTCTGCGCGATGCAGATGGTACGGCCCTTGTCATTCATGCCAATGCTGATGATCATTTGAGCCAACCGATCGGCGGCGCGGGCGGGCGTGTTGCCTGCGCGGTGATTAAGTAGTCTCGAGGTTGGCCTCACTGGCCTTGGCCAGACGGCGCTCAGACAAGGCCACCAGGGCAACGCCAGCCAAGGTGGCCGCACCGCCCATCGCCACCTGCCAAGTGATGATCTCGCCCATGAACAGCACGCTGATGCCCGAGGAGACCAGAGGCGTCATCAAGAAGTAGGGCATGATACGTCCCGGTTCCCGCCTCTGGACCAGCCAGAACATGATGGCCGTCGCGCCAACGGTTGACAGGACCGCGGCCCAGACCACGCAGACCCAGACCATGAACGGTGCTGAGACAACGGCCGGAATGATGTTCTTCTCTGTTCCAAATGCCACAGCAAACATTAAGGGTGCGGACAAGAGCGCCGTCATACCCTGAAGCTTTAAGGCACGGACCCCAGGAACCTGCCGGACCAATATAGTTCCCAGAGCCCAACAGATGCTGGCCGCCACCCCGACCAATATGCCCGGAATATCCCCTTGCGTGCCCGGAGACAGGGTCATCCACGCAATGCCGCCGAAGGCAATTCCGAGTCCTAAAAGCTGAATACCAGCCATGGCCTCCCCCAAGATCAGCCAAGCAAATAGCGCCGTGAACGGAACCCAAAGCTGCAGCGAGACGATGAAGGCGCTCATCGAATGGATCATCGAAAAGCCGAGATAGATGAGGCCCGCATTCAACGGGCCAATCAGAAGCAAGATGATCACCAGCCGCTTAGGATCTGGGAAGGGCGGCTTGATAAACGGGAACAGGAACAGAAGGGCAATAGCGAACCGCACCCCACCCATAAAGATGGGCGGGATGTACTGGGTCATATATTTGGCTGCGATATTATTGATGCCCCAGACCAGAACGATGCCGACAATCGCAGCCCATTCAAGGGGCAGCAGGGGTGAACCTGCCGCAGGTTTAACCACTCAGCCTGCTCCTAGAACGGGATTTCGTCATCCAGATCGGCCGAGAAGCTCTCGCGTGGGCCCGAGGGCTGGGCCGCGCGTCCCGATGGGGCATAGCCGCCGCCACTGGAATAGCCATCATCCCGGTCATCCGCGCCAGCGCTACCGCCGGCCTTGCCGTCCAGCATGGTCAGCTCACCGCGATATTTCTGCAGGATGATTTCGGTCGAGAACTTTTCAGCACCGGATTGGTCGGTCCACTTGCGGGTCTGTAGTGAACCCTCGAGATAGACCTTGGCCCCCTTACGCAGGAAGTTTTCAGCAACCTTGACCAGATTGTCATTGAAGATGACCACGCGATGCCATTCGGTCTTTTCCTTACGCTCGCCCGAAGACTTATCGCGCCAGGTTTCCGACGTTGCGACCGTCAGGTTGGCCACGCGATCACCGGAATTCAGCGTACGGATTTCAGGATCCTTGCCCAAATTACCGACCAGAATGACCTTGTTGACACTTCCCGCCATGGGGACCCCCGCTTATGTGGCTGCTCCGTCGCAGCGCCTGATAAATGTTCTTGTTCCGTTCACAGTGACTCGAAACAGAACCTATTGCAATGGCATCTCGCCGATCTTGGCCAAACGCCCATCGCCCGTTCGAACAAGGACCAAATAACGATTCCCCTTGAAGGTGCGAGCGGTAAAAACCCCCTCAGGCTGGAGGAACAGGTAATTTCCCTGATAGGCCCCGACCATAAAGGACTGTTGGGAACCTAAGGCCTTGAATTTCAATCTCATATCTTCGAGGCGCGCGGCACAGGCCTCAAGTGAAGGTTGGTTTTTCGCCAAATCGTTAAATTTGATGGTCCCATCGGACATCGGCACAGCGTGCCAACAGGCCCCGCGTTCCAGCGGCGCATCCACCTGTTTGGCACAGGCCGAAAGGAACAAGCCGACTACTGAGACGATGAGCGCTAGTGGAATGAGGGGCGCTTGTTTCATAATTAAACGACCATTCCTTGGCAAAATTGGGTTTTTGTCCTGAGCACCCACCCTACCCTAAGGCAGGTGACAGCCTGGCAGGGTTTGCTCAGCCAGACTGACAAAGCTCTTATTGTCGGCGGATTGCTCGACCTTTCCGGGCACCAGTCGAAGGGTTTGATTGCCCCAACGCCCGTAGCTTGCCGAACCGTCCTTCTCACACTTTCCGTCAAACAGGGTCCGTGCGCAGCTGTTCAATTCAAGGCCATCGGCGACCTTTCGCCATTCCCCAGCATTAAACCGCATACAGGCTGCGACAGCGGGCTTTTTGATATCTAAAGGCTCAGCCGGCTTTGGCTCTGCGGGCAGGCCTGCGATGGGGGCCTCGACCTGATCTTTTAGCTGTTCAGGGGCAAGTGGCGTTACGACCACCCCTGCCCCGTCCGCCGCAGCCAAGGCACCGTTAGCATCGAGACCAACATCAAGTCCTTGGGTTGAAACGCCATTCTTCTTAGCGCATTGGGCCAAGCTCGCCATGCCAACAAACTGGCCGCCAACAAAACACCGCAACTGTCGGCCATTTGCTGAGGGGGCCTCATCAACCGAGCCCATCTCAACAACCAGTCCCCCCTTGGAAGCCGGAGGGGGACTGTTGGACCCATGATCTCGCGTCATAATGAATAGGCCGATCCCAAGACCCGCGATCAACGCTAGTCCAGCACCGATAGCCAAAACGACTCGTGGATTTTGAACAAACCTCATGAACGATCGCTACGCTGTCATTGCCGACTATTCAAGTCGCTACGGCAAGCTTATCCGCCGCCCGTCAAGCGATTGAGGCCCGCCTGATAGTTCGCCATTTGCTTGGTCAGATAGGCCGGGACCGTACCTTGGGTCTTTTGCGTCTTGGCTTCTTTGGCGGCTTGAGACGCGGCTTCAGTCGGGTTCAAGCCTGTCGCAATAGCTCTAAAGGCCGTGCGGATCGTTGACATGGCGGTCTGAATATCTTCGGTCGTGGCCTTGATCGCCTCTGGAGTATCGAGCTTCAATTCACGATCGAGCTTCAACCCGTAAGTATATTGATTGACCGTCTTATCGTAGGCGTAGCTTCGAATCTGGCCTTCGGCCAATCCAAGCCCCTCTAACGCGTCCTTGCCTGTTGGACCTGCCAATAGTTCTATGCTGCTGCGGTTGCTAGCATAGGTGATCGATAGCTTATCAACGCCCAGAGCGCTCGACACGGTGACCTTCGCCTGACTGCCAAATTTTGACGACAATCGGGCCTGCAGCGTCTTCATTGTATCGGTTGCTAAGATGGTGATGGTGGTTGTGGCCCCCCCCTCTTGCGTCCGGATCCGGAACTGATCGCCTGCCCGCACCGATGTTGCCGATGTCAGCAGCGTTGAGTCCGAATAGGCAACCTGACCGCTGGGCAAGCCAAGGCGGTCAAGCACAGAGGCACCGCCTGAAGCGACCGCTATGGAGCTTGGTATCGAGGACTTATCCTTTGCCGTAAAGCGGCGCGTCCATTCTTGGGTGCCGGTGGCAATATCAAATCGAGAAACAAAACCGTCCTTGGTCCCCAAGAGCGCGTCGCTATCGATTGCCGCAGTCGAGGTGCCCGTTAGCCAAAGCTTGCCGCTGGAAACGGTCATGGCCGTCGCCTTGTCCTGCCCCGCGCCACCCAAGAAGGCGATCCGATCTGAACTGCTGGCAACCAGATCCTTCGACAGGCTGACGGCAAAGGCATCCTGCCCCCCCGAAGTTGCGCGAGAGACCGTCGCACCTGATAGTGCCGCGTTCGATGTCGAGCCCACGGCAATCAAGTTACCATTATCGAGCGCAATACCGGTTAAATCGCCACCAAAAAGATTGCCAAGATCACGCGTGGCCACAAGGGTTGGTGCGCCAGCCGCCTGAATATCAAACCGCCGTAAAACCGCATGACCATTGTCGTTCGAGCCGACAAGAAGGCTGGACCCATCGACGACCATAGACGCCGGACGGTCATTGCCCGTGCTGCCAAACTGTTCTGTAAATTTGAATACGGTCTTGGGCGTTGCAGCACCGTTCGACCCGTAACCCTGAATGTAGTTGTCCCAGCCACCGACTGCAGCATTGCCCGAGAAGGCCGCCTTGGTGCGTCCCGCGACATAGACCGTGCCGTCAGCGGCAAAGGCCACCGCCGTGGCCTCATCATCAACTGACACACCTCGTCGCATGGTCCAGCTTTCCTGGCCCATCGCGTCAAAGAGGGTGACGAAACTGTCCGTCGTCGGTGCAACCACCTTGGTCAGGGATGATGTTGGCACCCTCGTCACCCCATCCGCCGCAAGACCAGATCCGTTGGTTGCGCCAGACAGGACGCCGGTTACGGAACCCGCAATAGCCACCTTGCCGTCAGTGCTGACACTCATTGCCAAACCAGATGCTGTGTCCCCAGCACCGAGGCTACGCGTATAGATGACGTTTCCAGCGGAATCGTACTTGATCAGAGCAACGTCTGACGTTCCCTTGATGGTCTGGTCACCCACGGCCGCCTTGATGTCCGCGAGCATATAGACAGAACCATCAGATGCCGTCTGAGATGCGCGGATGGCGGTGATTTCCGGGCCCAGTACCTTTTTGAACGCTAGGTCGTCGACATAGTTCGTCTCTCCGACCCTGTGAAAGGCGTCTGGCGGTGCCGTCGCGGTGGTAAGATCGGTTTGGAACTTTAAGAGCTCTTGCTGACTAAAGGTCGGTTTTGTCGGCGTAATGCCCGCAACCGGCTTGGCCGTTGAAACCGGCGAAGTGACGCCAGCTGTTTGGGTCAGATAGACCGCTTCAGCCCTATCCGTGGTCGAGAAGGTCAGGGTTTCCCCAACATCACCCTTAATCTTGAGGGACCAAGAGGGGCTACCGGCCGGCAGGGTTATGGTCTTGCCATTCGACTGGATGGTCTTGGGCTCAGCTGGAATGCTGACCTTCTCAAAGCGTGTTGAAATATTTTGGGCTTTGAGCTGCGCATTTATGTAGGCGACAACCTCATTGATGGAGCGCGTGGTCGCGCCCATGCCCGCCAGATCAATATTGACGTTTTTCGTCGTGTTGACGCCCTTAACGGCAATATCGAACACGATGGGCCCTTCGAACGCCTTGACAGTCTCCGTCGCCGTTCCGGTGTGCAAGGGTGCCGTTGTGTAGGACGTATTCGAGCGATGGACCCCTGCCGAGGTCCGAACGGTCGACGTCGCTGCACCGCGCGTCAATGACATGGCCTCTAATTTTAGGCCGTCGACATAGGTCGAAATGTCGGCCAAGCCCTTGTTAAAGACCGACTGAACCTTGGCCTTCTCGGTCGTGCTGATATTTTTTGTTTGAATATTGTCTGCCAGTCCCGTCAGGCCGCTGAGCCCCTGATAGAGGGTGAAAAGCTTGCCGTAATCGCTTGTGGAGTCAGCACCACTGGCCTGCAGACCATTTGAGTCGATCAAGGATCGGCCTTCGAGAGCCTTTTTGACCAGATCAGGGGCCCGAAGCAGTTGAGATTTCGATTCCCACGGCGCGATCGGCAAAACGGCTTTTGACCGTCCGTTACTCGACGTTGTGGCCGATGCGGTCTGATTTTGAGACGATGACGAGCTACTCGTCCCCGCCGCCCCGCTGAGCGATTGGTAATAGGCGGTCAACAGGCTTGAATCGATGCCGATCAAGAACTTTACCCCGGATGCATTTTGCATCTCTAGCGTGAACGCGAAGGTGTAAAAAAGTGTTAACCAAACGGCAGGTCGAAACCTTTACCGCTCCAGCAATCCTGTTCTAACCAGATTGCTTATAAGCCTTTCTCGGTTTTCTTTCCACTCATTTGCAAGGACCCCGAGGATGACGACATCGTGGAAGCTTTCGGCCTTAAACAGATGATGACGCAGATAACCCTCTCGACGGAAGCCAGCAGCTCCTTGGGCGCGGAGTGCCGCGTCATTGTCGGCCAATACCTGTGCCCAGACGCGCTCTAGTCCATAGGTTCCAAAAGCAATATCCAGACCCAAGACCTGAGCTGCACGCCCGACACCCCGCCCCCGCGCAACAGGAGAAGCCACATACCAACCCCATTCGGCTCGCTGATTCGGGCTGAGTAGCCCGGTCAAAGACAGAAAACCAACGGGTTCGTGCGCAAACGAAATCACCCATCCTTGGACGTCTGGGTCATCCAGGAGGTTATCAAACCAGTAGTTATGAAGAGCCCAATCGGGGGCAGACGCGTCACTCATCCAGCGATCTACGCCGGGATCAATGCGCCAATCAAACAGACGCTGACGATCCGCCTCACAAATCGGCTGAAGTTCGACCATCCAACAACCCTTAGGACCAAAAGACGAATGGACCTCTCCGTTCGTTCAAGGTCCTAGGCTACCGATTACTGGAAGAGCTTCAAGACAATCTGGGGGGCTTGGTTGGCGATGGACAGCGATTGCGCGCCCAGTTGCTGCTTAACGTTCAAGGCCTGAAGCCGAGCACTTTCCTTGGCCATATCGGCATCAACCAGGTGGCTGACCCCTGTCTCAAGGGCATCCGACAGTTTCGAAACAAACACATTGTGCGCTTCGATCTGCTTAACCTGAGCTCCCATGCTGCCCATCGCGGAGTTCACCTTGATGACACTTGCTGTAAGCTTGGTCATGACCGAATTGGCGAGGGTCGAGGTCAGGATGGTGGATCCGGCACTGAACGTAATGTTTGAGCCGCCGATGGACATGCTTTGAACTGCAAGGGTTATTGTAGAATTGGCGTCAGCGTTCGAGAGGAATGCGATGCCAACCGCGACGGACCCATCAAGGATGTTCGCTCCGTCGAAGGACGCGTTCTGAGCGGTGCTCTTAATTTGAGCGAGCAAGGCTCTGAAATCATTGTTTAAAGCCGTGCGAGAAACCGTATCGATGGACGAGTCCATCGCCGCGGTTACCTTTTCCTTCATTTGAACAAGCAGGTCAGAGATCGCGGTACCTGCGATCATCGAGACGTTGCCGATCGAGGACGCCCGATCCAGGCTCATCTTCACCGCACCCAAAGCGCCAATGTCGCCGCGCTGCTTTTGAGCAATCGACCAAACCGAAGCATTGTCCTTGGCGTCGTTTACCGAACGCCCGGTGCTGACGCGGCGTTGTACAGACGTGAGCTCTTCTTGCGTCCGGTTAAGGTTTTGGAGCGCAACCAAGGCGGCCTGGTTATTGTTCACGCCAATCGACATGATCGCTTATCCCTTTAAGTCTACCACCTCGAACCTGCTCGACCTTTTGCCGAACAAAGGCGGATATACGACTCAGTCATCCAAACATAGCTAAGACTATACCACTGACATCGCCAATTTTAATAGCCCGATTCAATTTCTCAAACGAGCAACAAAACCTAGGCATAACAAACTAAGGCAAATCCAAACATTACCAAACCGGTGGCGCAGCCCTAAACCTTTGAACTGACCATTGATCCCGGTACATAGTTTTGCGAATCACCCATCTTCAAAACCGCTTCAGCCGGCCTTTGACTAACAACCTCGCCGGTTATGGCATTGAGCGTCTTGTAAATATAGCTCCCGGTATTGGGGTTTCGTTCAATAACAAGACGATAGTCCGCTTCAGTCAAAATTTTTGATTGGCTGACTGAATATGGCGCATCAACCACACGATTTTTGCTAAGAGCATCGTCTTTTTTTAGACCCAACTCAAAAGGTGCACTTAGGACAGTTTCAATGCCTGTGACTGCCTTCATTTTGCATAGATCAGCTGAATGAGCTGCCCCCCTCTATTAACGGGGTGAGCGAGAAAAATCCTTCACGCTCACCCCAGAAAATATCGGTGTTAGTTAAGCCTAACGGAACAATCCAAGCAACGCTGATGTGGACTGGTTCGCTATGGACAGAGCCTGAACGCCCAACTGTTGGCGCGTTTGCAGCGACTGCAGCTTGGCACTTTCCTTCGCCAGGTCGGCATCGACAAGGTTGCCCACGCCGTTGTCCAAGGTGTCCTGCAGCTTCATGACGAAGGACAGGTGCAGATCAAGGGCCTTCGAACCCGTACCCATTTTGGCAAGGGCCGTGCTGACCTTGCCGATGGCCGTATTGACCGTCGTGATCATGGTCGCAGCCGTACTTGCATCAGGGAGCGAAGATGTACTTGTGATGCCGGTCAGATTTGCGCTGCCTAGGCCAAGCGATTGCGCGACAACTGTAATTTTGCTGGTACCAGCGGCATTGGCGAGAGCAGCGATGCTGCTACCACCCGTCTTGATCATGTTGGTGCCGTTAAAGTCGGCATTGGAAACGGTCTTCGCCAACTGATCGCGCAGGGCCTTGAAGTCTTCGTTCAAGGCCGAACGACCAGAGGTGTCTAGTGTCGAATCGGAAGCAGCGAGCGCCTTTTCCTTCATCTGCAAAAGCAGATCGGAAACAGACGAACCGGCAGCGAGGGCGACGTCTAGGGTCGATTGCCCCCGCTGGAGTGAGTCCTTAACGGCGTTCAGTGAGGTGGAGGTACCCCGCATCGACTGGGCAATGGCCCAAGTAGAACCGTTGTCCTTAGCACTATCGACCTTGCGGCCGGTCGAGATTCGGTTTTGTGTGACGCCGAGTTCCGCACCTGTTACGTTCAAATTCTGAAGCGCAATCATGGCATCGCGGTTGGTATTAACGCTGTATAGCGCCATAGCTCAAACCCTTCTGTGTGATCAGGGTAATTTTTACCCCCCGGCAATTTATGCCGCACAGAATTGGTAGTGGTCGCTATTTAAAAAGTCAATGACATAAGTCGTGGCACCCTACTCAGCACCCGAGGGGGGGGGTAGAATTTATGGCGGTGCGTCTGGAAAGATTACGGGAAGTTCAATGGCCACCCATAAACTGCATTTGCGCAATTCAAACCTTAGGGGGCGCGGCCTCGCCAACATTCCCAGCTAATCCCTGCATCATAATGCGATTGACCTCGATCAAGGGCTCGAAGGTTTCCTCCCGCCTCATGACCGCACTGCTGTGCTTATTCACCCAGATACTCAAAGAAATGATCTGAGCGCGCAGCTCGATAGGCAAACTATTTGCCGAGTCGGCGCAGTCCGTCGCCAAGACGGACCATAGCCGCCGGTTCCAGTCCAAAGCATCAATTCGCGTCGCTGTATCAGTCACGTCGACCTCTGCCGCAGCCATCAAGGCGCGGGTCACCTGGCCGAACAGCCGATATTCCATCTCACGCGGATTTTCAGCCCGCGCTGACGCTTTTTGGTAGGCCTGCAGCGACATTCGCCAACCTCTCGTCTTCGTATTCCATCAACTTCCGGGCCAACATCAGGCCCTTGTAGTACTCGCGCGCCAGAACATGTTTCGAGATCCCGACACAATCGGCTAGCACACTTGGATTCTCGATCACCGCCATAAACTCACTCAGCCTTAGGACGAATTCGTCATAATACTGCTGCGCTGATGATTCATCCAAGTACATCATCATGACGGGAAAATATATACGCCGTGACGGTGTTGTGACCTCGGCTTGCTGCATAATGTCCTTTTCGCGCAGCACCGATGCCTTGTTCTGCAAAATCAAGGTCCCGCGCCGATCGCCATTCTGGACCACGGCACCGTTCAGCACGAACTTTTCACCGGGCTTCAAGGACAGCTTAAGGGGCATATGGGCGCTCCGATGTTTCGCCGATATGAGGCGTTCACTCGATGTCGGGGCGTCACAGCCCCAAAGGCGCGACCCCCAACACGTCGATATTGAATACGAATTTAAATGCTCTGGGTAAAGTACCGATAGCCAACCCTTGTTAAGCCGTCATGGTTAGCGAGGCGTTAATGATTTAGCGCCATCTTAAGTCTCTGTGGCCGTGGTTGGCCCCAATCAAATGGCCAACAGATGGTAAAACCCAGTCAATTGAAGTCATCGGCGGCGTTTGGCCTTCAACTCGACCCCACCCTTCTGACGGGGGTCGAGGTCAGCGGCGCGCGTCCGATCGAGGCTGTTGCAGCCTCTCAGACCGCTGGCGATTCGGCCTCAAAAGCAGCCATCAAACGCCTAAAATCCCATGCCGCCGCCCTTCGCCAACAGGCGTTGCTTCCACTGATCAACCGATCCCTAGACGCCTTGAAAAAGGACGACTACGCCGGGGCAATGGACTTGGCATTGAAGGTCCTCGATCGGGATGAACGCAACGGCCTAGGCTGGTACCTACTCGCCATATCCAAAGAAAAGCTCGGCGACCTCGTCAACGCCCTAAAATGTTACGAGTCAGCCTTCCAACTTCTCGATGAGCCAGAGATGGTCGCCCCTGATCTTGGGCGCCTCGCCTACCGAATGAATATGAAGGATATTGCAGAGCAACTGTTTCGGCTCTGTTTGGCCAAGACTCCGACCTCAAACGAAGTCGCAAATAACCTCGCCTGCGTTCTTCGCGACGCGCAAAAATATGATGAGGCGGTCGATGTCCTGAAATTAGCCCTCAATTTTAACAGGGAGGACCCCCTTCTTTGGAACACGCTCGGTACCGTCCTTAGCGAGCAGGGTCAGGTCGAATCATCAAAGCTGTTTTATGAAGAGGCGCTGCGGAATGACGCCTCATTCGTGAAGGCGCGCTATAATCTCGGCAATGCGCATCAGGTCCTTGGCGATCTCGATCAAGCCTTGGCGGCTTGCGATGAGGCCCTGGCTGGCCGGACCAGCCTTGATGAAGCGGCTATGATGCGCATGTCTCGCTCCACCATGCTGATGTGCCTCGGCCGGGTTGGTGAAGGCTGGGATGAGTATGAGGTTCGCTTCGATCCCAACTTCGCGGATGTTCTGCACTTCTTTATCGACCGACCCAAATGGACGCCGGACTTGGATGTTCGGGGAAAATCCATCTTAGTGATCGGCGAACAGGGCTTGGGTGACGAGGTTCTGTTCGGCAACCTCCTTCCGGATCTGATCGAAGATGTTGGCCCGACAGGGAAAGTGACATTGGCGGTTGAGGAAAGGCTGGTCGATCTGTTCCAACAGTCCTTTCCCTCCATCGAAGTCGGTGCACACGTCACATTCCGCTACGAACACCGCGTCGTTCGCGCGGCAAAGTTCGTCGAGGACCCAACCACCATTGATGCGTGGGTCCCCTTGGCGTCGCTGTTGCGAAAATATCGACGCTCTGTTGAGTCCTTCCCGAAGCGCAAAAACTTCCTGAGCGCCGATCCCGACCGGATCACCTATTGGACCGAGCAGCTAAAGTCGGCACCTCCTGGCCCAAAGGTCGGGATATTATGGAAGAGCTTGCGCATGGATGGAGCGCGTCTGCGCTCCTTCTCGCCCTTTGATCAGTGGCGCTCCGTGCTGGAAACGCCCGGTATCACCTTCGTCAATATGCAGTATGGTGACACTGAGGCTGAGATTGCCCAAGCCAAGTCAGAGTATGGCATCGATATCTGGCAACCACCCGGTATCAATCTGAAAGACGATCTTGCGGATGTGGGGGCCCTCACCTGCGCACTCGACCTAACGCTCGGCTTTTCTAACGCGACGACCAATATTGCCGCTGCCTGCGGTGCGCCGGTCTGGAGCATCTCAATTCCTGGCACTTGGACGCGCCTCGGCACCGATTCTCTGCCCTGGTATCCACATGTTCGTGTCTTCACACCGGAGGCCTTTAGGGACTGGCAGCCGGTCATGGAGAAGATCTCGACCGCCCTCACCCAGACCTTCCTCTCACCGGGCTAGGCCCCTGCCCTAAGGTCACCCCCGTTCAAACGAACGTTTTAAGGGCCACAGGGGCTTGAAATCCGTAATCGTGCTTGAAACCCTCCCAACGGCCTTTAGGTTGGTGGCAGTTTAGAAACGCGTTTGCGGTTCGCCCCACCATTGGGATGCGACCCCTTAGGAGACGACCACAGATGAGCCAGCGTTTTCAGGGCACCAGCGACTATGTCGCCACCGAAGACCTAAAAGTCGCCGTTAATGCCGCGATCGCCTTGGAGCGTCCGCTGCTGATCAAGGGTGAGCCCGGCACCGGCAAGACCGTGTTGGCCTATGAGGTCGCCAAGGCTCTGGGTGCGCCACTGCTGACCTGGCACGTCAAGTCGACCACCAAGGCTCAGCAGGGCCTCTATGAATATGACGCCGTGACCCGCCTGCGTGACAGCCAGCTTGGCGACGAGAAGGTCAAGGACATTGGTAACTACATCAAGAAGGGCAAGTTGTGGGAAGCGTTCGACGCCCCCGTCCGCCCCGTCCTGCTAATCGACGAAATCGACAAGGCCGACATCGAGTTCCCGAACGACCTGCTGCAAGAGCTCGACCGGATGGAATTTTATGTCTACGAGACCAACCAGACGGTGAAGGCTGCGGTTCGTCCTGTCGTGATCATCACCTCGAACAATGAAAAGGAACTGCCCGACGCGTTCCTGCGCCGCTGCTTCTTCCACTATATCCGCTTCCCAGACGACGAGACGATGAAGTCGATCGTCGACGTCCACTTCCCCGGCATCAAGCAAAAGCTGGTCGCTGAAGCCCTGCGCATCTTCTACGACATGCGCAAGGTCCCCGGCCTGAAGAAGAAGCCCTCCACGTCTGAACTGCTCGATTGGCTCAAGCTGCTGCTGGTCGAAGATATTGACGAGAGCGTCCTGCGTGAAAAGGACCCAACCAAGCTGATCCCGCCCCTGCACGGTGCCCTGCTGAAGAATGAGCAGGATGTTCACCTGTTCGAACGCCTAGCCTTCCTGGCCCGCCGCGAAGGCGGCACCCGTCCGGGGCAGTAGGGTTTACTATCCTAGATAAGAACAGCCTTGACGATCGCGTCTATTAGAACCACCCTGAATGCCTAGGCTTCAGGGTGGTTTTTTATGCCGAGGACCTCAAGATTACGGTTAGTCTTGTTTGCCGTTTGGCTGGGCGCGCTCCTCACGGCCTGTGCGTCCGTGACATCAGGCATCTATGTCTCTGCCCCAACGACATCGAACCAGGTCAAAATCCTGACCTGCCCCGACCGGCAAGGTGGCCTCATTCGGCAATCAAACTCAACGGGCGGCTCTTCCTGCGCCTACGGCTTAGAAAATGATCAGGCCGTTCAGGTTGAACTCCACTTGGCGGACATCGGCACAAAATCGCCAGAGGCAACCATGGATGCCATCCAGTTGGCCTTGATGTCCGGCGACCAATCAAAGGATCTCATTGAAAAGGTGATAAACTATAGCAAGGGCGCAACGGACAACTTTTCGATTAGAACCCGTGAGGGATTGATCAGTCGTACCGTTTCCATGCGTTTCGACATTCCCAATCGTTCAGGATTTCGTTCCCTTGGGTTCGTCGTCAGAGGCCCCGAAACAGGTCCGCAGGTGATCGGAATCCTGAAGAGCAAGGCCTCTGTTAGCAAAAAAGTGAAACTCGATTTCGAGCGTTTGGTCGAAATTGCGAGCGCCTATTAGGTCAAGCCGCACCGATCGGAACCATCTCACTCACCTGATAGGTTAGAGGCTTGCCCTCGTCGTCGGTGATGGTGATGTAGTCGCCAGGTAGGAACCTATGCTCCCCCAGCTTGAACACCGGCTCGTCATCGGCCGCTCGCTCAGGGTCATAGTCAAAGTACCAGACCGACGCGTGCCGCCTAAGCCGGCCTTCAACCGCATCCATACCGGGCCCAAAGCGCCGAACCGTGCAGGCGGCTTTCGCCGCTGCATAGACATCGGCATCGATCTTGCCCTCTGCCGTCAGAGGAGCCAGCAAGACATAGCCTCGCTCGGGATCCCCCTCGACAAAGGGTGTCGAGGGGTTGCGGGCCAGTCGAAGGGTAATTCGGCTCATGGTCATGGAGATCAGGGCTCCTCGCCCCTCTAGTGCGAGAGGAACAGTGACGGACCGTCCGCGTGCAGAAAGCTTCTTGTCGCGCCGCCAAAAACAAACTCTTGCAGGCGAGGATGGCCAAACGCACCGGCAATCATCAATTCGGCGCCAATAGATTTCGCCGTCGACAGCAATAGCGGAGCAACCTCGCCATTGGCCTTAAGGGCCATGATCTCGGACGTCACACCCCGCGCCGCGAGAAAGGCCTGCAACCGAATAGGGTCATAGGGCCGCGGCGACTCCGACGGTGCAGCCAAAATCACAACCTTGGACGCCTTCTCCAACAAAGGCAGGGCCGTGCGCACGGCGCGGGTCGATTCCTTGCCACCATCCCAGGCGATGGCGGCCACACCCGTTCCCGTTAATCCCGGACGGGCGACGAGGACTGGCCGTTGCTCATCAACGACAACCTGTTGGAAGCTCTCAGCCAAGGCTCCTCGGCCGCGCGCGGCATGGTCGTCAAAGACAACGAGGTCCGAGAGCCGACTTTCACTCGACAGCCCAAGCCATACCGGTGACGCAATGGTGACAACGGCCTTATGATCATAGTCGGTCGCCTCAACAGCGGCGCGCGCCTTACGCTCGCCCTCCTGAATAGCCTCCTGCAGGCTCTCCACCGCGCTGACCTGCACGCCGCCCATAAAGCCCTCGCCCATCCATGGCATGAGGTCGGCAATGTCCGATGGGGTATAGACCCCTGCCAATTCGGCTTGAAAAAGCTTAGCGATCACAGATGCAGACTTCAAAACCGCCGCATCGCCGGGGTTGCCGCTCAACGGCACCATGATTCTTGCCCAATTCATCTTTATCTCCCGTTCGCGTTAATTCATTGATCTGTCGTCGAACACACGCCAGAGACTAGCGACATCACAGTTAGGAACCCTTTTCGTGGCGAAAGCAGTGCGACAAACCCGCACGCGGGACGATAGTCCTCGGGCATGGCAGCGGATGTTGTCGGGTCGGCGGTTGGATCTGCTTGATCCCTCGCCCATGGATATCGAGATTGAGGATATTGCCCATGGCCTCGCCCGCGTGGCGCGCTGGAACGGTCAAACCTCTGGCGAACATGGCTTTTCTGTCGCTCAACACTCCCTCGTCGTCGAAGAGATAGCCACCCATCTGCAACCCGATCTCGATCCGCGATGGCGTCTGGCCGCCTTGCTGCACGATGCGGCTGAATATGTGATTGGCGATATGATATCTCCCTTCAAGGCCGCGCTTGGGCTGAATTATCGCACCTTCGAGCATCGCCTGGAGGCCGCGATCCACATCCGCTTCGGTTTACCGGTCCATATTCCGCAGGAGATCAAGGCCCTGATCAAGGCGTCGGACCGCGCCTGCGCCCATCTCGAAGCGGTGCAGTTGGCAGGATTTACGCTAGCCGAAGGGGAAGCCCTGTTTGGGGCCCCGCCAGCGGGCTATCACCTGGATATAGACCCCATGCCGACGGGCCTGGCTCAAGAGCGGTTTCTCGCCCGCTTCCATGTCCTGTCCGTCGCGGCTGGATTTGCGACGGGCCCCTCAGCCTTTGATACGGAATAGGCCACCCTAGCCAATCAGCCCTGTCGAGGTTAGGTAAGCCAAATGAGTACCTTGATCGTCATTGGCCTGTCTGCCGTTGTCGTCGCCATCCGCGACGGCGAGGCCGTGGTCTTGACTGTCCGCCCCCACGATCCCCTGACCGGAGAGGCCTCGACGCTCGCGGGCCTTCCCTTCGGCCCATTCGACCCCGATGGCCATCGCACTTTTGAGCTGGCCCTTCGCGCCTTTGTGACCGAGCAAACCCGGTTTGACCTGGGCTATGTCGAGCAACTCTATACCTTTGGGGACAAGGGACGCGATGCGCCGCTAGCAGATGTCGGTGCAGGGGCTGCGCGGGTGATCTCGGTGGGCTATCTGGCCCTAACGCCCGTGCCCGTCGACACCTCTGCCCCCGACACGGCCTGGTCCTCATGGTCGCGGTTCTTTCCGTGGGAAGATTGGCGGCAGGGTCGCCCGATCTTGATTGATGAGGCCATCGCTCCCGCCCTAAGGAATTGGGCGTCTGCTGGACGGGGCGATGAAGGCGAACGCAGGCTGGACCGTGCAAGGACGCTGTTCGCGCTTGACGGTGCGCTTTGGAATGAAGAACGGGTTCTAGAACGTTACGAGCTTCTCTATGAGGCCGGGCTGGCCCCCGAGGCCGCGCGTGACCGTGATCGTGCCTGGGGCTTACCCGCGCCAGAACCTCAGGCCCTTTCACCCGCCTTTGGCGAACCGATGATTTCCGATCACAGACGAATCTTAGCCACGGGATTAGGCCGATTGCGCGGCAAGCTGAAGTATCGTCCGGTTGTCTTCGAATTGACCGCCCCCACCTTCACCCTGTCCGAACTGCAAAGAACGGTTGAGGCCGTCGCGGGCGTCAAGCTGCACAAACAGAACTTCCGGCGCGTACTGGACCGGACCGGATTGGTTGAAGGGCTTGGGCGCTATGATGTAGAGACGGGTGGTCGCCCCGCCGAGCTTTTCCGCTTCTGTCGAGAGCAACTGCAAAATCGCTCGACCCTTGGACTTTCGCTTCCCCTTATTCGAGACGGGTCGTAGACCCATAATGGCTACCCAGGGATGAGAACTGGGGTCGGCTATTTTTAGTAAAAGTGTCACATCTGTGCACTAGTATTGTCACAGAACATCGTTAACCCGCTGACTGATCCGACTGCGAACAATGCGGTCGGGCAAACGGGGATATCCAAATGCAATTACGTCTTCTTCTGAGCGCATCTGCGCTCGCTTTGTGCTGTGCAGCACCTGCCTTCGCCGCTGAGGCCGAAGCCACCGCCACCGCCAACAACGATGCCGCCATCGAAGAGATCGTCGTCTATGGCCGCGGCGAGACCCGCCAGGTCCAGACCGTTCAGGCCGTGGACATTCTGGCCGCGACCCCGGGCACGAGCCCGCTGAAGGTCCTGTCGCAACTTCCAAGCGTGAACTTCCAATCGGCTGACGCCTACGGCACCTACGAGTGGGCCGTTCGCATCTCAGTTCGTGGATTCAAGCAAAACCAACTGGGCTTCACCCTTGATGGCGTGCCACTGGGCGACATGTCCTACGGCAACCACAATGGCCTGCACATCAGCCGCGCCGTGATCTCTGAGAATATCGGCAGCGCAGAACTGGCTCAAGGTGCCGGCAGCCTGCAGACCGCATCGAGCTCAAATCTTGGCGGTACGCTGAAGTTCACGACCATCGATCCTTCGCACAAGTTCGGCGTCCTGACCGCTCTGACGACCGGCAGCGACAGCACCTTCCACGGCTTTGTGCGCGTTGAATCGGGCGACCTTGCCACCGGTGGCCGCGGCTATATCAGCTATGCCAACCAGACCGCTGAAAAGTGGAAGGGCTACGGCGGCGATCAGAAGCAGTACCAGATCAATGCCAAGTTCGTTCAGCCCATCGGTCCGGTGACCACCACCACCTTCTTCAACATGTCTGATCGTGCGGAAAACGACTATCAAGACGTGTCGCTGAACATGATCAAGCGCCTCGGCTACAATATCGACAACATCAAGAACAACTGGACCCTGGCCAAGCAGATTGCGACCGCCTACCAGACCGGCAAGCCTTTGCCAGCGCCATATACGACCGTTGACGATGTCTATTTCGACGCTTCAGGCCTGCGTAAAGATTCCATCGGTGGCATCACCGCCGATTGGGACATCACCAAGAACCTGTCGGCCACGGCTACCGCCTATCGCCATACCAATAAGGGCATGGGCACCTGGTATACGCCTTACGTCCCAAGCCCAGGCGGTGCCTCGGTTTCTGAACGTACGTCTGAGTACAATATCGATCGTTCGGGCATCATTGCCAACTTGACCTATGTCGCTGGTGATCACACCATCGAAGGCGGCATCTGGACCGAAGATAACGACTTCCACCACGCTCGCCGCTATTACGGAAACAGCGTCGACAAGCCACGCGACAGCCTGAAGTTCCAAACTGGGCCCTTCTATACCCAGTGGGAATATATGTTCAACACCAAGACCAACAACCTGCACCTACAGGACACGTGGCGGGTGAGCGACGCCTTGAAGGTCAATTTCGGCTTCAAGACCGTCAAGGTGGAAAATAAGGCTGTCCGTCTGGCCGGCACCAACGCCGTCGGTTCGATCAAGGTCGACGAGAACTTCCTGCCACAGGTTGGTTTCAACTATGACCTCGGTGCCATGGGCGAAGTCTTCGGCTCGTACGCCGAAAATGCACGCGCCTTTGTCGCTTCGGGCAGTGAAGGCCCCTTCTCGACCAGCCAAGCTGGTTTTGAAGCGATCAAGACCAAGCTGAACCCTGAAACCTCCAAGACCATCGAAGGCGGCTATCGCTATCGGAACGAAAATTTCCAAGGCGTCGCGGCCATCTATCACGTCAAGTTTGACAACCGGATCCTCGGCACTCAAACCGGCGCAGCCATTGTCGGTAACCCAGTGGTTCTGACCAACGTCGGCGGCGTTACGTCGGACGGTTTGGAATTTGCGGGCACCTACAACCTGAGCAACGATTGGAAGCTTTCGGGCTCCTATTCGTACAACAAGTCGACCTATGACAGCGATGTGCGCAATGGTGCCGGTGTTGTGACGGCCAAGATCTCCGGCAAGACCATCGTCGACTCGCCAGAAAACATGCTCAAGGCGACCTTGGCCTATGATGACGGGGCTCTGTTCGGTAACTTGAACGGCTCCTACACCGACAAGCGCCTCTATACCTATACGGGCGACGCCTCGGTTCCATCGGTCACAGCCTTTGACCTGACCGTCGGCTACCGCTTCAAGTCGGACAACACCCTCCTGAACGGCTTGGAAGTTCAGGGCAATGTCACCAACCTTCTGGATAAGAAATATATCTCGACGGTCGGTTCGGCAGGCTTTGGCAACTCCGATCCAACGGGCGACGCTCAGACCCTCATGGTCGCTGCGCCACGCCAGATGTTCGTCACCGTGCGTAAGCAGTTCTAAAGCTTAGACCTCAAATCTAAGACGCTGCGGCGGGATCGGTTTTCACCGGTTCCGCCGTTTGCATATCTGCCCACTGCGCCTTGAGCATTGTGGAGGTTTGCCGCGACCCATCCGGGCTCCAACCGGGCGCGCCGAACAGATAGAAGAAGGCCTCACGCAGGGACCGGGCCGTCAAAAGGTCTGAAAAGATCCCAACCCATTCGTGAAACGCCACCCGTACAATATTGAAATCGCCTAGATTTTTGACCACGCCATAACGGCAGGGCTCCTCGTCCAGTTCCGCCACAAAGGTTCCGAACATCCGATCCCAGATGATCAGGATGCCGGCATAGTTGCTGTCGAGATAGCGCGGATTGCGCGCATGATGGACGCGGTGATGGGACGGCGTATTGAACAGGGCCTCAAACCAGACCGGCATACGGCGCACAGCCTCGGTGTGAATCCAGAACTGATAGACCAGACTAATCCCCTTTTGAATGGCGATCATGGCCGGTGGAAAGCCCAGCAGCGAGAGGGGCAACCACAGGGCCCAGGTCCCGGCGGTGCCACCCGTCCAGGTCTGACGAAGGGCGGTGGCCAAATTATAGTGCTGCGACGTGTGGTGATTGACGTGGGCGGCCCACCAGAACCGCCGCTCATGACTCAAGCGATGGAACCAATAGTAGGTCAGGTCCTCAAGCAGGAAGATGGCGAGCCAAGCCCAGGCTGCCGACATCGGAATGTCAAACAGGTGATATTTGTAGACCCAAACCGAAGCCGCAAAAACCACACCGCCCGTCAGGAGCCCAGCAATGCCGCTGCCAAAGCCCATCAGTAGAGAGGTCGCGGTATCCTTGGCCTCATAGACCGCCTTGACCTTGCCGAAGCGGGCCAAAATGATCTCGAGCACGATAGCGAGAATGAAGAACGGAACAGCGAGCGTGACCGGATCAATCGCCGGTGCAGAGGGGGCAGCCATTAGATCGTCTCTCCCGTAACGGCCTGGGCCCAGTCTGGCGCGAGGGCCAAGGACGCCTTCGGGGCCGCGAAATCATTGAATTTAAACCAATACCGACCCTTGATCAGGTCAGCCTGAAGCGCGTGTGACCAGGCTAAACTGCGCGAAACATAGCTATCGCCCAACCGAAACAGCAACAGAGCCTCATCACCTGACCGGGCAATAGCTCCAGCGCCATCTATAGCAAGCCAGATCTGATCCAAGGGTGCCTGAGGAAAGTCCTCTGCCAGTCGGTGCTTGACCTCGGCCTCATCCAGCGCAGGGGTCGCACGCGGAATCTTGGCCCACGCCACCAGACCCATGATCCCGGCGACAATGGCCAAGGTCACCAACTGGGTGATGATATATTTCTGATCCACGCTTCTCACCCTACTGTTTTGCCGACCCTCAACTGCACCGTGGCCCACGTCAAGCGTGACCCAGCGCAACCCACTGGTGACGGCGTCCTTCGGCATGCTATCTAGGGGACAGAATCTCATAGTGCCGACGCGCGCTTCGGCCCTGCTTCACAGATTTGGAGCGGCGGCAGCGCCTCGAAAAGGATCGCTATCCCGTGCAAAAAGCCGTCATCGCCGCCACCGGCCTGTTCACCCCGCCCCATTCGATCTCGAACACAGAGTTGGTCGACGCCTTCAATACCTATGTCGCCAATTTCAATGCCGAGAACGCTGCGGCGATTGAGGCGGGGACGGTCGAGGCGCTGCAGCCCTCCTCCCCTGAATTTGTGCTCAAGGCCTCGGGTATTCAGTCGCGCTTCGTGATGAACAAGGACGGGATCATCGATCCAGCCATCATGCGCCCGCAACTGCCCGAACGATCCAACGACGAACTATCGATCCTCGCCGAAATGGCCGTCGCCGCAGCCCGTCAGGCCATTGAGGCGTGGGGCAAGCCGGTTAGCGAGATCGGGGCTGTGCTCTGCGCCTGTTCCAACATGCAGCGCGCCTACCCAGCCATGGCGGTCGAGATCCAGAACGCGCTCGGCATCGAGGGGTTCGGCTTTGACATGAATGTCGCCTGTTCCTCGGCGACCTTTGGCATCAAGACTGCCGCTGATTTCATCGCCTCTGGCTCTGCCAAGGCGGTGCTGATGGTCAATCCAGAGGTCTGTTCCGGCCACCTGAACTTCAAGGACCGCGACAGCCATTTCATCTTTGGTGACGTGGCCACCGCCGTGATCGTCGAGGCCGCCGATCAGGCCGGACCGGGCGGCTGGGACATTCTGGGCACGCGCCTCAAGACGGTCTTTTCCAACAATATCCGCAACAATTTTGGCTTCCTGAACAATGCCGCGCCTGAAGGGATAGGCGCGCCAGACAAGCTGTTCATCCAACAGGGCCGCAAGGTGTTCAAGGATGTGGTGCCCATGGTCGCCGACATGATCATCGACCATGCGGGCGAACTTGGCCTTGAGCGCTCCGAACTAAAGCGCATGTGGCTGCATCAGGCCAATATCAATATGAACGACATGATTGGCCGCAAGGTTCTGGGCCGCGATCCGACGCCAGAAGAGAACATCATCGTTCTAGACACCTATGCCAACACCTCGTCGGCCGGATCCATCATCGCCTTCCACCTGCACAATCAGGGCTTTGCGGCGGGCGAAACCGGTCTGATCTGTAGCTTTGGCGCAGGCTATTCGGCAGGCACCGTGTTCGTGCGCAAGCGGGGCTAGCGCCTTAGGGCCTTGCTGATCTGCGGCCAGGCGACATTGACGCCCAGCCCCAGCATCACCAGACCCGCAGCGGTCAGTTTCCAGACGGGCATGGCCTCGCCCAGCATCAGGTTGGCTGTGATCATGCCGAAGACCGGGACCAACAGAGCCATAGGCGTGATCGAGGCTGCCGGATGGCGCGCCAAGAGCCAGCCCCAAGCGCTATAGCCGAACAGACTGTTGCCTACCGACTGCCAAGCCACAGCTGCCCAGGTCGCGCCGTCCGCGGCCCTGATTGCGTGGACCATGGCGGGCCAGCCCTCTAGGGTCAGGGACAGGATCACCAGAGGCGGGATGGAAAAGAGGCTCGCCCAGCAGACATAGGCCAACATATCGGCCCCCGGATCGCGCCGCGCCGTAATATTGCCCCCGGCCCAACTCATCGAGGCGATAAAGGTCAGGAGGAGGCCCAAGGGCGTGACGGTCGCGGCATCAGCATGGGCCATGATCACCCCAATCCCCGCCGCTGCGATCAGCAGGGCGATGACCTGAAAGGCCTTCACCCGCTCGCCGCTCAGCACCATGGAAAGGCCGATGGTGAAGAAGACTTGGGTCTGCATCAAGAGCGAGGCCAGACCCGGCGCAATCTGGCCGTTCATGGCAATATAGAGAATGCCGAACTGTCCTAGACCAATCAGGACGCCGTAGGTCGCCAGCCGCGACCAGGCCACATTGGGACGTTTGAAAATGAACACTGCCGGAAAGGCGACGAAGAAGAACCTCAAACTGGCGAACAGCAAGGGCGGCAAATGGGCCAAGGCCACCTTGATCACTGCAAAATTACTGCCCCAAACCATCACAACCGCTAGCGCTAAGGCCAGATGGGCCAATGGGATGGTGGGCGCGGCCTTGAGGGTGTTGGTGGTCATTGTGTGGTTCTATATCCGTCTTCGCGGGGAACGTGGTGGATGACCCCCTCACCCAACCCTCTCCCCCAAGGGGGCGAGGGCTAGAACCGATTAACCCTCTCCCTGTGGGAGAGGGTTGGGTGAGGGCCTTGTTTGTTTTTCTTAAAAAACAAGACCCCCCGCCCTATCGACTCAATGCCGCCTGCGCCGCCGCCAGACGGGCGATGGGCACGCGGTAGGGCGAGCAGGAGACATAGTCCAAGCCAACGCTCTCACAGAAAGCAATAGAGGCCGGATCGCCGCCATGTTCGCCGCAGATGCCGAGCTTAACATCGGGCCGCACCGCCCTGCCCCGCTCAGCGGCGATGCGGATCAGATCGCCGACGCCCTCTAGGTCGATGGTCACGAAGGGGTCGCGCTCGAAGATGCCCTTGGCCAGATAGGCCTCCAAGAACCGGCTACAGTCATCACGGCTGATACCAAAGGTGGTCTGGGTCAGGTCATTGGTGCCGAAAGAGAAGAATTCGGCATTTTCCGCCAGATCACCGGCCCGGATCGCGGCGCGCGGCAGCTCAATCATGGTGCCAACCATGTATTGAATGGTCACACCGCGCTCTTCCATCACCGCCTTGGCGGTTCGGTCGGTCAGTATACGGAGGAAGTTCATCTCCTCGCCCTTGGCGACCAAGGGGTGCATGATTTCGGGCACGGGCGCATCGCCGGTCTTGGCCACGTCGCAGGCCGCCTCGATGATGGCGCGGACCTGCATCTCGTAGATTTCCGGATAGGAAATGCCCAAGCGGCAGCCGCG
>CANCJE010000003.1 GCA_947378235.1 Caulobacteraceae bacterium | reverse complement strand
ATGGCGGTTCTGGCGGGCCATGAGGCCCTCGCGGGGCGAATGGGGCCGGGGGATGTCACCGCATCGATCCTCATTCTCATCGCGCTCTATCAGCCTCTGAACATTCTTGGCTTTGCCTATCGTGAGATCCGGCAGTCCTTCATCGACATGGAGGCGATGCTGGAATTGACCCGTCTAAAGCCAGATGTGGCCGATGCCCCTGACGCCGTTGATCTACCGACCACGGTGGACCGGCGAGGCGGACGGGTCCAGTTCGACACTGTGTCCTATCGCCATGATGCTCGCTCAGAGGGTCTGGCCGATGTGTCGTTTGAAGTCGCGCCAGGAACCACAACGGCGCTGGTTGGCCCGTCGGGTGCGGGCAAGACCACCTTGGTGCGCCTCGCCTTGCGTTTGATCGATCCGCAGGTCGGTGAGGTTCGCTTGGACGGTCTTGATCTTCGCAAGATCAAGCAGGCCTCGCTGCGCGGTGCTGTCGCCCTCGTGCCGCAGGATGTGGCCCTGTTCAATGATAGCGTCCGCAGCAACATCGCCTTTTCGAGGCCCGATGCCGATGATAGGGCGGTCTGGGCCGCAGCAGAGGCCGCTGAACTGGGTGATTTCATCCGAGGCCTGCCCGAAGGTATGGCCACGCGGGTGGGGGAACGCGGCCTGAAACTGTCTGGCGGCGAGCGTCAACGGGTTGGTATTGCCCGCGC
This sequence comes from Caulobacteraceae bacterium, assembly GCA_947378235.1. GTDB lineage: Bacteria > Pseudomonadota > Alphaproteobacteria > Caulobacterales > Caulobacteraceae > CAISGS01. Next base: position 47,785 of record CANCJE010000003.1, on the reverse strand, counting down.
CCTGATGGCCGATCCCCGCGTCCTGATCCTCGACGAGGCCACCAGCGCGCTCGACAGCCGCACCGAAGAGGCGATCCAAGCGACCTTGCGCCGGGCTCGCCAAGGTCGCACCACGCTCGTCGTGGCTCACCGGCTCTCGACCATCGCCGATGCGGACGAGATCATCGTCTTAAAGGCTGGCCGGGTCGTCGAGCGCGGCAATCATGAGGCCTTGATTGCCGCCAATGGTGAATATGCTCAACTCTGGCGCAAACAGACCCGCGATCAGGGTGATGGGGACTGAAACAAGACCCTCCACATCGCTTCGCGCCACTGCCCCCAAAGAGGGACGATCTTGGAGCTTCAAATCTTCCCCGTCTGGGGGAGTACTGGCGCTGCCGGGGTAGGGGGCTGAAAGCAAGGCCTTGCCACCCCAAAGGTGACACCAGCGTCACCTTTTTTCACCATCCCGTTCCAATAGGACTTGCTCAGGCCCTTAGTGCGGGTCAATTTGCAGCCACCCTATTGGATCAAAAAAGGCCCCGCGTCATGGACCCTTACGACTATATCATCATCGGCGCAGGCTCAGCGGGCTGCGTTCTGGCGAACCGCCTGACGGCGGATGGTAAGACCACGGTTCTGCTGCTCGAGGCGGGCGGCAAGGACAATTCGATCCTGGTTAAGATGCCCGCCGGAGTCGGTGCACTGATCAAGGACAAGAATGCCTATAATTGGGGGTTCTGGACCGAAAGCGAACCGCACCTCGAGGACCGCAAGCTCTGGTGGCCGCGCGGCAAGGGCTGGGGTGGGTCGTCTTCGATCAATGGCATGATCTATATTCGCGGCCATGCGCGGGACTATGACCAGTGGCGCCAGATGGGTCTGAGCGGCTGGTCCTATGCCGAGGTGCTGCCCTATTTCAAACGCGCTGAAACGCTGGATACGGGCGGGGATGACTATCACGGAGGCGAGGGGCCTTTGTTCGTCTCCCACGCCTCAACGCCCAACCCGATCTTCTCGACCTTCATCAAGGCGGGTGAGCAGGCAGGCTACAAGATCACGGCGGATTTCAACGGCTATCAACAAGAGGGTTTTGGTCCCTATCAGTTGACCATTAAGGACGGTGCGCGCTGGAGCGCGGCCAAGGGTTATCTGCATCCTATCAAAGATATACGCCCTAATCTTACGACGCAGATTGATGCGCGAACAACCCGTATCCTGATCGAAGATGGCCGTGCTGTCGGGGTTGAATATGCCCAAGGCAAGAAGGCTAAGCGGACCAGCGTCTATGCCAAGTCTGAGGTTCTGCTCTGTGCCGGTGCTGTCCAGTCGCCCCACATCCTGCAACTGTCTGGCATTGGGGATCCAGAGGCCTTGGCCAAGGTCGGTATGCCGGTCGTCCACGCTCTGCCGGGTGTGGGCAAGAACCTGCAGGACCATCTGGACGTCATTGTCTCTTGGGAATGCACCCAGCCGATCACCGCCTTTAGCTACAATCAGGGTATCAACAAGCTGATTACCGGCATCAACTATCTGCTGCGTGGGCAGGGGCCAGGCCGTCAGAACTTCCTTGAGTCTGGGGCTTTCTTGAAGTCACGCCCGGACCTTGATCGTCCAGACCTGCAACTCCACTTCCTGATCGCGATCATGAAGGAGCATGGCAAGGTCATTATCGAGAAGGACGGTTTCTCGGCGCACATCTGCCAGCTTCGCCCAGAAAGCCGCGGCGAGGTGAAGCTAAAGTCTTTGAACCCGTTTGATGATCCCGCCATCTTGGCCAACTATCTGGCCACCGACGAAGACCGCCGGGCCTTGCGTGAAGGGGTGCGGATGATCCGGGCGGTTGTGGCCCAATCGGCCTTTGACTCGCTGCGTGGTGCTGAGTTCCAACCCGGCGCTGACGTACAGACCGACGAGCAACTGGATGCGTGGATCCGGCAAACGGCCGAGACCATCTATCACCCCGTCGGCACCTGCCGAATGGGCCCTGCTGGCGATGAGATGGCGGTGGTCGATGAGGCCCTCTGTGTTCATGGCCTGAAGGGTCTGCGCGTTGTCGACGCCTCGGTCATGCCGACCTTGGTGGGGGGCAATACCAATGCCCCGACCATCATGATTGCCGAAAAGGCCGCTGACATGATCCTAGGCCGCGCCCCGCTCGCGCCGGATGACGCGCCGGTCTATGAGGGGGCAGCGGCCTAAAACAAGGCCCCCTTCGGCGCTGCGCGCCACTTCCCCCTTTGGGGGAAGTACCGGCGAAGCCGGGGTAGGGGGTTCTCTTTAAGGCAAACAGGTAAGGCCCTCACCCAACCCTCTCCCTCAGGGAGAGGGCTTAATGAGCGGGTGTCTCAGCCATCCTCATCCTGAGCCTGTCGAAGGACGAGGATGTGTTCGACCGTCAGAGCAGCCGCCCATGCTTCGACAGGCTCAGCATGAGGACGACCTTAGTGTCTTCGCTCCTACCGAACGACGGCGTTGGCGCTGAGATAGGCATCCACGGCTTGGGCGCATTCGCGGCCTTCGCGGATAGCCCAGACGACCAGAGACTGACCCCGACGCATGTCACCGCAGGCAAAGATACGCTCTTGCGAGGTGCGGTGGTCCTTGATCTCAGCCTTTACGGCGCCGCGCGGTCCGATCTCGACGCCGGACTGTTCCAATAGGCCTTCGGTGCGAGGACCGAGGAAGCCCATGGCCAGAAGGACCATATCGGCCTTGATCTGGAAGGTGCTGCCCGGAACCTCTTGCATCGACATCTGGCCATTGGCCCCTGCCGCCCATTCGGCTCGGACGCACTCGATGGCCTCGACCTTGCCGTTAGAGCCGATGACGCGCTTGGTCAGGACCGAGAAGTCGCGCTCGCAGCCCTCTTCTTGCGACGAGGAGGTGCGCATTTTCAACGGCCAGTCGGGCCAGGTCATGGCCTTGTTCTCGCGTGCGGGTGGCTGAGGCATGACTTCCAACTGGGTTACAGCCACAGCGCCCTGACGGTTAGACGTGCCGATACAGTCCGATCCGGTATCGCCGCCGCCAATGACGACAATGTGCTTGCCCTTAGCTGACAAGGTGCCCTTGGGCGCCGCAACGCTCTCATCATCACCGGCCACGCGGCGGTTCTGTTGGCCGAGGAAGTCCATCGCGAAATGAACACCTTCAAGCTCACGGCCCGGAACCTCAAGGTCACGGGGCCACTCAGCACCACCGGCCAAGACCAGCAGATCATAATCGTCGAGCAGACGCTGAACGGAAATATCGACACCGACCTCGATCCCCGTGCGGAAGATCACGCCTTCGCCCTGCATTTGGGTGACGCGGCGGTCGATCAGGTGCTTTTCCATCTTAAAGTCCGGAATGCCGTAACGCAGCAATCCGCCGACCCGGTCGTTCTTTTCGAACACGGTGGGGTTATGGCCCATCCGCGCCAGCTCTTGGGCGCAGGCCAGACCCGCAGGGCCAGAACCGACCACGGCGATGCGCTTGCCGGTGCCGCGTTCGGACAGTTGCGGCTTGATCCAGCCTTCGCTCCATCCACGGTCAACGATGGCGCACTCGATGGTCTTGATGGTGACCGGCGTGTCCTGAATGTTCAGGGTGCAGGCCGCCTCGCAGGGCGCTGGACAGACCCGTCCTGTGAACTCTGGGAAGTTGTTGGTGGAGTGCAGGGTCTCCAGCGCCTTGGCCCAGTCGTCCCGATAGACCAGATCGTTCCAGTCGGGGATCAGGTTATTGACCGGGCAACCGGTGTGACAGAACGGAATGCCGCAATCCATGCACCGCGAGGCCTGCTGACCAATTTCGGTCGGAGCCAGAGGCTGCACAAATTCCTGCCACGTCTTCAAACGCTCTTGCGGCGCGTCATAGGAACGGTCGCGGCGGCTGATCTCTAGAAACCCTGTGGGCTTACCCATGATCTTGTCTCTCTCGAACGAACTATTCGGCGGCGACGGCAGCGGCCAAGGCGGCCTGCTGGTCCATCAAGGCCCGGCGGTAGTCTTTTGGCATGACCTTGACGAACTGGGTGACCGAGGTGTCCCAGGTGTCGAGGATGTGGCGGGCGCGGGCGCTGCCGGTGTGGGCAAGGTGCTGTTCGATCAACCGGCGCAGGCGCTCATTGTCGAACCGCAGCATGTCGGCCAGGCCATTATCGTTGGCGCTGTCTTCAAGGCTTGAGGCCTCAAGCGGCTCCAGATCGACCATGGCGCGGTTACAGAGGGCTTCAAAGGTTCCCTCTGGATTATAGACATAGGCCACGCCGCCGGACATGCCTGCCGCGAAGTTACGGCCCGTGGCCCCCAGAACGGCGACAACGCCGCCAGTCATATATTCGCAGGCATGGTCGCCCGTGCCTTCCACCACGGCGGTGGCACCAGAGTTGCGAACCGCAAAGCGCTCACCTGCCACGCCGGAGAAGTAGGCTTGACCGGCAATAGCCCCGTACAGCACCGTGTTGCCCACAATGATGTTCTGGGTGGGATCGCGTTTCAGGTCGTCAGGTTGGCGCACAATGACGCGGCCACCGGACAGGCCCTTGCCGACATAGTCATTGCCGTCGCCGATCAGGGTCAGGCTGATGCCCTGAGCCAAGAAGGCCCCGAAGCTCTGTCCCGCCGTGCCGGTCAGGGTGATGCTGATCGTGTCGGTTGGCAGGCCCGCATGGCCATATTTGCGCGCGACGGCTCCGGACAGCATGGCCCCGACGCTGCGATTGACGTTGCAGACGGTGGCATTGATCGTCACTGGCTCGCCACGCTCCAACGCGGGCTGGGCGGCGGCGATCAGGCTGTGATCCAAGGCCTTTTCCAGCCCGTGATCTTGCCGCTCATTGTTCCAGCGCGGCAGATCGGCAGGGATGTCGGGCATATAGAGCAGCTTGCTCAGGTCAACGCCCTTGGCCTTCCACTGTTCAACGACGGGGCGGGCATGGAGCAGTTCCACCCGGCCAATCATCTCATTCATGGTGCGGATGCCAAGCTGGGCCATGATGGCGCGCAGCTCTTCGGCCACGAAGAAGAAGTAGTTGATCACATGCTCTGGCTGGCCGGTGAAGCGCGCGCGCAGCACCGGGTCTTGGGTTGCAACACCAACCGGGCAGGTATTGAGGTGACATTTGCGCATCATGATACAGCCCGCCGCGATCAGCGGTGCGGTGGCAAAGCCGAACTCATCGGCACCGAGCAGGGCCGCGACAGCGACGTCCCGACCGGTGCGAAGTCCGCCATCGGCCTGAACTGCGATCCGGCCGCGCAGGCCATTGAGCAGCAGGGTCTGCTGGGTTTCGGCGAGGCCGATTTCCCAAGGCGATCCGGCATGGGTCAGGGAGGTGAGGGGCGATGCCCCCGTGCCGCCTTCAAATCCGGAAATGGTCACGTGGTCGGCGCGAGACTTGCTCACACCTGCCGCGACCGTTCCGACGCCGACTTCAGACACCAGCTTAACCGAAATACGTGCACCCGAATTGACGTTCTTCAGGTCGTGGATCAGTTGGGCCAGATCTTCGATGGAATAGATATCGTGGTGCGGCGGTGGGCTGATCAGGCCCACGCCCGGGGTGGAGTGGCGCACCTTGGCAATATTGGCATCGACCTTGTGACCGGGCAGTTGTCCGCCCTCACCAGGCTTTGCGCCCTGGGCCATCTTGATCTGGATATCGTCGGCATTGACCAGATATTCCGCCGTGACGCCAAAGCGACCCGAGGCGACCTGCTTGATGGCCGAGCGCATGGAATCGCCATTGGGCAGACGCACGAAACGGTCAGCCTCTTCGCCGCCTTCACCGGTGTTCGAGCGCGCGCCGATCCGGTTCATGGCCACAGCCAAGGTCGTGTGGGCCTCGCGGCTGATCGAGCCAAAGCTCATGGCCCCGGTGGCAAAGCGCTTGACGATTTCCGCCGCTGGTTCGACATCATCAATCGAGAGGGGCGTGTCGGCGAATTTGAATTCCATCAGACCGCGAATGGTCAAAAGGCGCTTGTTCTGCTCGTTGATGCTGGCAGCAAAGGCAGCATATTCGCCAGGCAGATTGCCCCGCACGGCATGTTGCAGCTTTGACACCGAGTCTGGGTTCCACGCATGTTCCTCGCCGCGAATACGGAAGGCATAGGCCCCGCCGACATCCAGTGCATCGCGATAGATTGGCGTGTCGGCATAGGCGTCGCGGTGACGGCGCACGGTCTCTTCGGCCACTTCGAGCAGGCCCACACCTTCAATCATGGTGGCGGTGCCGGTGAAATATTTCTCGATCAGAGCGGTCGACAGGCCGACAGCGTCAAAGATCTGAGCGCCGCAATAGGACTGATAGGTCGAGATGCCCATCTTGGACATGACCTTGAGCACGCCCTTACCGATGGCCTTGATATAGTTCTTCTGAACCTCAGAGGCGCTGAGGCTCATGCCCGCCTTGACGCGGATGGCCTCTAGGGTCTCGAAGGCCAGATAGGGGTTAACGGCCTCGGCACCATAGCCTGCCAGAACGCAGAAGTGATGGACCTCACGTGCCTCACCGGTCTCGATGACAAGGCCGGTCTGCATGCGCAGGCCTTGGCGGATCAGGTGATGGTGCACCGCCGCTGTGGCCAGAGCGGCCGGGATGGCGATGCGGTCAGGGCCAACCGCCCGGTCCGATAGGATCAGGATGTTGCTGTCGGCCAGCACAGCCTCGGTCGCGGCCCAGCACATCTTTTCGATGGCCGACTCCAAGCCCGCAGCGCCTTCGCTGGCAGCCCAAGTGGTGTCGATGGTCGCGGTGCGGAAAGCACCGTCCAGCAGTTCAGAAATGGCGCGGATCTTGTCCAGCTTAGCATTGGTCAGGACCGGTTGAGCCACTTCCAACCGCTTGTGGGTTCCTGCATGATGGCCAAGCAGGTTCGGACGCGGGCCGATCATCGAGACCAGCGACATGACCAACTCTTCGCGGATCGGGTCGATGGGTGGGTTGGTGACCTGGGCGAAGTTTTGCTTGAAATAGTCGTAGAGCAGCTTGGAGCGTTCCGACAGAACCGCAATCGGCGTGTCCGCGCCCATGGACCCGATGGGGTCTTCGGCGGTGGTCGCCATTGGGGCGAGGAAGAACTTCAGGTCCTCTTGCGTATAGCCAAAGGCCTGCTGTCGATCGAGCAAGGTCTGGGGATCGCCCTCGCCATAGGTCTCTTCGACCGAGACGGGCAACTCTTCCAGCTTGAACTGGGTCTCGCTGAGCCATTCGTCATAGGGCTGGGCCTCGGCGAGGGTGCGCTTGATCTCGCTATCCTCAATGATCTTGCCCAGTTCCAGGTCGATCAGCAGCATCTTGCCCGGCTGGAGGCGCCACTTGCGGGTGATGCGCTCTTCGGCGATCGGCAGGACGCCCGACTCTGAGGCCATAATCACATGGTCGTCGTCGGTCAGGATGAAGCGGGCAGGGCGCAGGCCGTTGCGGTCCAGCGTGGCACCGATCTGGCGACCGTCGGTGAAGGCAATCGCGGCCGGACCGTCCCATGGTTCCATAAGGGCGGCGTAATATTCGTAGAAGGCCTTGCGCTTGGGGTCCATCTGCTGATTGCCGGACCAGGCCTCTGGGATCAGCATCATCATGGCATGGGCCAGCGGATAGCCGCCCGCCAAGAGCAGCTCTAGGGCATTGTCTAGGCACGCCGTGTCGGACTGACCATGGGGGATCAGCGGCCACATCTTGTCCAGATCAGGCCCCAGCAGCGGGGATTCCAAGGTGCGGCGGCGGGCATTCATCCAGTTGACGTTGCCGCGCACCGTGTTGATCTCGCCATTGTGGGCGATGAACCGATAGGGGTGGGCCAGCTTCCAAGAGGGGAAGGTGTTGGTCGAGAACCGCTGGTGAACCATGGCCACAGCCGACTGGGTCAGGGGATTTTTCAGGTCGAGATAGAAGGTTCCAACCTGATCTGCCAGCAACAGACCCTTATAGACTACGGTCCGGGTCGAGAAGGACGGCATATAGAAGTCGGTCAGGGTCGGCAGGTCGCGCTTGTTGGCCTGATCAGCCAGAGGGTTTTGAGTCTGCTTACGGATGGCCAGAAGCTTGCGCTCGAAGGCGTCTTGATCCTTGGTCTTTTCGCCGCGAACGACGATCGCCTGACGGATCACAGGCATATCGGCCAGCACGGCGGTTCCGAGCACAGCGGTATCAACCGGCACATCGCGCCAGCCGAGCAGGGACTGACCTTCGACGCGGATGAAGTGCTCGAATTGGCTCGTCGCCATTTCACGGGCTTCGGCATCGCGCGGCAGAAAACACATGGCCACGGCATAGTCACCGACCGCAGGCAGGGTCAGATTCTGCCCCTTGGCCCAGTCGCGTAATAGGGCGTCGGGAATCTGAATCAAACAGCCAGCGCCATCGCCCACCATCGGATCAGCGCCCACGGCGCCGCGATGGTCGATATTGATCAGAATCTGCAAGCCCTGTTTGACGATATCGTGGGTCTTTAACCCTTTGATATTGGCAATGAATCCAACGCCACAAGCGTCATGCTCGTTGCGGGGGTCGTATAGGCCTTGCTTGATCGGCGAACGCATCGCGGAACCCTCAAATATCAATATCCCCAAGCGCGGGCGCGCGGGGCGGAGTGTTTTTGCCGAAAACTTCACAGATGTCGATCCTTAGCCGATGGATCGGCAAGATTCATTCACTCTGTCGCTGTGAAACACCTCATTTGCTGAGATAGTTGACGCCGGTGCTTAGGCCACATGCACGCCCCCAAATTGCGCAAAAAAACTGATTGAGTCCGGTCGATCGCCGGAGGCCATAATTTATGGCCTAGCCCTTGCCAGTCCCGATCATGATATGAGCATAATTCTTCGGCTTGGGCGGTTGACGTCACGCTTTGAGCGGGGAGAGGGGCAGCGGCCCTATCTCTCGGTTAAGGAGACTGCCCCTTGCCCCACTCAACCTGCCAAGAGCCTATCAGGCGTCCTGCTGTCTTTTTTGACCGCGACGGGGTACTGAATGTCGATCATGGCTATGTCGTGGACCCTGCGAAACTCGACTGGCTGCCGGGGGCTCGCGAAGCGGTCTTGATGGCCAATCAGGCCAATTTTGCTGTCATCGTGATCTCGAACCAATCGGGTATCGGGCGGGGAATGTTCGTTGAGGCCGATGTCGATCATTTTCACACGGTCATGCAGGCGCAACTGGCTGAGATCGGTGCGACGGTTGATGCCTTCTACTATTGTCCCTTTTTGCCGGATGCTTGGGTTGATGACTATCGTCACCCTGACCATCCCGATCGCAAACCCAATCCCGGCATGATCCTCAGGGCAGCGGCGGATTTCAACCTCGACCTGTCCCGTTCCTTGGTCATCGGAGATCGGTCTACCGATATTGAGGCGGGCGAGCGCGCTGGCGTTCGAGGCCTACTCTACCGAACCGGTCCCGTCGATCAGGCCTTGGCTGGGGTTTTGGGCAGCCTTTAGACCATCGGACTTACGATTGGTTACACGGTTTGTCTGGCCATGAGCCCCCGAATTGACCTATCGCCCGGGTGATGAATCCGTCCTTTTGCCAATCAGCAGGACCCGCATGACCATTGCCTTTATCGATCTCGCTGCCCAACAGAGCCGTATTAAGCCTGCGCTCGACGCCGCCATTGCGCGGGTTTTGGCCCATGGGGCCTATGTGATGGGCCCAGAGGTGGGTGCCTTCGAGCGCGCCTTGGCCGAGTTTTCCGGGGCCAAGTTCGGGGTCTCCTGCGCCAATGGCACAGACGCGATCGCCCTGCCGCTGCTGGCGTGGGACATCGGGGCCGGAGATGCGGTTTTCTGTCCGAGCTTCACCTTCGCAGCCACCGCAGAAGTCGTGCCCTGGACCTTGGCTGAGCCGGTCTTTGTCGACATCCTGCCGGACACCTACAATCTCGATCCGCAAAAGCTCGAAGCGGCCATTGTCGCGGTGAAGGCAGAGGGGCGACTGACCCCTAAGGCAGTGATCGCCGTTGATCTGTTTGGCCAGCCCGCCGACTATCCCGCCATTTCGGCCATCTGTCAGCGCCATGGCCTGAAACTGATCGCCGACAGTGCCCAAGGCTTTGGTTGCACCCTGAACGGCCAGCATCCGGGCCATTGGGCTGATGTGACCACCACCAGCTTTTTTCCGGCCAAGCCTTTGGGCTGTTATGGCGACGGCGGAGCGGTTTTGACCGATGATGCCGATCTGGCCGAGCGGATGGACAGTCTGCGTGTTCATGGCAAGGCAGTGAAGAGCGATATTGCCGGGCGCACTTTCGATCATGACCCGAAATATCTGAATATGCGCATCGGCATGAACAGCCGTCTGGACACGATCCAGGCTGCGATCCTGATCGAAAAGCTGAGCCTGTTTGCCGAAGAAATCGTTCTGCGCAATCAGGTTGCTGACCGTTATGCCGCCGGTTTTGCCGGAAGTGCAGCAACTGCCCCCGGCGTCATTGCGGGCGGCGTCTCGACCTGGGCGCAATATACGATTGAGCATCCGGACCGTGACGGGTTGGCTGCCCATCTAAAGAGCCAATCGATCCCCTCTGCCGTCTATTATCCCGTACCCATGCATATGCAGTCGGCCTACAGCCATTACCCCCAAGGGGCAGGCGGTTTGCCCGTGACGGAGGCTAAGGCCGGTAAGGTTATCAGTCTTCCGATGCACCCCTATCTCGACATCGCCACCCAAGATCAGATCATTGAGGCCGTACGCGGCTTCAACGGCTAGGGGGCCTGTATTCTGCTGCGTCGCAGCAAAGCCTTGACTTTCAAGGCGATCTGACCGACAAGCCCTGGCGGGCCCGTGATGGCCTGATATACGGTGCTCCAGCCGCGTGAGGGGACGTTCCTTTGTCCCAGCCTGTCGAGCGCCTGCGAATTTTCGCATAGATCGCCCAGGCCACGCGGGGCGCTTTCATAGATAAGCCTCGCGGCATCGCGCGGTCGGTCCGAGAGTCTCGGCCCCGCGCGACGATCGCTGTTTGAAAGAGAAGTCCTCCGTGACTCAATTTACTGATCTACGTCTGAACCCGCTGCTGCTTAAGGCGCTGGCGGCTGAAGGCTATGAGACCCCTACACCCATCCAAGCCCAGGCTATTCCGCCCGTTCTCGAGGGCCGCGACCTTCTGGGCATCGCCCAAACCGGTACCGGCAAGACGGCTGCCTTCGCCCTGCCGATCCTGCACCGTCTCGCTGCCGACAAGAAGGCCGCGCCGCGCCGTGGTTGCCGCTGTTTGGTCCTGTCGCCCACCCGCGAACTGGCCACTCAGATTGCCGAGAGCTTCCGTTCCTATGGGCGCCATATGGGCATGAGCGTTGCCGTGATCTTCGGCGGTGCCAAATATGGCCCGCAGATCAAGGCCCTGACCACGGGTATCGACATTCTGGTGGCGACACCGGGCCGTCTGATGGACCATATGGCCGAGCGTACGGCGGATCTGTCGGCCTGCGAAATCCTCGTGCTCGATGAAGCCGACCAGATGCTCGACCTCGGCTTTGTGGTGCCGATCCGCAAGATCGTCGCGACCATGAGCAAAAAGCGTCAAAACCTGTTCTTCTCGGCCACCATGCCCACCGAAATCAGCCGCTTGGCGGGTGAAATGCTGGTGGATCCGGTCAAGGTCGCTGTCACCCCTGGCGCGACCACGGTTGAGCGGATTGATCAAAAGCTGATCTTCATTGAGGCGCCGCGCAAGCGCGCCCTGCTGGCCGATCTGTTCTCTGACCCTGCCTTCTCACGCACCATCGTCTTTACCCGCACCAAGCGCGGTGCCGACCGGGTTGCGCAATATATGGAAGCGGTCGGCGTCACGGCTGCGGCCATCCATGGCGACAAGAGCCAAGGCCAGCGGGAACGCGCTCTGGCCGCCTTTAAGGCTGGCAAGGTCCGCGCCTTGATTGCGACCGATATCGCCGCGCGCGGCATCGACATCGATGCCGTCTCGCATGTGATCAATTACGAACTGCCGCAGGTCCCAGAGGCCTATGTGCACCGTATTGGCCGCACGGCCCGCGCCGGTGCCGACGGTTCGGCCATCAGCTTCTGCGCCGATGATGAACGCGGCCTGCTGCGCGATATTCAACGCACCACGCGCCAGACCATTCCTGCGATCGATCGCCGGGGTGATAAGGTCTTGGGTGAAATTGCGGCACGCACTGTTTCCCTTCCGGTCCCTGAGCAGAGCTTGGCTCAGCCCAAGTCTCGCGAAGGCCGTGATGGCGGCCGTCCTCAGCGTCGCGGCGGCCCTGGTGGCGGCGGTGGCAATGGCGGCGGTGGTCGTGGTCGCTCCGGCGGTGGTGGTCAGCGCCAAGGTCAAGGCCAAGGCCAAGGCGGTCAGCGTCAAGGCGCAGCCAAGCCTGCCGTTGCTTCGTCGGCGCAGCGCTGGAGCCCTGTGGATTAAAGCCTCTAACCTATGACCCTCCTCGTGCTTCGACAGGCTCAGCATGAGGAGGACTGATAGTGGTTCGATTACCTGATCCTCATCCTCATCCTGAGCCTGTCGAAGGATGAGGGGCTACCCTTAGGACCCGAGAATCCAACCCTCTTCGGTTTGGGAAATCTCGAGGCTGGCCTCATCCAGGCCCTTGGGCGCGGCGAACAGGTCGCCAAACTTCCCGGCCTCATCCAGCTTTGCAAACTGTTCAGCAAGGGCGCGAAGCTGGGCGATGGCCTTGGCTTCGCCCGGCGCAGGATTGGCCTTGGCGGCCATAGGATCCACCTCTGCAACGACCAGATCAACGCCGTCCAGTTCTGCTGGGGTAAGCGTTTTCCAGCCGGTTTCCAGCGGCCAGATCCTCATGGCGTCGGCCTTGGCGGCTTTCAGGCGGCTGACCGCAGGGATGCCCAGGATGGTCTGTCCGCCGATTGAGCCCGCATAGTAGAGTTTCCAAATCGAGCGACCGGTCTTTGCGGCAATATCCGTGAGGCGCATCTCTGGAAGGTCGCCCTCAACATGGTCGCGAGTCTTTTTGGGCTGCAGGGTCGTGAGCGTGTCGCGCGGTGCACAGCCCCAGAACGGGAACGGTCCATCAGTGACCCGACGATTGATCTCAGCGGCCACACCGAAGCGGTTATTGGTATTGTCCGCCTTGTCCTTGACCATCTTATCGAGCCAATTCCACACGGCTCGCCAGCGTGGCTCTGTGGTCAGCTTCAGAGCCGGAGCCAATCCCGTCGGGAAGCCGAGCGGGAAGTCAAAGCCGATAAAGGCCTTTTCATTGCGCTTTTTGAGATCATCGAGGATCAGACCTAGACGTTTCTCAGCCTCGGCTCGGGTGGTGGTGGTGAAGGAGTCAAAGGCCAGCCGAAAGCGAACATCGCGCTTTAGAACGCCAATAGAAACACAGTCGGTCCCGGTCGCGGCCTTCGAGGCGGCGCTCCAGTCAACAATCACATAGGCACTAAAAAGCCGGGACACCGAGAACTCCAACAGGTCGGTAAATGTGGTCAGGCGGCGCTTTAGCCGATCCACAGAGCGAAGGGAAATGTTCGTCTTTGCTAAAGCCCGCCATTATCGTGCGAACTGACGGAATTATGATTGCCCCTCGAACGGGGGGTTAACTCTGCTCCAAGGGCATAGCTAAGGTGTCTCGGTCGCGAGATGACATTAACACCCATCCGTTGGGGCGCAGAATTTCGAGAGGGTTGAACCTTGCCTTGTAGGCCATCTTGTCACTGTTTTTCACCCAATAGCCCAGATAGACCCTCGGGAAGCTGAGGTCACGCGCTTGGTTGACGTGGTCGAGAATGATCAACGACCCAAGGCTTCGCTTCACGGCTTCTGGATTATAGAAGCTGTAAACCAGCGACAGCCCGTCGGACAGTTCATCCACCAAGGCGCAGGCGATCAGTTCGGCCGGGCCGTGTCCTTGGGCCTTGAGCCTATATTCCATCATGTGGGTGCGAACGCTGGTATCTTCGACCATGGCAACAAAGTCGGGCCAGGTCATGTCCGCCATGCCGCCTTCTGAGTGGCGGTTGGACAGGTAGCGGCGCAGCAACTCAAACTGTTCCATGGTCGCTTCGGCCTTGACCTCCACGCGAACAAGATCCTGATTGCGATCAAGTACGCGTCGCTCTGACCGCGAAAATACGTAATCGGCGACGGGAATTCGCGCGGAAACGCAGGCATCACAGCCCTCGCAAGCGGGTCGATAGGCGATATTTTGTGACCGACGAAAGCCGATCTGGGTCAGGGTGTCATTGACGGTCGGGCCGTCCGCCATCGGCAGGTGCGCAAAGACCTTCCGCTCCACCTTGTCTGGCAGATAGGGGCAGGGCGACGGTGCGGTTAAAAAGAACCGTAGCTGGCGAGAAGCAAAATGGTGCGTCACTGAACGATGGTGTCCTTGGCCCAGCCTAACAAGCTAAAACCATTAGGCCAAATCCTACACAGCTTCGCAACCAAAAGGGCAGGGTAGGTCTGCAAAATATCAGTGTGCTAAATGCCGTGATCAGGCGGAAGGACGGGCGCTTCGCGAAGAAGTGTGATGGAGATCCGGCGATTGCCTGCCAGAGTGGGGTCATCAGGGAAGAGCGGCTCGGCATTGGCCTTGCCGGTGACTTGCGCGACCCGATCCATATCCATGCCAAACTGTTGCATTACCCGCCGTGCGCCGTCCGCGCGACCTGCTGAGAGGGTCCAGTCGCCATCGCCGGTCCCCGAGTTTGAATCCTGCGCATTGGTGTGGCCGGCGATGATCACTCGGTTGGGAAGTTGATCGACAATCTTGGTAACGGCGCGCAGCAGCACGCGCGCGCGCTCGTTGGGCTTTGTCGAGCCATTTTCGAACATCGACCGGCCCTCTTGATCGACCAGTTGAATGCGTAGGCCCTCGGGTGTTTGATCGACAATGACCTGCTTGGACAGTTCGGCCAGTTCAGGCATGGATTGCATGGCTTGGCGCAAGGACAGGGATGCGCTCTGGAATGAGGCTTCTTCTGCAGCCTGGGCGGCTTTGGCTTCCGCTGCTTCGGCAGTACTAGAAGAGGCGGACTGGCTGTTATCATCCGTGCTTTCGCTTTGGGGTGCGGAATTGTTCAACACCCGGGCCGACCCGTTTGCCTTCGCGCCATCCTGTCCCAGAGCGGTTCCGCCCAAGATCCCGCCACTACCGCTGTTCGATTGTGAGACGCTGGCAGGGGCAAAATAGTCAGCAATGCCCATCTTTTGTTCTGGCGAGGTGGTGTTGATCAACCACATCAGCAGGAAGAAGGCCATCATTGCGGTCACGAAGTCGGCATAGGCGACTTTCCACGCGCCACCATGGTGGCCGCCGCCGACCACCTTCTTGACCTTTTTGATCATGACTGCGGATTCTTTAGCCGCCATGGATGGTCTCTCGCCCGTAAAACTCTATTTCACCGTGTTCAATAACCGGTGGACGTTAAGATGGGGTTGCGGTTCGCAGCCGATCCGGGCAAATCCCCCTAAACAGGAATTTCAAGTGATCATGGACGAAACGACCCGATATCGCCGGGCCCTAGGAACCTACGCCACCGGCGTGGCTGTCGTGACCATTGCGGCTGAGCCGAACGAGTCCGATGTGGTCGCTTTGGGTATGACCATCAACTCCTTTGTGTCCGTCTCGCTCGAGCCGCGCCTGATCCTTTGGTGCGTTGACGACGCGTCGGAGCGTGGCCGACTCTTTGCCGAGGCTGAGGTCTTCGCGATTAATATTGTTCGTGATGACCAACGCGAATTGGCTGATCGCTGCGCCCGACGCCAGAGCTATCGACTGACGGCCGATGACGTCCAGCATGGGCTTACCGATGATGCGCCGCCTGAAATTCGCGGGGCCTTGGCGCGGCTGTCTTGCCGAGTCCATGAGCGTCGCCAGATGGGGGATCATCTCGTCATTGTTGGCGAGGTTATCGATTTTCACGCCCATGACGGAGACGGCCTGACCTATTTTAGAGGCCAATATAACCGCATTCAATCGCTCTAGGGGATAGGCCATGCGCGTCGCATTTATCGGTCTTGGGGTTATGGGCTTTCCGATGGCCGGGCATCTGGCCAAGGCTGGGCATGAGGTCCGGGTCTTTAATCGCTCAGTAGCGAAGGCGCAGTCTTGGGCCGCTGACCATCAAGGATCAGCCTTTGAAACGGCCAGTGAGGCGGCTCAAGACTGCGATCTTGTGGCCCTCTGTGTTGGTAATGACGCGGATGTGCGCAGTGTCGTGACCGCGATCTTGCCGTCCTTAGCGGAGAACGGATTGATCGTTGACCACACGACCACCTCTGCCAAGGTCGCCAAGGAAATGGCGCTTTTGGTGGCTCAGTCCGGCAAGACCTTTCTGGATGCGCCCGTATCGGGTGGCCAAGCCGGTGCCGTCAACGGCGCTCTGACCATCATGGTGGGCGGCGATTTGGCGGCCTATGAGCGGGCCGTGCCGGTGATCAGTGCCTATGCCAAGGCGGTGCGCCGCATGGGTGAGGCCGGCAGCGGCCAATTGGCCAAGATGGTCAATCAGATCTGTATCGCTGGCGTCGTTCAAGGACTGGCCGAGGCGGTTCATTTTGCCAAAAATGCTGGTCTCGATACGGACGAGGTCTTGGCTGCAATCAGTCAGGGCGCGGCCCAGTCTTGGCAGATGGACAATCGCTGGAAGACCATGGCCGAGGGCAAGTTCGACTTTGGCTTTGCGGTCGATTGGATGCGCAAAGACCTTGGCCTGGTGCTTGACGAGGCGCGGACCAATGGCTCGCATCTAGCTGTGACCGCCTTGGTTGACCAGTTCTATTCAGAAATCCAAGCCATGGGTGGCCAGCGCTGGGACACGTCCAGCCTCGCCGCGCGGTTGGAGCGGTAGTTCACCTTTCGCTCTCCTTGCCTCAGCTTAAGACTCCCTCGTGCTTCGACAGGCTCAGCATGAGGAAGACTTATAGATCAAGGGCGTCGCATTCGCCCTCATCCTGAGCCTGTCGAAGGACGAGGGCGCACACCATCAAGATCCCCCACGCTCGGGAAGTTAGGGTGTGTTCTACCCTCGGCTCAAGGCCACAATCGGGGTCCAAGTCAGGCGATGGGCCGAACAGGGCCCCAGCGTCCTAAGAGCCGCCGCGTGGGCTGGGACCCCATAGCCCTTGTGCGCAGCAAGCCCATAACCGGGATATTGGGCTTCTAGCGCTACCATCACTCGGTCTCGCTCCACCTTGGCCAGGATCGAGGCGGCGGCGATGGACAAAGACCGACCATCGCCCTTAACCACCGTGCGAAGGGGGCAGGGCAGGTTGAAGGTGTAGTTGCCATCGACAAGCGCGAAGGCGGGCGGCATCGACAGGCGCTCGACGGCGCGGCGCATGGCCAATCCCGTGGCCTGCAGAATGTTGAGATCGCAGATCTCGACAGGTGAGGCGTGGCCGACGCCCCAAGCCAAGGCTTTGGCTTTGATTTCGATCTCTAGCCGGTCGCGGGCCTTTTCACTGAGCTTTTTGGAATCGTTGAGGCCGACCGGCAGGTCGTCAATATTGAGGATCACCGCCGCAGCCGTCACCGGTCCTGCCCAGGGCCCGCGCCCGGCCTCATCAATGCCGCAGACCGGAGAGGGGCAATCGGCTTCGAACGACCAGTCCGGTCCGCTCACCGTGTGGGCCTACCCAGCGCGAGGCCCTGTACATGGCTGTGGCAAGGACAGTGGACCATATGGTCATTGACCATCCCAACCGCCTGCATGAAGGCATAGACGATCACCGGCCCGCAATATTTGAAGCCCTTGGCCTTGAGTGCCTTGGCCATTTCGGCGGCCAGAGGGGTCTGGGCGGGAACCTCTGACATGGCGGTGAAGTTGTTCTGGATCGGTGCGTTGCCGACCATGTCCCACAGGAAGGTCGAGAAGTCCTCGCCTCGCTCTTGCATATCCAGATAGATCTTGGCCCCGGCGATGGCCGCATCGATCTTGCCGTTCGAGCGGATAATGCCAGCGTCAGCCATCAGGCGCGCGCGGTCCTCGTCGCCAAATCGTGCAACGATCTCGGGGTCAAAATTGGCGAAGGCGGTGCGAAAATTGTCGCGTTTGCGCAGGATGGTGATCCAAGACAGCCCGGCCTGAAATCCATCCAGCACCAGCTTTTCCCAGAGCGCGCGGCTGTCATATTCCGGCACGCCCCATTCGTGGTCGTGATAGGCCTCATAGACCGGATCGCCGTTCATGCCGCGCCAAGCGCAGCGGTTCGAAAAATCGATAGGGGTCATGGCTCAGGGTCTCCTACCGTCGGTGGTTCCATCCAGCTTGGCCAGTCGACATGGACGGGGCGTCCGTCGATGTTCAGCGCCCCTTCCAGCCGGTCGAGTCTCATCGCGGCCATGGCCTGCCCGCCTTGACCGTTTAAAACCTGACCGGCGCGAAGGTCGCCATTCAGGATCTCCGTGCCAAAGGCGGGCACAGGGCCGTCAAAATGGATGGGGAGCATGCGGGTCTTGATCGTGCCGCGCCGTTTCATGCGCGAGGTGGTTTCCTGACCGACGAAACAGCCCTTCTTAAAGTCGATGCCGTTGAGCAGATCGAAATTGGCTTCGATGGGATAGGTGGTGTCTGCCGGAGCGTCGGCCTCAGGATCTGGCACGCCGAGGGCGAGGCGGTGAGCCTGATAGGTGGCCTCCGGGACCTCATTTGCCATTTTGGGCGGTGGGGCATCGTAGCCTCGCAAGCCAAGCCCACCGAGGCGCGGATCGGAGAGGAACCCTTCTGCGCTGTCGGTGTTCCAAAGCGCGCTGACGACCATAGGACTTGGGCTAATCGTGACCTTGGCGCGCAGCCGATAGAGGGTTAGGCGCTGGATGAGGGCCTCGCGATGGCTTGCAGCCACGTCGAGCCAGCACCCCGTTTCTCCGGCCAGAATGAACAGGTCGTAGAGCAACCGTCCTTGCGGCGTCAAAAGCCCGCCAAAGCGCAGGGTGCCCGATGGTTGGCTTTCCACATCCTGCGTCAGCAGGCCTTGCAGAAAGACGCGCCAGTCGGGGCCGTCAACGGCGATCACGGCTCGTGAGGCGAGCGGGGCAAAGAGGGGTGACTGAGTCATGATCCTAGTTTGGCTCATGCGGCGATGAAGCGCTAGGGCTGGAGCCGAAGGCCGCAAAGCCCTATAGAGAGGGGAATGTCTCAAAAACCCTTCCCAATACTGATCATCACGGCGACGCGCATCGGCGATGCGGTCCTGTCGTCGGGTTTGATCAAAAAGCTCTATGATGAAATTCCCAACGCGGAATTCACCATCGTGGTTGGGCCGGTTGCTGCACCACTGTTTCGGGATGTGCCTCACGTCAAAGAGGTCATAGCGCTGGTTAAGCAACGCAATGGCGGCCATTGGATCAAGCTTTGGCAAAAGGTTCGTCATCGGCACTGGGGACTGGTGCTCGATGGGCGCGGCTCTGCCATTTCGCGCTTCATCAAGACCGAGCAACGTTCGGTTCACAAGAAGAGCGCCCTGATCGAGCACAAGGTCATTGAGGCTGCGCGTCTGTTGCGGCTGGAGGCCGAGCCGCCTGCGCCCTATCTTTTCACCCGTCCTGAAACCGAGGCCATTGCCGCCAGGATGGTGGGGCAGGGTGGCCCGATTCTGGCCATGGGTGCCGCTGCCAACTGGATTGGTAAGACCTGGCCGACCGAACGGTTTGCTCAAGCGGCCTTGCGCCTGCTCGGCCCCGATGGCCCGATGCCGACCGGGCGTCTGATGATCTTGGGCGGTCCGGATGATTGGCCTGCGGCCGAGGTGCTGCGCCGGACCTTGCCGAGGGATCGCTGGATCGACCTGACCGGAAAGGCCGACCTTTTGACCATCTATGCTGCGCTGAAGCATGCGCGGATGTTCATCGGCAATGATTCAGGCCTAATGCATCTGGCCGCCGCAGCGGGCATTCCGACGCTTGGTCTGTTTGGACCGTCAGATGAGCGTCTCTACGGGCCTTGGGGCACTGATTGCCGCATCGTGCGCGGTGGCCGAACCTTTGAGGGGCTGAAACAGATCGATCCCCATCTGAACCAAGCGGTCTGTCACATGCTGGACCTGCCTGTGGCCAAGGTCGTGGCGGCGGCCTGCCGTCTCTTTGATGAAACCGCGTAAAAGGAAGCCCCGATGACCCAGACCTTCGACCTGATCGTTCGTGGCGGCACCTTGGTCAGTCATGCGGGGCAGGGCCTTGCCGATGTCGGTATAAGGGGCGGTAAGATTGTTGCTGTCGGTGATCTGGGCCAGGCCAGTGCGGGCGAGATCTTTGATGCGCGCGGCCTGACCGTTCTTCCTGGCGTCATTGATAGCCAGGTTCACTTTCGCGAACCGGGTTTGGAATGGAAAGAGGATCTGGAAACCGGCTCACGGGGCGCGGTTCTGGGCGGTGTGACCGCCGTCTTCGAGATGCCCAATACCGAGCCGACGACCACTGATCCTGACGCCTTGCTGGACAAGCTCAGCCGGGCCAAGGGGCGGATGCATTGCGATCACGCCTTCTATGTCGGCGGGACCCACGAGAACACAGCCTTTCTGGGCGAGATGGAGCGGCTTCCTGGCTGCTGCGGCATTAAGGTCTTTATGGGCGCTTCGACCGGGTCGCTGTTGGTGGCTGATGATGAGGGTGTCGAGGCGGTTTTGCGCAACATTTCTCGTCGCGCCGCCTTCCATTCGGAAGATGAATATCGACTAGCTGACCGGCGTAGCTTGGCTAGGACGGGAGACTGGACCAGTCACCCAGAGGTTCGCGACGCCCAATCAGCGATCCAATCGACCGAGCGTCTGGTCTCCATCGCCAAGCGCCTCGGCAAGCGCATCCACGTCCTGCATGTCACCACGGCGCAAGAGATCGATTTTCTGGCCCGCCATAAGGATGTGGCCAGCGTGGAATTGACCCCGCAGCACCTGACCCTGACCGGGCCAGAGGCCTATGAGCGGATGAAGGGCTTTGCCCAGATGAACCCGCCGATCCGTGACGCGTCCCATCAGCCGGGTCTTTGGCGCGGGATCACCATGGGCGTTGCCGATGTGATGGGTTCTGATCACGCCCCCCATACGCGCGAGGAGAAGGCACGGCCCTATCCGGCCTCGCCATCAGGTATGCCGGGGGTTCAGACCCTGGTTCCGGTGATGCTGACCCACGTCAATGCCGGCCGCCTTAGCCTTGAACGCTTTGTCGATCTGACCAGTCATGGCCCCCAGCGGGTCTTTGGCCTAGCGGACAAGGGCCGCGTGGCCGAGGGCTTTGATGCTGACTTGACCATCGTTGATATGAAGGCGAGGCGGACCATCACCCACGAGCAGATGGCCACTCGTTCGGGCTGGACCCCCTTTGATGGTTTTGAAGCCACCGCTTGGCCGATGGCCACCATTATTCGTGGCAAGATCGTCATGCGCGATGACGAAGTGGTAGCCGAAGGGCAGGGCGAACCCGTAAGGTTCCACGAAACACTGAGCCCAGCATAGGGCGACGCTAGAGGGCGGACGAGCGATGGACGGACAGGTGAATGTAAAGTCGGCACCGTTCCGTGACGCGCGCTATGCCCCCCGCCAACTGGTGGTTGAGCGCGGCCCGGATGGGTCGATGGTGCTCAGCAATCCTACGCCTTTTAAGCAAGACTTCCTGACCATGACCGAGGTCTTGAACCACGGCGCGGCCACCTATCCCGATCGCCTATGGCTCGCCGAGCGCGATGGCGAGGGCTGGGCGCAGCGGTCCTATGGGCAGGGTGCGGCTCAGGTGAAGGCTCTGGCCGGCGGTTTGGCCGGTCTTGGTTTGACCCGTGGCGCGCCGCTCCTGATCCTTGCGCGCAACAGCATTGATCAGGCCTTGGTCTCCTATGCGGCCATGAGCCTTGGCGCGCCGATTGCGCCCGTTTCGCCGCAATATGGCTTGGCCGGTGCAGACCTGTCACGGTTGGGCTATGCGGTGGATCTGATCAAGCCCGTGGCCGTCTATGTTGATGACGCAGCAGCCTTTGCCGGCGCGCTTGAGGCCCCGTTCCTTGCGGGTTTGCCGGTCATAGTGAGCCGCAATGGCCGAGCGGGCGATCATAGTCTTGCCGATCTGCTGACGGCCGACCCGATGGCCCCGACGGCGCAACCCGGCGATATTGCCAAGCTGCTCTTGACCTCAGGCTCGACGGGCAAGCCCAAGGCAGTGGTGGGATTGCATCGGAACATCTGTATCAACGCTGCCCAAATCACGGCCTGTTTTGATGATCCAGAGCCGCCTGTCGTGGTCAATGCTGCCCCCTGGAGCCACAGCCTAGGGGCCAATGCCATCTTGCACATGGTCACCCATCGGGGGGGATCGCTCTATATCGATGCTGGCCAACCGACCCCCGAACGATTTTCAGAAACCTTACGCAATCTCAAAGAGATATCGCCAACCTATCACAATATGGTTCCGGCAGGTTGGAGCCTGTTTGCAGGGGCGCTCGAGCAGGACGAAGAGCTCGCTCGGACCTTTTTTGCTCGGGTTAGGGTCTTGCAATATGGCGGGGCCAATCTGGCTCAAAGCGTCTGTGATCGCATTCAGGCGGTCAGTGTGCGCCTGACCGGAGAGCGCCTGACCTTTGCCACCGGTTATGGCTCAACAGAGACCGGGCCTACGGCCTGCAATATTCACTGGCTCAATGATCGCACGGGGATGTGCGGCCTGCCGGTACCGGGCACCTCGGTGAAACTGGCTCCGGTGGGCAGCAAGTTCGAAATCCGGGTCAAGGGGCCTCAGATTTCACCCGGCTATTATAATGATCCGGACAAATCAGCAGCGGCCTTTGATGATGAGGGCTTCTACCGGTTGGGCGATGCGGCTCGGTTGCAGGATGAGGCTGATCCAGAAGCGGGTCTGGTGTTCGATGGCCGTCTGGTTGAGAATTTTAAGCTGGCCTCTGGCACCTTTGTGGCCGCAGGGTCTTTGCGGATAACGGCCATTTCGGCGGTCGGCGGGGCAGTCGCCGATGCTGTGGTCTGCGGCGAGGGCAAGGAGGGCGTTGGCCTTCTGCTGTTCCTCAACGCCCCGTTCTGCGCGCGGTTGGGCGATGCCGATGCCGTTCGCGAGGCGGTCCGCACAGGACTTCAGCGCATGAATGCTGAGGCGCGCGGCGGCGGTGGCAAGGTGGCCAGAGCCATTATCCTGCCCGGTGCGCCGGACCCGCTTTCGGGTGAAATCACCGATAAAGGCTACATCAATCAAGCCCTGTCGCGTCAGCAGCGGGCGGCGGATGTCGAGCGCCTGTTCGCTATAACGCCGGACGACGACGTTCTGACCTTTTAAATAGGGAGAGTTCCGATGAATGGTGCTGATGTCCTGATCCAAACCTTGGCGGATAATGGCTTGGAGGCCTGTTTCGCTAATCCGGGAACCAGCGAGATGCAGTTTGTCTCGGCGCTGGACCGCGAACCGCGTATGCGCTCGGTGCTCTGTCTGTTTGAAGGGGTGGCGACCGGGGCGGCCGATGGCTATGGCCGGATGGCGGGAAAGCCTGCGGTGACCCTGCTTCATCTGGGGCCGGGCTATGCCAATGGCGGGGCTAATCTGCACAATGCTCGCAAGGCTGGGACGCCTGTGGTCAATGTGATTGGCGATCACGCGACCTATCACCGCCAGTATGACGCGCCGCTCAATTCAGACATTGCGACATGGGCCAAGGCCAACTCCAACTGGATCGCCTCCGCGGAGACTGCCGATCAGGTCGGAGACCTCGCCTCTCAAGCCATTGCCGCCAGCTATGGTCCGCCAGGCGGCTGCGCCAGCCTGATCCTGCCCGCCGACAGCGCCTGGTCCGAAGCCAGCCGTAAGGGGCCTGTCGTCGAGGTTCCACGGCGCGCAACGCCAGCAGCCAGCGCCATTGCCGCCACCGCCGCGAAGCTCAAGGCTGCCAAATCCCCTGTGGTCCTGATCGGCGGGTCTGCCTGTACCGAAGCGGGTCTGAGAGCGGCTGGGAGATTGAAAGCCGCGGGTATCCGCATTCTGACCGACACCTTTGTCGCCCGCCTTGCGCGCGGGGAGGGGCGGTGTGCGCCCGACAAGATGCTCTATTTCGGGGAAAGGGCGCTCAAGGACCTTGAGGGCAGCGACCTGATGGTGCTGGTCGAAACCGCCATGCCCGTGTCCTTCTTTGCCTATCCGGACATGCCCAGTGTTCTGGTGCCTGAGGGGTGTGCGCTTGAAGCGCTCTCAGACAAATCACAGGACGGGATCGCGACCCTAAACCTGCTGGCCGATGCCTTGGGTGCGCCGCAGGATGTCGCCTTGACCGCCTATGCGCCGCAAGATTGCCCGAGCGGGGAATTGACGGCCTATACGATTGGCACGTCGATTGCGCGGCATATGCCGAGCCAAGCGGTTATCTCCGATGATGCGGTGACGGCGGGTCTGCCGATCTATAGCCAGACGGCGCAGGCGCGGGCCCATGAATGGCTGATGCTAACAGGCGGCGCGATCGGGCAAGGCATTCCCTTGGCCATCGGCGCGGCGGTGGCCTGCCCGGATCGTAAGGTCCTGTCCCTCAATGGAGACGGCGCGGCCATGTATACGGTGCAGGGCCTCTGGACGATCGCGCGTGAGAATTTGGACGTCACAGTGGTGGTCTTTGCCAACCACGCCTATCGTATCCTCAATATTGAGCTGGCTCGCACGGGGGCTGGAAAGCCCGGTCCCGCTGCCAAGAAGCTGCTGGATCTTGGATCGCCGCGCATCGATTGGATGGGACTGGCCAGCAGCTTGGGCCTTCCGTCGGTCCGTTGTGACACCGCTGAGAGCTTCGATGCTGCCATGGCCCGCGCTATGGGCCAGAAGGGCCCACAGTTCATTGAGGCTGCGCTGCTCTAGGGGAGGCGGTCTCTCTTAGCCAACAAAAAACCCGCCGGAGTGATCTCCGGCGGGTTTGTCGTCAGAACCGTTGAGCGGTTCCTATTTCACCATGTTGCTGGGAAGCTTACAGCCGCCGCCAATGCCCTTAGCTTGGGTGCAACTCAGCACCGACTTGGGGGCGTCGACGCCAGCCGTATATTCGATGACCCAGCCGGGCAGGCCATCAGAGCAGGCCACTTCCAAGAACTCTGACGTGTCCGCGCGCCCGATCATGTTCACGTTTGACACGGTGCAGGTGGACTTGCCGAGTGACTTCAAGCTGCTGGTCAGCTTTGGATAGACCAGATCTTGCTTGGAGAAGCTGCAGCGATAGCCAGACAGTTGCGAGCGCACGCAGTCTAGGATCTGCGTCTTCACGCCAGCCGCCACAGGGAAGATGCCCACGGCGCCGTCGGGACGGTTCTTACAGGCCAACTCGACCACTTCCTTGTCATTGCCCTGAACCGCGAAGGCGGCATATTTGGCCACGTCGCAGTCAAAACCGGCCTTCTTGGCCAGGCTGGAATAGAGGCCAGCCTGCTGAGTTTCGGCTTCGCGCGCATCGGTCAGGGTGCAGCCACCGCCGACAAAGGCGGCTTCGGCGCACTTGATCGTCTTGGCCAACTCTTCGGCCTTGACCTGAAGCATGAAGCCTTCGCCCGACTGGCAGGCGATCTCGTAATATTCCGAACCATCGACGGTCGACAGGACATAGCGGGTGCCGCTGATGTCGCAGGACTTGCTCGACTTGGCCATCATGGCCTTGATCGGCTCAAGATTTTGCTCAGGCGTGGTCAGTTCGCAATTCTTGCCGGACTGGCCGAATGAAATGCAGGACATTGAGGTGATCTTGCGATCCGCCGTCGCAGGCAGACCCGCCAGCATCACCATGCCCGCGCCAGACTTACAGGCCAGTTCATAATAGGCGCTGGTTGGGCTTTGGCCAATATAGCGAGCCTTATCGATGGCGCAGTGCGAGCCGGTCTTGGCAACTAAGGGCTGAAGACCAGCGACGGGGTTGGCGTTGCCGGGAAGCAGGCAGCCCAGGCTATTCTTCTGGGGCTTGCCATCGGGGCCAATGGCCGGAGCCGATGTGGCCACGCAGTCATAGGTCATGGGCACCGAGCCATCGGTCTTGGCTTGGATGATGTAGCCCAAGCCCTCCGAGCAGGCGACTTCGAAGAACGCAGTCGTGACCTTAACGCCGTCCTTCTTCTCGTCGGATGAGCCGACGAAGCGCGCATCGGTCAGGCCGCAGGCGAGACCCGACTTGGCGATGATTTCAGGGGCCTTGGCCATCCCCAACTTCCGCTGAGTTTCGTTCACGCCAGCCTCTGCCTTAGGCGCAGCAAGTGCGGGCGATGCAATCGCGAGGGTGATTGCGGCTATGAGCCCCAGTCCAAATGGCCTCATGGGTACGTCTCCTGGATGTCCTGACCCTTGCGGGCTTATGATGGTTGCTGGGCGGGAGCATAAGCCCCTTCGCGCGGGTCTGGTCAAGTTTGACTGTAACTGAGACCGAACTAAGACCAAGAAACAGACAGATTTTGCCTAGACCGAGGCCTCTATTGGCATCATTGGATTGCCACGACAATTGGTCTCATAATCAGAAATGACCTTTGGTAGTAGGAGACATTCGACGTGCAGGACGGAACTCAAGACGATCCCACCGACATTGCTGAACGCCGCCCAACCTTGGTCTATCCCTTTGAGACCGTTCCAGAAGATGGCGAAACCCTCGAGATTGCGCCGGGTCTGATCTGGATTCGCATGGGCCTGCCCTTCGCGCTCGCCCACATAAATCTCTGGGCGATTCGTGATGGCGAAGGCTGGGCGATTGTCGATACAGGGGTTCAAACCCGCGAAACGGCAGCCGCATGGCGCAAGATCTTTGCTGGTCCCCTCGAAGGCAAGCCCGTCACGCGGGTCTTTGTGACCCACATGCATCCGGACCATATCGGCATGGCCGGATGGATCACGCGTAAGTTCAACTGCCGTCTGTGGATGAGTCGGTTGGAATATATATCCTGCCGGATGCTGACAGCCGATACGGGGCGCGAGGCCCCGGACGATGGCGTGCGGTTCTATAATGCGGCCGGTTGGGACGAGGAATCGATCGAGACCTACAAGGCGCGCTTCGGCGGCTTCGGAAAGGGCGTTCACGCTATGCCCGACAGCTATCGTCGCCTCAGTGAGGGCGATGATATTCAGATCGGTGACTATCGCTGGCGCGTTGTGGTCGGATCGGGCCATTCGCCCGAACATGCTTGTCTTTATAACGAGGAACTGAAGTTGCTCATTTCGGGCGATCAGGTCCTGCCGAAAATCTCATCTAACGTCTCAGTCTTCCCGACCGAGCCAGACGGCGATCCGCTCACCGACTGGCTGACCTCACTGGCGCGGATCAAGACCCTCGTGCCGGACGATGTTTTGGTTCTACCAGCCCATAATGAGCCATTTCGTGGCCTTCATGCTCGCTTGGACCATCTGATCCGAGGTCACGAGCGGGCCCTGACGCGGCTCCTGTCATCGCTCGCCGTGCCAAAGCGCAGCATCGATGTCTTCGGTTCGCTCTTTGCCCGCAAGATTGGGCCGGAGGTTCTGGGCATGGCGACGGGCGAAAGCCTCGCTCATTTGAACTGTTTGGTCGGGCGCGGCAAGGTCGTTGCAGAGCCTGACGCGCAGGGCGTGCTCTGGTACCGGGCGGTCTAGGCGCTGCGGTTGAGGGTTAGGGACGTGGCATTGATCTTCGGAGACTGTGCACTGGGCCCATAGCCTGAGCCGGTTGGACGCGACGAGGCCACCTCTTCGGCGATGGCGCGCACCAGACCTTCGGTGACAAACTTTGCCGACTCCACCGCTCGGCCATGTCTTGCCAAGACCGCATCAAAGGCCTCTGTCGCGGTGATCAGATTTTGACGTGCACCTAAAGAGGTCTCGGCCAAGACATGGGGGGCTTCGCGCAGGCGCTGGGACTCGTGCCGGTAGATGTTGGCTAGGCGCGAGGTCTCATCGAGGGTCTTTGCCGCTTCAAGCGGTTTATTGTCTTCGAAATCCTTACATTCCTTGGCCAGTCGCGCGGTCAGGATCTGCGTCAGTTCCGTCATTTGATTAATACGGGCATCGGGGTTCATTTGACGGAGTCCTGGGCGACGGGGGGCGATGTAGGGGTGGGGGTAGGGGATAGGCCTTGCATCTTCAGCATCTCTTGCGTGACCGAGGCAGAAAGTCCGACCCCGCCTGCCTTGGTCATCTGCTTGGCAAAGGCATCCATGAGGAAAGACTTAAAGGCCTGCTCGCCTTCTCCGCCACCAAAGGGCTCCGACGTATTGACGCCTGAAAACATGGTCTGAAAGGCCGTCGAAAGGAAGGCGGATTCAAACTCTTTCGCCGTCTTTTCGATCCGGGCGCGAGGGTCGTTGATTGAGCCACTGTTCGACAACTGCGGCATTGGCCGCATCAGGTCGATCGGCAGGGATGAAGCGCTCAAATTCATTACATCACCTCAATATCGGCTTGCAGCGCGCCGGCCGCCTTGATGGTCTGCAGGATCGAGATCATGTCGCGCGGCGTAACGCCGAGGCTGTTCAGTCCCTTAACCAGCGAGGCTAGGGAGGCCCCGTCCTTCAGTGTAATAAACTGCTTGCCCTTTTCCTCATCGACCGAGACTTGAGACTGGGGCGTCACGGTTGTCTGGCCCTGCGACAGGGGATTGGGCTGGCTCACCTGAGGCGTTTCCTGAACCGTGATGGTCAGGTTGCCTTGCTGAATGGCCACGGTGGAGAGGCGAACATTCTCGCCCATGACGATGACACCGGCGACCTCATCGATGATCACCTTGGCTGGATTGTCGGGCTGGACCTCCAGTTGCTCGATCTGCGTGATGTAGGTCACCAAATCGCGACCGGCAGCGGGGCGCACGGTGATGATGGAGGGATTGTCGGCTCTGGCCGAACCCGGAAAGCGCGCATTGATCACCTCCGCGACGCGGCGAGCGGTGGTGAAGTCTGGATTGTGCAGGGTCAGACGCATCTGCGCCATACTGGCCAACTTAAACCCGACCTCGCGCTCGACGATGGCGCCAGAGGCAATCCGTCCGGCGGTTGGCACGCCTTTGGAGATCGAAGACCCCGACCCGCCTGAGGCCGAGACCGAACCGGTCTGGACCGTGCCTTGCGCCACCGCATAGGCTTCGCCATCTGCCGCGAGTAGGGGCGTGACCAGCAAGGTGCCGCCGAGCAGGCTCTTGGCATCACCAAGGGCCGAAACTGTAGCATCAACCTGCGATCCAGAGGCGGAAAAGGCGGGGAGGCGGGCGGTGACCATCACAGCCGCGACATTCTTGGTGTTCATGGTCGCGTCGCGGGTATTGACGCCGAGACGCTCGAGCATGGCTTCGAGGCTTTGCTTGGTGAAGGGGGCGTTGCGCAGCGAGTCGCCGGTGCCATTGAGGCCGACCACAATGCCGTAACCGACCAGCATATTGTCCCGAACGCCTTCGAACGCGACAATGTCCTTGATCCGCGACTTGGCGAGGACGGGCGTCGTGATCAAAGCGGCCGCAGCCAAGGCGGTCATCACTGTCTTTAAAACCGAGCCGATGCGCATCATAGCGGTCTGTTGATCCTTGGGTCTTGACGCCACGCGCGCCTAGCCTGTGATCGCATGCGAAGTTCATGCCAAGATTTTAACCATAAAAAAGGCTGTTGAATCAGTTTGCTAAACTTTGGTCTTGCGAAAACAGACTGCCCACGGCAAATCCTGCCGAGCCTTAACGTTACAGCAAGTGTGAAGGTACAGACTGTCGTCTTGCCGCCTTGGACCTTGAGGGCTGCAGTTTTGGGTCAGATGGTATTGAGATGAAAATCGGCGGTACGAATGGTGTCGGGACTTCGGGTCCAGCACGGACGGCTTCCCGCTCAACAGGCGGTGACTTTCGGCTGTCCAAGGCCTCTCCAAACGCTGAAACCGCTTCGGCCGCCCGTGCCTCTGGCCCCACAGGGGTCGGGTCCATCGACGCCCTTATAGCGCTGCAGGAGGTGGGCGGCCCACTCGAGCGACGCAAGAAGGCCGTGCGCCGTGCGAGCAAGATTCTCGACCTTCTCGATGATGTTCGCGACAGCCTGCTCGACGATAATCTCTCAACCACGGCGCTCAATGGCTTGATGGCGGCGATCCGCGAAGAGCGCTCTGGCGTCGACGATCCGCACCTTGAGGGACTGCTAAACGATATAGAGACAAGGGCCTCAGTAGAGATTGCCAAGCTCGAAGTTGCGGCCCGCCGCCCCTGAGCCAACAAACTTAAATGGTTCAATCTGGAGAGGCACGTTGATTGGCCCTTCGGTTTTGGTATAAGCGGCCTCGCTTCACTCCGGAGCATCCAATTTTGCGAGCGTGAGGGCGTCAATGCCGACGACCACAGTGCCGGTTCTTGATGCGGACTATCGTCCTTCCGAGGACGAGGAGTTCATGTGCGCGAAACATCGCGCCTATTTCCGTAAGAAATTACAGGCTTGGAAAGAAGACATTCTGCGCGAGTCGCGGGAAACCCTGACCCACCTGCAAAAGGAAACCGAGAACCATCCTGACCTAGCCGATAGGGCCTCGTCTGAGACAGACCGGTCTTTAGAGCTTCGGACCCGGGATCGACAACGCAAGCTCATTTCCAAGATTGATTCTGCCATTCGCCGCATCGACGATGACTCCTATGGCTTCTGTGAAGAGACCGGTGAGCCGATTGGCCTTGCCCGGCTTGAGGCCCGTCCCATCGCGACCATGAGCGTCGAGGCCCAAGAGCGCCACGAGCGGCGTGAGCGGGTTCACAGAGACGACTAACGCCAAAGGGCGCGGGCTTGGCCATTCGGCGGTCCTCGCCGAGATCGTTTGATCCGGTGGTGAAAACCGGATCAGCCCAGTCTGCTAAGAAAGATTGACCATGACCGTGAAGGTCCGCTTTGCCCCATCGCCCACGGGCCGTATCCACGTCGGCAACATCCGCGCCGCCCTGACCAATTGGCTCTTTGCCAAGCGGATGGGGGGAACCTTTGTCCTGCGTATCGACGACACCGATCTGGAACGCTCGACCCAAGAGTACGAAGACGGGATCGAGACGGACCTAACCTGGCTGGGTCTGGTCTGGGGCGAGCGCTATAATCAATCCAAGCGCTTCGATATCTACCAATTGGCAGCCGACCGCCTGAAGGCTGCTGGCAAGCTCTATCCCTGCTATGAAACGGGTGAAGAACTGGACCGTCGCCGCAAGGTGCAACTGTCCCGCAGCCTTCCGCCGATCTATGACCGCGCGGCGCTCGCCTTGAGCGATGCCGAGCGCGCCGCGCTGGAAGCCGAGGGGCGTCGGCCTCATTGGCGCTTCAAGCTCGATGGTCGCCGGGTCAAGTGGACCGATCTGGTGCGCGGCGAGTGCGATGTCGATACGACCTCCATGTCTGACCCGGTCTTGATCCGTGAAGACGGTGCCTTCCTTTATACTCTGCCGTCGGTGGTGGACGACATTGAGATGGGCATCACCCACGTGGTCCGAGGCGAAGACCATGTGACCAATACCGGCGTTCAGATCGAAATCTTCGAAGCCTTGGGCGGCGCGGTGCCGATCTTTGGTCACTTCTCCTTGCTGATCGGTGCCGATGGCGAGGCCCTGTCCAAGCGTCTTGGCTCCATGTCGATCATGGATATGCGCGACAATGGCTATGAGCCCTTGGCGGTCACCAGCCATCTGGCGCGTCTAGGCACGAGCGATCCTTTGGAAGCAGGCACCTCTCTGGTACAGCTTGGCGAGAGCTTTGACTTCTCCAAGATGGGCCGCGCGCCCGCCCGTTACGATCCGGCGGACCTCTTGCGCCTGAATGCGCAGGTCCTGCACGCCATGCCTTACGAGACCGCTAAGCCACGGTTGGCCGCGATCGACTCTGATCTTGGCGAGGGCTTCTGGCTGGCCATTCGCGCCAACCTGACCCTCTTTGCCGATGTGAGCGCGCTTGCTCAGATGGTTCGCGGTCCCGTAACGCCAGTGGTCGAGGATCAAGCCTTCCTGACCGAGGCGCTGGCGGTCTTACCAGAAACCTTGGATGCGGCCTCTTGGGGCGAGTGGACCAACGCAGTCAAGGAGCGTACCGGGGCCAAGGGCAAGGGCCTATTCCAGCCCCTTCGCCGCGCCTTAACCGGCATGGATCATGGCCCGGAAATGGCCCCCTTGCTGGTCCTGATCGGCAGAGAGCGGGCCGCAGCCCGCCTGAGCGGCCAAACCGCCTAAACTGAGGTATTTCTAAGCGCGTGGCTTCTCCGACAGACCTGAAACGAATGGCCCAAGTGACGGGCCGTCTAGATATTACCGGCGCGCCAGAGGGGTTTGACGCCCTGGTCATGGCCGATCTGGTCCGGGCCAAGGGCGGAACCTGCGCCTTTGTGGCCAGAGATGGCGCGCGCGCCAACGCCTTTGCCGATGCGCTGGGCTTCTTTGCGCCCGAGTTAGAAGTCATTCGATTTCCGTCGTGGGACTGTCTGCCCTATGACCGGATCGGCCCCTCGGCAGGGGTTGCCGCCCAGCGGATGGCGGCCCTTAGCCAACTGACCAAGCCGCTAGAGGGTAAGGCGGCACGGCTGGTCATCACCCAGGTCCCGGCCCTGATGCAGCGCGTGCCCTCGCGCGTGATCCTGTCCAAGGCCAGCTACAGCGCCGTTCTGGGCCAAGAGATTTTGCTGGCGGACCTCGAGCGTTATTTTGCGGTTAACGGCTATGTCCGGGCCTCGACCGTTTCGGCGCGGGGCGAGTTTGCCATTCGCGGCGGCGTCATTGATGTCTTCCCCTCCAATGCTGACGAGCCTGTGCGCTTGGACATGTTCGGCGACACGCTGGAGACCATTCGCGGCTTTGACCCCGACACCCAGCGTTCGACGGGCCAACTGACGCGGGTCGATCTTCTGCCCGTGAGTGAAGTTCTGGTCGAACCTGAAGCCATTTCCCGCTTCCGCCGTGGCTATATTGCCGCCTTTGGCGCGCCTATGGATGATCCACTATATGCCTCGGTCAGTGAGGGCGGGCGCCGGGCGGGCATGGAGCACTGGTTGCCGCTGTTCTATGACGGCATGGAAACCCTGTTCGACTATCTGGGGCCTGATGCCCTGATCGGGATTGATCATCTGGCCTTTGAGGCGCGCGATGAGCGTCTGGCTATGATTGCTGACGCCTATGATGTGCGCGCTGATCGGACGGGCGGGCGCACGGGCTATAAGCCCTTGGAGCCTGACCAACTCTATCTGACCGCCGAAGAGTGGGACCGCAGGCTTGATAGCTTGCCCTCACGCCGGTTCTCGCCTTTCCAGCAAGAGGGCTGGGAACAGGTCGATATGGGCGCGCGGCAGGGGCGGGGCTTTTCGGCGGAGCGGGCCCTTGATAGCGTCAACCTGTTCGAGGCTGCCGCCAATCACGCCAATATGTTGGCCAGCCAAGGCAAGCGGGTCCTGTTCGCCTCTTGGTCCGAAGGCTCGTCCGAGCGGCTCGGCGCAATGCTGGCCGATCATGGCCTAAACCTGGTCTTTTCACCCTATTGGCAGGCGGCAAAGGCGGCAGACCCTAAGCGCCCGCAGCGGGTTGTTCTACCGCTCGATACAGGGTTTGAAACCGACAGTCTGGCGGTCATTTCCGAGACCGACATTCTTGGCGACCGTCTGGCGCGGCCCAATAAGCGCAGGCGGGCCCAGAACTTCTTGGCTGAGGCCTCGTCCCTGACGGCGGGCGATCTGGTGGTCCATATTGATCACGGGATCGGGCGTTATGAGGGTCTGAAGACGCTCGATGTGGCCGGTGCGCCGCATGACTGTCTCGAACTGCAATATGGCGGCGATGCCAAGCTCTATCTGCCGGTTGAGAATATCGATCTTTTGACCCGCTATGGCTCCGAGAGCGACGATGTCGTCCTTGACCGCCTTGGCGGTGCCGCCTGGCAGGCCCGGAAGGCCCGCGCCAAGGTGCGTCTGCGCGAGATGGCCGATGGCCTCATCAAGATCGCGGCTGCGCGGTTGCTGAACAAGTCCGAACCGATTGATGCGCCGCAGGGCCTCTTTGACGAGTTCTGCGCCCGGTTCCCCTATGAGGAGACGGAAGACCAACTGAGCGCCATTGCCGACGTTCTGGCCGACCTGTCGGCAGGTCGTCCGATGGATCGCCTGATCTGCGGCGATGTGGGCTTTGGCAAGACCGAGGTGGCGCTTCGGGCGGCCTTTGTCGTGGCCATGTGTGGACGCCAAGTGGCCATTGTCTGCCCGACCACCCTGTTGGCACGGCAACATTTCAGAGCCTTCACCGAACGGTTCCAGGGCTGGCCGATCAAGGTGCGCCAACTGTCTCGCATGGTCCCGGCCAAGGAGGCTTCCGAGACCCGTGCGGCTCTGGCAGCCGGTGAGGTGGAGATCCTCGTTGGCACCCACGCGGTCCTGTCGTCGCAGGTTTCCTTCAAAGATCTGGGCCTCGTCATCGTCGATGAGGAACAGCATTTCGGCGTCAAACATAAGGAAAAGCTCAAGGCGCTGCGGGCTGATGTCCATATGCTGACGCTCTCGGCGACGCCCATTCCGCGCACGCTGCAGATGGCGCTGTCGGGTATTCGCGAGCTGTCGATTATCGCCACGCCGCCGGTCGACCGGTTGGCTGTGCGCACCTATGTCATGCCCTTTGATCCTGTTGCGGTCCGCGAAGCCCTGCTGCGCGAGAAATATCGCGGCGGTCAGGCCTATTTCGTTACCCCGCGCTTGGCCGATTTGCCCAAGCTGGAGACCTTCCTGCGCGAGCAGGTGCCGGAGGTGAAGGTTGTTGTCGGCCACGGTCAGATGGCGCCGACCCAGCTCGAAAACGTCATGAGCGCCTTCTATGACGGCCAATATGATGTGCTGCTCTCGACCACTATCGTGGAGTCGGGCCTCGATATTCCCGCCGCCAACACCATGATCATCAACCGCGCCGATATGTTTGGCCTGTCACAGCTCTATCAACTGCGCGGACGGGTGGGGCGGGCCAAGACCCGCGCCTATGCCTATATGACCACACCGGCAGACCGTCAGATCACGGAATCGGCTGAGCGGCGGCTGAAGGTCTTGCAATCGCTGGATAATCTCGGCGCAGGCTTCCAGTTGGCCAGCCATGATCTGGACATTCGCGGCGGTGGCAATCTGCTCGGCGACGAGCAATCGGGCCATATTCGCGAGATCGGGGTCGAGCTCTATCAACAGATGCTGGAAGACGCCGTCACTGAGCTGAAGTCTGCCGATGTCGACCTGACAGTGGATCGCGGCTGGTCGCCTCAGATCAATACCGGGGCTTCGGTCTTGATACCGGAATATTATGTGCCGGACCTGAATGTGCGTCTGGCTCTCTATCGACGCCTGTCCGATGCCGAGCGGGCCGAGGATCGCGAAGCCATGGCGGCCGAACTGATCGACCGGTTTGGTCCCTTGCCCGAAGAGGCGGGGCAGTTGCTCAAGGTCGTGGCCATCAAGGGCCTATGCCGTCAGGCCAACGTCTCCAAGATCGATGTCGGGCCCAAGGGCGCGGTCGTGGCCTTCCGCAAGGACGAGTTCAGCAACCCCATGGGTCTGGTCGCCTTCGTGCAGAAGAACAGCATCGCTTGGCGCCTTCGACCCGACCAAAAGGTTGTGATCAAGGGCGAATGGGATACGCCCAATCAGCGCCTTGGCGCGGCTGAGCGTATCCTCACCGAACTGGCCCGCATTGCCTCTGCGGCCTAACTGCGGACCTTTACGAACGAGCCGGGGGCGTCTTCGAGCGGTGCGAACGGCCCGTGGGCGGGGTCGCGAGCAGGCACCATCTTGCCGGACTTCTCGGCCAGCCAAGCGGCCCAATGGGGCCACCAAGAGCCGGGATGTTCAACCGCCCCGGCGATCCATTCCTCGACCGTTTCTGGCAGGGCGCTGTTGGTCCAGTGCTGATATTTCTTGGCCACAGGCGCATTGATCACCCCGGCAATGTGGCCCGACCCCGCCATGGTAAAGGTCGTTGGCCCACCATAGAGCCGCGCCCCGCGATAGGCCGAGCGATAGGGCACAATATGGTCATCGCGTGAGGACTGGACATAGACCGGCACCTTGATCTTGCTCATGTCTAAGGTCTCGCCGCCCATGACCAATTCGCCCTTGGACAACAGATTTTCCTTATAGAATTTGCGCAGATAAAACATGTGCAAGGTCTTGGGCATCCGCGTCTGGTCCGAGTTCCAGAACAACAGGTCGAACGGCTTGGGCTCCTTGCCCAGCAGGTAATTATTGACGAAGAAGCTCCAGATCAGATCGTTGGAGCGCAGGGAATTGAAGGTGTCGGCCATGGACTGACCCGACAGGATTCCGCCGCCCTGATCGATCTGGGTCTCAATATCCTTTAGCCACGCCTCGTCGGTGAAGAGGAGCAGGTCCCCCGCCTCGGTAAAGTCCTGTTGCGCGGCAAAGGTCGTGGCCGAATTGATCCTTGTGTCGCCCTTGGCCGCCATATGGGCCAGAGCGCAGGCCAGAAGGGTGCCGCCGATGCAATAGCCGACCGTATTGACCCGATCGACGCCGCACTGTTTGCGCACCACATCGGCCGCCTCATAGATGCCCTCATACATATAGTCTTCGAAGGATTTCTGCGCGAGCTTGGCGTCCGGATTGACCCAACTGGCCACGAAGACGCTAAAGCCTTGGGCTGTCAGCCAGCGGATCAGCGAGTTCTCAACCCGCAGATCCATGATGTAGAACTTGTTGATCCACGGCGGGAAGATCAGCAGCGGGATCTCGTGAACCAGCTCGGTGGTGGGGTTGAACTGTAGAATCTGCAGGATGTCGTTCTGGAAAATGACCTTGCCCGGCGCGGTGGCGACGTTCTCGCCGACGATGAACTGTTCGGCATCGGTCTGGCTGATGGCCAGCTTGCCACCGCCGCGCTCGAGATCTTCGGCAAAGTTCTCCATGCCACGCACCAAGCTCTCGCCGCCCGTCTCGATCACTTCGCGCAGGGCGGCGGGGTTGGAGGCGAGGAAGTTGGTCGGGGCGATGGCGTCGGTCATCATCTTCATGAAGAACTCGACCCGGCGCTTGGTCATCGGATCGACATCATCGACGCCCGACACCAGATTGTTCAGCCAGTTGGAGGTCAACAGATAGGACTGTTTCATCACGTCAAAGACCGGATTGTCCGACCAATCCTTGTCGTTGAAGCGCTTGTCGTTCGAGGCGGGCCGCACGATCGGTTCAGGCGATTCGCCGGTCATCCGTTTGGCTGAGTTTTGCCACAGGTCCATATAGCGGCTGTAAAGGTCGGCTTGGGCACGCATCAGCCGGTCCGGCTGGGAGGCCAGCTTGCCAAAAACCTCGTTCAGGGCCGGGCCGACATGGAAGGGGTCTGGGCTCAAGGCTGCGGGCCGATCCGCCTGCCGCAAGGCCGCTTCAGCGAACGCGCCTTGGGCGGTCATGGCCGCGCGCGCCAAATTGACCGACAGCTTTTCAATGGTCTCACGCTGCTCTGCATTTAAGGCGGCGGTGGCTTCGGCAAAGCCCATAGGGTCGGCAGAGGCCGCAAAAGGCGGGGTTTGCGGCGCAGACTCAGGTTTCGGAGCCTTAGGCGGTGCCATTTTCGCTTTGGGGGCGGCTGTTGCCTTGACCTTGGCGCTCGCCTTCGGGGCAGTGTTAGGCGCGGGCTTTTTGGCTTTCGAAGCCGCCGCCTTATTGGCCTTTAGGGCAGGGGCCTTGACCGTCTTTGCCGCCTTGGTCTTGGCGCTAGCCTTAACGACCTTTTTGCCCTTGGCGGTTTTGATGTCGTCGGACATGCCTCTAACTCCCTGTCTTTCGCCCAACGATCGCGCATTAACGGATCGGCGGACTTTCGCTTTTGGCCATGATCGCATAAGACCTTAGCGATACCGAATGTTGAACGTCTGGTTTTTCGATGCCCTGGGCAAGTCCTTTCCTGCTGAAGTCCATCTGGCGCCTGTCACTCTGTGCGGGTTTGCTCGGATCTGCGGCGGCTTGTGTGCAGGTTAGCCCCTTCGCGACCCAGCCTGTGGATGCCGGTTCTCCCATTGCGGCGGATGTCAGCGCGGCCTCGACGGCGCAAACTGCCTTTCCAACCTTTGCCAATATTCCTTCGGCCCCAACCGATGTTCGCTCGCCTGAGGCTTGGCGCAGGTCGGTCGCGAGTGCCTTGAAGGATAAGCGCGTTTTGGAGACACAGGCCGAGGCCAATCCCGCCACCCTGTTTAACCCTGAAGCCTTTGCCAGCGCAGCGCGCGCGCGGGCCGCGATGAAGCCCGGTGATGTGCCATCGACCACATCTCGCGCTGAGACTGAGGCCTTCGCTAAGGATCTGCGTGAGCGAGCTACGCCGCCTCCGCCGCCTCAGTAGGCGCCGGGGGCGTAAATGACCCATTCGTTCGTTGTGGCTTTGACCTTTGACAGGTTGGCGGCAACGCAAGACCCTTAGACTTTATCGGTCCCCCGGAGGGGACAATGTCATGACCAACAGTTTTGATTTCCACCGTATCCGACGCCTGCCGCCCTACGTCTTTGAAGAGGTCAATAAGATCAAGGCGCGTCTGCGTGCGGAAGGCACCGACATCATCGACTTCGGCATGGGCAATCCTGATATGCCGACGCCGCCCCATATTATTGAAAAGCTGGTCGAGACGGCCCGCTCGCCCAAGACCGGTCGCTATTCGGCTTCCAAAGGTATCAGTGGTCTGCGCAAAGCGATGGCCGGCTATTATGACCGCCGTTATGGCGTCAAGCTGGACCCGGACACCGAAGTCATCGCCACCTTGGGCTCGAAAGAAGGCTTTGCCAATCTGGCCCAGGCCCTGACCGCGCCGGGTGACGTGGTGATCTGTCCGAACCCCGCCTATCCGATCCATGCCTATGGCTTCATCATGGCGGGCGGTGTGATCCGTCACGTTCCGGCCCTGTCACCGGAAGAATATCTCTCAGGCATTAGCCGCGCGGTCCGCCACTCTGTGCCGCCGCCCAGCGTCTTGATCGTCAGCTATCCCTCGAACCCCACCGCGCAGTGGGTCGACCTGGATTTCTACAAAGAGGTGATCGCGCTGGCCAAGAAGCACGACCTCTTGGTGCTGTCGGACATCGCCTATTCGGAAATTTATTTCGAAAATAACCCGCCGCCATCGATCCTGCAGGTCGAGGGGGCCAAGGATATTGCCGTCGAGATCAACTCCCTGTCCAAGACCTATGCCATGGCCGGTTGGCGCGTCGGTATGGTGGTCGGCAATGCGCGGATGTGCTCGGCCTTGGCGCGGGTAAAGTCCTATCTGGACTATGGGGCCTTTACGCCGATTCAGGTCGCTGCCGCCGCCGCGCTCAATGGTCCACAAGACTGTGTCGATGAGATCCGCGCTATCTATAAGGGCCGCCGCGATACCTTGGTGAAGTCCATGAAGGCGGCAGGGTGGGATATTCCATCGCCCCCAGCCTCTATGTTCGCCTGGGCTCCGATCCCCGAGCCCTATCGCGCCGCCGGTTCGATGGCCTTTGCCAAGATGCTCATCGAAGAGGCGGGCGTGGCCGTCGCCCCGGGCCTAGGCTTTGGCGAATATGGCGAAGGCTTTGTGCGGATCGGGCTGGTCGAGAACGAGCATCGCATTCGCCAAGCGGCCCGCAATGTTAAAAAGTTCATCCAGAATGCGGATGACATCCTCAGTCGCTCGCCCGTTATGGCGGGCCTCTAACGGCTAAAAGCCTCCAAGGAGCCATGACCATGGCGGATCAATCGAGCGGTCGAAAACTCTGGCGCGTCGGCGTGGCGGGACTGGGCACGGTCGGCGGAGGGCTTTTGAGCTTCTTGGCCGAGCGCCCGGACTTTGCCCCAGCCGGTGGCCGGGCTGTCGTGACCGGTATCTGCGCACGCTCCCGTTCACGGGCGCGGACCGTCGATACATCCGCCATGACCTGGTTCGATGATCCGGTGGCCCTGGCCAAGTCACCGGACAATGACATTTTTGTGGAACTGATCGGTGGGTCCGATGGACCGGCCAAGGCCGCCGTCGAAGCCGCGCTGGCTCTGGGCAAGCCCGTGGTCACGGCCAATAAGGCCCTGATCGCGTCCCATGGCGCGGAGCTGGCCAAGCTGGCTGAAGCCAATGGTGCGCCCCTGCTGTTCGAGGCCGCCGTGATGGGCGGAACGCCAGCGGTCAAGATCTTGCGCGAGTCGCTGGTCGGCGAAGAGGTGGTCAGCGTTTCGGGCATCCTGAACGGCACCTGCAACTATATCCTGACCGAGATGGAGACCAAGGGCAGCAGCTTTGCCGATGTCTTGGCTGAGGCTCAACGTCTAGGCTATGCCGAAGCCGATCCGACGACCGATGTCGGGGGCTTTGATGCCGCCCACAAGATCACCATCCTCGCCGCGCTAGCCTTTGGCGGCGCGCCGAACTTTGCCGCGGCGCAGATCGAGGGTGTGGATCAGGTCGAGTTGGAGGATATCAAACTCGCGCACGACCTCGGCTACCGTATCCGGCTGGTGGCCTCGGCGGTTCGTGAGGGTTCGGGCGTCGCGGTCCGCGTCCATCCGGCCTTGGCCCCCTTTGGTCACCCCTTGGCCGAGACGCGCGGGGCGCTCAATGCCCTGTTCATTGAAGGTCGCCTTATTGGCCGGATCTTCATCCAAGGCCCCGGCGCGGGCGCAGGTCCGACCGCCGCCGCCGTCGCTGCCGATATTGCCGACGTCATGACCTTGGCCAAGCGGCCGGTGTTCCAATCCCCTGCCAGCACGTTGGTGCTTGAGCCCGCCATCAGCGCTGCGGACCGCGTCAGCCGGGTCTTTATCCGCCTAAAGGTCAAGGATCAGCCTGGTGTCATCGCCGCTGTTTCGGAAACCTTGGCTGAGGCCGGGGTGTCGATTGATGGTTTCCTGCAAAAGCCGTCGCAAGGCGAGGGGGCTGTCCCGATTGTCCTGACCACCCATGCCACGGCCGAGTCTGTCGTGCTTGAAGCGGTCGAACGGATCGCGCGCTTGCCCGCCATGTTAGAGAGACCCAAACTATTGCGTATCGCGCGGGTTTAAGAATCTACCGATAATAGCCCTATGGGCAGGAGAAGCCGACTATGAGCTCGAACAATCTAGACCGCAGCCTCTTGATGGATGCCGTGCGCGTTACCGAAGCCGCCGCAATCGCATCCTGGTCAGAGGTTGGCCGGGGTGACGAAAAGGCTGCCGACCAAGCCGCTGTCGACGCGATGCGTACCGCATTGAATGAATTGAATATTGATGGCGTCATTGTCATCGGTGAGGGCGAGCGCGATGAAGCGCCTATGCTCTATATCGGCGAGAAGGTTGGGACCGGTAAGGGTCCACGGGTCGATATCGCCCTTGATCCACTTGAAGGCACGACCTTGACGGCGAAGGCCATGGCCAATGCTCTGGCCGTGATGGCCTGGGCGCCTGCGGGCACGATGCTGAACGCGCCAGACACCTATATGGACAAGATCGCCTGCGGTCCGGGCTATGAGGACGGCATTATCGACCTCGACAAGAGCCCTGCTGACAATGTGCGGGCGCTGGCCAAGGCCAAGGGCGTGGAGCCGTCGGACATTACGGTCTGTGTTCTGGACCGTCCTCGCCATGCCGAGATCATTGCCAGCCTGCGGTCGGTGGGTGCGCGCGTCTATCTGATCACCGATGGCGACGTTGCCGGTGTGATGAATACGGCTGACCCCGATACGGGCGTGGATATGTATGTCGGTCAAGGTGGCGCACCTGAGGGCGTTCTGGCCTGCGCGGCGCTGAAATGCGTTGGCGGTCAGTTCCAAGGGCGTCTGGTGTTTCGCAATGCCGATGAACGGGCCCGTGCGGCGCGTCTGGGCATTACCGATCTGGACAAGAAATATACCCTTCACGAGATGGTCCGCGCCGATGCAATCTTCGCGGCGACGGGCGTCACTAAGGGGGCCTTGCTCGATGGGGTGACCTTGAAGGATGGCTTTGTTCATACCCATACTTTGGTCATGAACTCCTCGACCCAGACCGTGCGTGAAATTCGGATGAAGCGCGCCCTCTGACATGACCACTGACGGGGCGACCGTTGGCTATCTGGGTGTGTCTCGCTCGCTGAGCGGGCGCGCTTGGAGGCTGCGGCCTGCCGCTGACAGTGATGTGCGCGGATTGCAGCAGTCCACGGGGCTCAGCGAGCCTCTGGCGCGGGCTCTGGCCTCCCGTGGCATTAGCCGCGACCAAGCCGACAACTATCTGAACCCGACCCTGCGCGGTCTGTTTCCTGACCCTTCAAGCTTCACCGACATGGACCGCGCCGCCGAGATCTTGGTCGATGCGCTGGAGACCAAGCGGCCCATGGCCGTCTTTGCCGACTATGATGTCGATGGGGCCTCGAGCGCGGCGCAACTGGTGCGCTGGTTCAGGGCCATGGGCCAAGATCTGCCGATCTATGTGCCGGACCGGATCCTTGAGGGCTATGGCCCCAGTCCTATCGCCTTCAAGCGGTTGAAGGATCAGGGGGCAGAACTGGTTATTACGGTCGATTGCGGCGCGGCGGCCTATGACGCCATAGCCTCCGCCGTCGATATTGGCCTTGAGGTCGTGGTCATCGACCATCACCTGATGCGTGAAGACCCGCCCAAGGCCGCTGCGGTGGTCAATCCCAACCGTCCGGGCTGTCAGTCCGGGCAAGGGGTTCTGGCGGCGGCAGGCGTAGTTTTTGTGCTGCTGGCGGCCCTGAATCGTGAGGCGCGTCGTAGGGGGCTGTTTGCAGGCCGCTCAGAGCCTGATCTGCGCCAATGGCTCGATCTTGCCGCCATGGGGGCGATTTGCGACGTGACCAGCCTGACGGGCTTTAACAGGGCGCTGGCGTCGCAAGGCCTGAAGGTCATGTCGAACTGGGGCAATCTTGGCCTAAAGGCGCTGCTCGATGTCGCTGGCAGCAAGGGACCGGCTGGTGTATTCCATGCGGGCTTTATCCTAGGGCCGCGCATCAATGCCGGCGGACGGGTTGGGCGCTCGGACCTCGGTGCCCGGCTTCTATCGACGGACGATCCTGAAGAGGCGAGGGACATCGCCGCGCAGCTGGATATGCTCAATGTCGAGCGCAAAGAGGTCGAAAAACAGGTTCTTGATGAGGCGATCGAGCGGATCGAGCATGAAACCAACCTCGATCCTGACGCGCCGGTGATCCTCGTGTCCGGGGATGGCTGGCATCCCGGTGTGATTGGCATTGTCGCAGGCCGCCTGCGTGAGCGCTACCGCAAGCCGGTCATGGTCATTGGCATTGATCGTCCGGCCAATGTCGGCAAGGGCTCTGGCCGGTCTCAGACGGGCTATAATCTGGGCCGGGCGGTGCAGGGGGCCTATGAGGCGGGGCTGCTCCTGTCGGGTGGTGGCCATGCCATGGCCGCAGGCCTTTCGGTTCGGCCTGAACTGATCCCCGAGCTTCGCGCCTTCCTCGAAGAAAAACTGTCCCACGAGCGCGAAGAGGCCGAGGCGGCTGATCTGTTCGATATTGACGCTCTGGTCTCTGCAGGCGGGGCGGGGCGCGCCCTCTATGATGACTTCCAGCGCCTGACCCCCTTCGGCCCCGGCAATCCAGAGCCGGTCTTCGCCGCAGCGGGCCTAAGGGTTGATCAGTCCTCCTCGCTCAAGGGCGGCCATGTGCGCTGCACCCTGACCGACGAGCGCGGCGGAAAACTTAGGGCGGTGGCCTGGCGGGCTGGGGATACAGAGATCGGTAAGACCCTTCTGCAGCGCGGGGCTTTGGTCCATGTGGCGGGCCGTCTGAAGGCGGATGATTGGAGCGGTCGCAACGGTGTTGAGCTCGAGATTGACGATGCCGCCGACCCCCGTCTTTGCCATGGCTAGCGATCAGTTCGAATTTCCTTTGGAATTTCGCATAGACAAGCTTGCGCCCTCCAAGGAACGCGGATATACGG
This sequence comes from Caulobacteraceae bacterium, assembly GCA_947378235.1. Classification (GTDB taxonomy): domain Bacteria; phylum Pseudomonadota; class Alphaproteobacteria; order Caulobacterales; family Caulobacteraceae; genus CAISGS01. The sequence continues at coordinate 4,093 of CANCJE010000003.1, read as the reverse complement.
CGTCTCCCATCGATGAGGTCCCTTCGTCTATCGGTTAGGACATCAGATTTTCAATCTGGGGAGAGGGGTTCGACTCCCCTAGGGACTACCATCGCTGGATAAGGTCTTTGTGGCTACCAAGCCCCATCGACCGCACAGAGGCCTCCTTCGGGAGGCCTTTTTGTTTCGGGGGCCAGAGCTTGCGCGCCTGCCCCTTCGGCGTAAGATCATCTCGTAATCGCCGTTTAAAAGGCGAGCGGGGGCGAGATGGATCAGAGGCAGGACAGGGCCCTTCGGGCGCGGGCGCAGGCTGTCATTCCCGGCGGCATGTATGGGCACCAGTCAACGGGCCTCTTGCCGGACGACTATCCCCAATTCTTTGCCAAGGGTCGCGGTGCCCACCTGTGGGATGTGGACGGCAATCGCTATCTCGACTTCATGTGCGCCTATGGCCCGAACCTGTTTGGCTATGGCCATGAGTCCATCGATGCGGCCTATATCGGCCAGCTTCACCGCGGCGATACTTTGACCGGTCCCAGTGCCTTGATCGTGGAGTTGGCCGAGGCCTTAACAGCGATGGTCACCCATGCCGATTGGGCGATCTTTTGTAAGAACGGCACTGATGCGACGACCATGGCGCTGGTGACGGCCAGAGCCCAGACCCGGCGTAAGATCATCATTCGCGCGCGTGGTGCCTATCATGGCTCAGCGCCTTGGTGCACGCCGCGCCCGACCGGTGCGCTGGATAGCGAGCGGTCCCATCAGATCTTCTGCGACTATAATGATGTGGCCAGTCTGGAGGCCGCTGTCGCAGAGGCGGGCGATGATCTGGCCGCCATTTTCGCCGCGCCCTTCAAGCACGATGCCTTTGTCGATCAGGCCGAACCGAACCCAGCCTATGCCCGTCGTGCGCGTCAGCTCTGCGATCAGACCGGCGCTATGCTGGTGGTCGATGATGTCCGCGCAGGCTTTCGGTTGAGCCGCGATTGCAGTTGGTCACGCCTTGGCGTGCAGCCGGACCTGTCGACCTGGGGCAAGTGCATTGCCAATGGCCATCCGATCTCGGCCCTGCTCGGATCAGACAGCGCCCGCAAGGGGGCCGCGGCGATCTATGCCACCGGTTCGTTCTGGTATCAGGCCGCCCCGATGGCGGCGGCGCTGGAGACCCTGCGGCTCGTCCGAGAAACCGACTATCTTGGTCACCTGGAGACCCTTGGACAGCATCTGGCCAACGGATTGCGCGAGCGGGCTGCGGCCTATGGGTTCGGTTTTCGCGTGACCGGGCCGGTGCAGATGCCGCTCTTTCTGTTCGATGACGATCCAGATCTGCGCAAGGGCTTTCACTGGTCCAGCCAGATGTTGGCCCAAGGGGTCTATGTGCACCCTTGGCACAATATGTTCATGTGCGCGGCCATGACCCTCGAAGACATGGATCAGGCGCTAGACGCAGCGGATGTGGCGTTCAAGAGTTTGAAAAAAGATGGGCCGGGACTGCAGCCGGTTGCAAAGATGGCGTTTCTCACAGGGGGCTAGGGTCGGGCTATGAGCATGGATGACTATTGTGACTATGACGGCCTAGGCCTCGCTGACCTCGTCGCTCGCAAGGAGGTATCGCCGGCTGAACTGGTCGAGGCGGCGATTGAGCGCGTTGAGCGTCATAATCCGTCGCTCAATGCGGTGGTCTATAAGGGCTATGAGGATGCCCGAAAGGCCGCGCAGGGGCCTTTGCCCGATGGTCCGTTCAAGGGTGTGCCGTTCCTGATTAAGGACCTCGGTATGCCGGTGGCCGGTTGGCCGCGCAGTTCGGGTAGTCGATTTGCGCAGCATATGGTCGATCAGGAGGATGGCGGCCTGACGCGCCGCTATCGCGAGGCGGGGGTGATCCCGCTGGGTAAGACCAATACGCCCGAATATGGCATTACCGGCACGACCGAGGGGGCGCTGCTCGGCCCCTGCCGCAATCCCTGGAACCCGGCGCACATTTCAGGCGGATCATCAGGAGGGTCAGCCTCAGCCGTTGCGGCGGGCATTGTACCCATGGCCCATGCCAGCGATGGTCTTGGCTCGATCCGGATTCCTGCAGCCTGCTGCGGTCTTGTTGGATTGAAGGTGACGCGCGACCGTAATTTGAACCTGCCCGACGGTACGGACTATGCGATTGGCTTTGTTGTGGATCACGTCGTCACCCGAACAGTGCGCGACAGTGCCGCCATGCTTGATGCTACCGGAAAGCCAGAGATCGGCGATCCCTATCCCGCGCCGCCTAAGGCGCGGCCCTATATGGAAGAGATTGAACAATCGCCTGGCCGGTTGCGCATTGCCTGGTCGTCAGAGACCGCGTCGGGCCGACCCATTGATCCAGAGATCCAAGCCGCACTGGAGCGCACGGCAGACCTCCTGAAGGGCCTTGGCCATGAGGTGGTCGAGCAGGGAATGGGGATCGACTACCGCGCCCTCTACACGGCGCGAGGACCGGTCTCAGGTGCCAACTTTGCGGCCATGATGGGCCGCCTGATCGACGAGATTGGCCGCGAACCCGAGCCGCACGAACTGGAACCCCTGACCTGGGCGGCGCTGAAGGGTGGGCGCAAGGTCACCGGCGAGCAGGCCCTGCGCGGCATGCAAGAACTGCGCATGCTCAATCGTCAGACCCTAACCTTCTTCAACGATTGGGACATCTATCTGTCGCCGGTCCTCGGTACCCCCGTGCCCGAGGTGGGCTTCATTGACCCGGTGGCCCTCGAGCCGCGCGAACTGAACCGCAGGCAAGGTCAGGTCTTCCCCTTCACGCCGCCCTCCAACTTCTCAGGCCAGCCCTCACTGTCCTTGCCGCTGGAAATGTCGGCCAATGGTCTGCCGGTCGGGATGATGTTCACGGCCCGCTATGCGGACGAAGCGACCCTCTTTAGGTTGGCGGCCCAGTTGGAAAAGGAAGCGCCGTGGCAGGGTCGAAGGCCGCAAATCTGGGGTTAATAAAGGCCAAAAGTCCACGGCCTGTCTTTATTGGTTCTAAAAAGAGTGATTGACGGTTTTTGACTTGGGTCACACTGTTCATTCCAGAACATTGACCCTCTTGACTGTGCCTGTTTCGAAAGGGGCGGGGCCAGATGAGGGCGGGGGACCTTATGTCTGGGTTTGATGAGGATGAGGGCGGACGAGCAGCACCCGCAGTGCAGATCAGCGGGCGCGTGAAGTGGTTTGACCCCTCCAAGGGTTATGGCTTCGTCGTCCCTGATGATCCACAGATGACCGGTCGGCACGACGTTCTGTTGCACGTCACCACCTTGCGCCATTTTGGCAAGGATGATGCCGTGGAGGGGGCGACTATTATTTGTCAGGTCGCCAAGCGGGCAAAGGGCTGGCAGGTCGATGAGGTTCTGGATCTCGACGAATCAGAGGCCCAAATCTCCTCCGCCAGCACGATGGAGCAAGCGTCTCGCGCCGCAGCCCGTCTCGCTCCTGCGCCCCGCCGTGACAGTCTCGATGGCACTGTAAGGCTACTAGAAGCGACAGGTCCGGCGGAGCGCGCCTTGGTCAAGTGGTTTAACCGCACCAAGGGCTATGGCTTTGTTGTGCGTGACGCGGAGCCCGGCGATATTTTCGTCCATATTGAGACCCTGCGCCGAGGGGGGCTGGATGATCTGCAGCCTGGCACCGAGGTGATGGTGCGGTTCGCCAACGGTCCTAAGGGGTTGGTCGTGGCTGAGATCGCGCCGATTGAGCGGGCATAAAGCGCTCTGATCTTGCCAATTTGGTTGGACCTAAGGCCGCGCTTGGCTATTGCTGAGGCTGAGACCTCATCTGGGTCAAGGGAGTTAGGATCATGACGACAAACCGGATGGCACGCCGAAGCCTGCTGGGCCTTATGGCCTCTGTTCTACTGCTTATGGGCACCGCCCAACTCAGTCCGAGCCATGCGGCGACCTTGCGCCAAGAGCCGTTGGAGATCACGACGTCCAAGGCCACCACCAAGTTCATGGTCGAGATCGCCGATACCGAAGAGACCCGCAATCACGGCCTGATGTTTCGCAAGTCTCTGGCGCCCGACAAGGGCATGTTGTTCGACTTCAAGACCCCGCGTGAAGCGGCCTTTTGGATGAGAAACACTCTGATT
>CANCJE010000002.1 GCA_947378235.1 Caulobacteraceae bacterium | reverse complement strand
ATCAAGGCCTTGGGTGAGTTTGCGCCCTGCGGACCTTCGCCCGTGGCGCTGGTCTTTTCCTACGAGGGCGATTGGGTCACGACCATTCAGCCTCAGGCCAAGGGCTTTTCAGCCTTGAAGGAGGCCTTTGCTTGGTATTCGAGCCTGCGGCAGATGGGTCTTGATGTGGACATTGTTCCGCCCGGCGCGGATCTGAGCGGCTATAGGCTCGTCGTCGCCCCATGCCTTCCTATCGTCTCTCCCGAGGCGATAGCCGCCTTTGAAGCCACGGAAGCGGTAACCATATTTGGCGTTCGCGCAGGGTCAAAGACCCGTGATCTGCATATTCCGCGCAACCTGCCGCCGGGCCAATTGTCCAAGCACTTGCCCCTCACCGTGCAGCGGGTTGAGAGCTTGCGTCCTGGCACCCCCATGGTCATAACCGCTACTGGCGCGGCGTTGACTGGCCGCGATTGGCGTGAGGATGTTACGACGAAGGCCGAGGTCTTGGGGCAGTTTGAGGATGGACATCCAGCTTGGATTCGTTCGGGGAGGCGGGACTATCTCGCCTTCGCGCCGCAAGAGAACGCTTTGAGCCATGTCCTGTCCGATGCAGCCAAGCGGGCAGGCCTGTCCGTAACGTCCATGCCGGAAGGGGTTCGGATCAGCCAGAGGGGCAGCTTTATTGTCGCTATAAACGCCTCGCCCGAACCGCGACCGACCCCCGCTCAGGAGGAACCAGAGTTTGTTTTGGGCGGCGCGATCTTGCCGCCAGCCGGAGTGGCTATTTGGAAGTCTAGTCCCTAGTCTGGCCAACAGGCCGTCTTAAAAAACATTAGTAAGTCGCTATAAAAAATAAATTACTCCGGCAGGGATGTCGCCCCGCTCAAGGCAGAGATAGGACAGGTTCGTGGCTCGTAAACCGCTCAGAAGTGCCCATACCTATGGCAAGCTTGATCGCGATGGCTTTATCCATCGCAGTTGGATGAAGAGCCAAGGTCTTCCGGACGATGTGTTTGACGGTCGTCCGGTCATTGGCATCTGCAACACATGGTCGGAACTGACACCCTGTAATGCCGGGCTTCGAGATTTGGCCGAGCACGTCAAGCGTGGGGTCTGGGAGGCCGGTGGCCTGCCGCTCGAGTTTCCGGCCATGTCGCTGGGGGAAACCCAGATGCGCCCAACGGCCATGCTGTTTCGCAATCTTCTGGCCATGGAGGTCGAGGAGTCGATCCGAGGCAACCCGATCGACGGTGTCGTGCTGCTCGGCGGCTGCGATAAGACCACTCCCGGTCAATTGATGGGCGCGGCCAGCGTCGATCTGCCGACCATGGTCGTGTCGTCCGGCCCCATGCTGAACGGCAAGTTTCGCGGCAAGGATATTGGCTCGGGCACAGATGTCTGGAAGTTCTCAGAAGCTGTGCGCGCAGGCGAGATGACGCTGGCCGATTTCATGTCCGCCGAGAGTGGCATGTCGCGTAGCCACGGGGTCTGCATGACCATGGGCACAGCCTCGACCATGGCCAGTTTGGTGGAGGCCTTGGGCTTGAGCCTGCCTGAAAATGCGGCCTTACCCGCTGTCGATGGTCGGCGAGCGACCTTGGCCCATCTGACAGGACGGCGGATTGTGCAGTTGGTCCGAGACGATGTGAAGATGTCCGCCATCGCCACGCGCGAGGCCTTCGAAAACGCCATCTTGACCCACGCGGCCATTGGCGGCTCGACCAATGCCGTCCTGCACCTGATCGCCTTGGCGGGGCGTTTGGGCGTGACGTTAGAGCAGGAGGATTTCGACCGGCTGGGCCGCGATATCCCGCTCTTGGTCGACCTGATGCCATCGGGCCGGTTCCTGATGGAGGACTTTTGCTATGCGGGCGGCGTACCAGCCGTATTTAAGGCGCTTGGTTCGCACCTGCGAGGCGAGGCGATCACGGTCAGCGGCCTGACCCAAGCCCAGATCGCCGACATGGCGCGATGTGATAATCCCGAGGTCATCCGGACGATGGAGGCCCCCGTTGCGCCCAGTTCAGGGCTTTGGGTTCTGCGCGGGAATCTCAGTCCCGGCGGTGCGGTGATGAAGCCGAGCGCAGCCTCGCCTGAACTCTTGGTTCATACGGGCCGCGCGGTCGTGTTTGACTCCATCGAAGACTATAAGGCGCGGATCGACCTGCCCGCTCTGGATGTCGACGAGACCTGCGTTCTGGTGCTTAAGGGCTGCGGGCCTAAGGGCTATCCGGGCATGCCAGAGGTCGGCAATATGGCCTTGCCTGCCAAGCTCTTGGCTAAGGGCGTTCGTGACATGGTGCGGATATCCGATGCGCGGATGAGCGGAACAGCCTTCGGTACAGTGATCTTGCATGTGAACCCAGAGGCTGATGCAGGAGGCCCCTTGGCCCTTGTACAAGATGGGGATTTGATTTCCCTCGATGGGCCAGCGCGGACCTTGACCCTTCAGGTCAGCGAGGCGGAATTGGCTCGGCGAGCGGCGGATCCAGCTTTGGCGCGTCCCGCCTCGCCCTATGTCCGGGGCTGGGCCAAGCTCTATGTCGACACGGTGCTGCAAGCCGACCGGGGCTGTGACCAAGATTTTCTGGTCGGCTCCAGCGGTGATGCGGTCAGTCGCGAGTCCCACTGATGGGAGCCTTTGCCGACTATCCCAGCCTCAAGGGCCGCCATGTCTTTGTCACAGGCGGTGCGACCGGCATAGGCGCGGCCCTTGTAGAGGCCTTTGCCGGCCAAGGAGCAAAGGTCTCGTTCATCGATATTGCGGTTGAGGCGGGGCAGGCCTTAGCGACGCGCTTGGGCGGCACGGTCTCGTTCCAAGCTTGCGATGTGACGAGCGCAGACGCGTTGCAGGCCGCCATCGCGCAGGCGGCTAGCCAATGGGGACCGGTCACGGTCTTGGTCAACAATGTCGCCAATGATCAAAGGCACCGCGCCGCAGAGATGAAGGCCAGCGCTTGGCGGGCCAATCTGGCGGTCAATCTCGATCCGGTCTTCTTGGCGTCGCAGGCTGTGCAGGGCGGGATGGTGGCTAGCGGCGGGGGATCGATCATCAATCTATCCTCCATCAATGCGCTCTTAGGCCCTGCTGACCTCAGCGCCTATACGGCGGCCAAGGCGGCGGTGATCGGTCTTTCCAAATCCTTGGCGCGCGAATGGGGCGTGGATAATATCCGGGTCAATGCCGTGTCGCCGGGCTGGGTGGTCACGGAACGCCAGTTGCAGCTTTGGCTGACGCCAGAAGCCGAAGCGGCTTGGATGGAGCAGGTGGCCCTGAAGAAGCGGATCGCGCCGGAAGATGTGGCGCGGCTGGTTCTGTTTCTCGCCGCCGATGATAGCGCCCTGATCACCGGCCAGAACCTTGTCATAGATGGCGGGCGCACGTGAGCGCTTGGCTGGCCTGCGACTGGGGCACGACCAATGTCCGCGCTTGGCGGATCGAGGCGGGCAGGGCGGTGGCCAGTGCCAGCTTTCCCTTTGGCGTCTCCAAGATCGGCCGGGGAGACGTACCGCTGAGGTTGGAACAGGACATCCGACCGGCTCTGAAGGCTGAAGGCTTGCCTGTTCTGCTCGGCGGAATGGCGGGGTCCAATTTGGGCTGGTTGGCTGCGCCCTATGTCGATTGTCCGGCTGACACGAAAGCGATTGAGAAAGGACTTGTTCAGCCCGCCGATCGGGTTTGGATCGTGCCGGGTGTTCGCACTGTAGGTCAGGCCCATGGGCCAGATGTGATGCGCGGTGAAGAGGTGCAGATCTTTGGTGCCCCAGCCTCGACAGTGCAAACCGGCCTCTTCTGTTTGCCCGGCACCCACGCCAAGTGGGTCAGGGTTGAAGGCGGCAAGATCATCGATTTTGTCACGGCCATGACCGGCGAACTCTATGCCCTGCTGAGTCAGCACAGCATCTTGGCGACGGTTCAAGACCCCGCCGAGCCAGACGGCTTTGCCGCAGGGCTTGCCGCGTCAGGGGAGGGTAATGCCCTGAGCGCGCGTCTCTTTGGTCTCCGCGCCCGACAACTGACGGGATCATTGGCTGAGGGCCAGTCGGCAGGGTTCCTGTCGGGCCTGTTGATCGGGTCTGATGTCGCCTCAAGCCCTCGGCTGTTGGGCCTATCCGACGACGAGCCTGTAACCTTGATCGGCGATCCAGCCCTTTGTGCCGCCTATGGTCGGGCCCTGGCGGCGCGAGGCAGGACCTGCCAAAACATCGACGGAGAAGCGGCAGCGCTGGCCGGTCTCATCTCGATCATTGAAGGGATCGCCCCATGACCATCGATCAGGCTTTGGAACAGCTTCCCATCCTCGCCATTGTGCGCGGCGTGACGCCGGATGAGGTGATCGCCATCGGTGAGGCCCTCTACGCGCAGGGTGTGCGAGCCATGGAAGTTCCGCTCAACTCCCCAGACCCGCTCGAGAGCATCAGGCGGCTCGCGATCCGGTTTAAGGATCAGATGATGGTTGGTGCGGGAACCGTCCTGAGCGTTGCAGATGTGGACGCCGTTAAGGCGGCGGGTGGTCAGTTCATCGTCTCACCAAACGTTAATCGCGATGTGATCTTGCGCAGCCTTTCGCTAGGGCTGGAGTCGTTGCCCGGCTTTATGACCCCTACCGAAGCCTTTGCGGCCATTGATGCGGGCGCAAGGTTCTTGAAGCTGTTCCCCGCCGCGACCCTCGGTTCTGGCTATCTCAAGGCCATCGGTGCCGTCCTGCCGCGTCACGTGAAGGTCATTGCTGTCGGTGGCATAGGTCCATCCGCGATGGCCGAGTGGCAGGCTGCGGGCGCAAGCGGGTTTGGTCTGGGCTCCGAACTCTACCGCCCGGGACTATCCACCGCTGAGGTCAGCGCGAAAACAGCCGCCTGTGTCGCCGCCCTAGGCCGATAGAGTCAGTGTCACGGACAGGCGCTCTTGCGGTGCCAATATGGCAGGCGGCTCGGCGGGGCCATTCTCGATGGGGGTCCAGACATTTGGTCTGGCCGTAACTGGCTCTAGGCAAATAACATTTCCACCCTTTGGTCGGTAGACCTGAAGATGGCTTGTGTCGGCGACAAGGGTGATCGGGGGCTGGCCTGGCGTTCGAAGGATCGCCCTTCCGGACCAGCCTGTGAGGCAATTGTCGAGCGCCTGCGCTTCGATATCGGGCCAAGCGATCGGACGCCAGCCGCTGGGAATCAGGTCGGGGCGACAGTCCCAAATCCCCGCTAAGTTGGTTTCAATTCGGGTCTCAGGATCAATCAAAAAGGCGGGATGAAGCCCGATGCTCGCGGGGGCCGGAACCGTGTCGATGTTGGTCAGGGTCAGATCGACCGTGAGACCCGATTGCGAGATGGAAAAAAGTTGCTCCGCACGCCAGCGCCAGGGCCAAGCCGGGTCTGAGCCACCCTCAAGGGTCAGGAGTAGATGGTCGAAACCCATCGCTTCTGCTGTCCAATCCGATTGCCATCCGGTGCCGTGAAGTCCGTGAGGTTCGGGTAGGGCAGGGCTAATCTCGGCGACACGTCCCTCAAAGGCGAGATGGGCCTGATCGATCCGGTTGGCAAAGGGCAAGAGCGGATAACAGCACGACAGCCTTGGGTCGCGGCGCTCGTCCGGCATAGGCCGAAGGATGTCGCGGGCTCCACAGGTCAGTCGCCGGATCATGCCGCCATCTGTGTCGACGGTAAAAGACCAGGTGTCGACGCTGAGGGTGTGGAGCATGGATTTGGGTCTTTCATTGATATGAATTTTACCGCCTAATCTCTTAGTACAGATCCTTGAGCTTGGTCTGATTTCATAAGAAGGAAGAGCCGATGCAGGCCGCTGATCGTCCATTGCCAGACACGCTGCCGGTCACGCCATCCAATCCTTCTGTGTTTGTGAAGTTGGCCTATGGCTTGGGGCAGGCGGTCCAGACCGGTGGGTTTGATACGGCAATCGGGTTCATCTTCTTTTACTACTCGGCCGTCTTGGGCCTGTCAGGCCTACTGGTCGGTGCAGCCCTGGCGGTTAGTCTCGCCTTCGACGCTGTGGTTGATCCGCTGGTTGGGTCTTGGTCTGACAATATCTCCTCGCGGTTCGGACGCAGATTGCCGCTGATGGCCCTGTCAGCTCCGCTGATTGCGGTCTCGCTTGGCCTGCTTTTTTCGCCGCCGGAAGGACTTGGACCCATCGGTCTATTTGCTTGGCTGACGGTGATGTCTGTGGCCGCTCGCAGCAGCATGTCGCTGTTTAATGTACCCTATATTGCCTTGGGGGCTGAGTTGGCCACCGACTATGCGGCGCGCACCAGTGTAGTCGTCTTTCGGGTCGTGTCGGGGATTTTGGTCTCGGTCGCGGTCACGGCCATGGGCTATTCCCTGTTTTTCGCCAAGGGCGGACTGCAGCGGCCAGCGGGTTATCCCGGTTTTGGCTGGACGGTCGCGGGGATCTTGATGGTCTGTATGACGGTCTGCCTGTTGGGTCTTTACCGTTATGCGAGCCGTTTGCCGCAGCCGGAAAAGGTGGACTCGGCCATGTTGAAGCGGTTGCCGGGCGAGATCGCGGAGATCTTTGCCAACCGGTCCTTCCGGCTCCTGTTTATCTCGGCGGTGATCATCTATGCCGCCATGGGCCTCAATGCCAGCCTCAATCAGCATGCCTTCGTGTTTGTCTGGAGGATGAGAAGTGAACTCATTCAATTCATTGGCTACGCCTTCTTGGTCGGAATCTTGCTGGGCAGTACGACGGCACCCCTCTTTCAGAGGCTGTTCGAGAAGAAAACCGTCGTGATCATCGGGTTTGCCCTGCTGATGGCCAACTGGCTGGTGCTGCAGGGCGGGCAGTTGACGGGGCTCTATCTGCCACTGGGGGATGCCGCGCTGCTGCCGATGCAGATCAATTCCTTTTTCGCGGGTATTGGGATTGGTTTGGTGTCGGTCTCCTATCCCTCAATGATGGCAGATGCTGCCGATGAGCATGAGCATCTGTTCGGTCGTCGGCGTGAAGGGCTCTATTTCGCCGGGCTCGGCTTTGCCAATAAGGCGGCCTCTGGACTAGGGGTGATGGCGGCGGGTTTAGCGCTCGACCTAATCCGGTTTCCGAAGGATGCTGCCAGTCACGTCGGTCTTGTTTTGTCTCAGATGACGCAGTTTTTGTTAGTGTTGGTGTGGGGACCGGTCGCTGCGGTGATCGCTGTCATCTCGCTGATCATCTTCACAGGCTACGGCATCTCGAGGCGGCGCCATGCGCAGATCGTTAAGGCCTTGGGCCGTGAAGGATAGGGCGGTTTTCGGTCTCGTATCGCTTTGAGGTTAGACGGAACCGTCAGATTTATCTCATGGCGGATTATAGAACAGCGTCAGGATTGCGGAGGAATTGAAAGCCATGGGGCAGGTGGAGATGAACCGAACTGACAGGCAAGACTGGAGGAGCGATCCGTCGACCATCGCCCTACGCGCCCATCTTGCAGCCAACAATGGCATCAAGGGGCTGGAGATTCTTGAAGCCAAGGATGTCGCGCGGGTGGTGGAACTGTTCAACCGCGACGGCTTTGTCGTGGTCGCCAATATCCTCAATGACGAGCAGACCGAATTCCTGCGGGAGGGGTGCAATGCGGTCGCTGCCGAGATTCTGGCGCTCGATGAGGGGCGTAAGGGCAATCGGGGATCGCACCGCTATTCCTTTGGCGGATCGAGCCTGACCCGTAGCCAATTACATCGGCCGGAATGGCAGATGTTGCTGGAGACCCGCGCGGCTACGGACCTTGTCGCCGCAATCTTTGGTTCGCCTGATTTCGTCCTCCGCGCGGCGAGCGGGGACTTTTGCCTGCCCGGCGCTGTGGGCTATCAGCCGCTCCATTCCGATGTTCGAGACTGGGCACCGGGCGGTCAGGCCCCGTTCAGTTCCTTCTATGACCCCCGAGGTCAGTTGAGCATCCGGGACCTGCCTTGCCCCTATGTCTGCGTGAACTTCCTGCCGCAGGATGTGACACCCTTTAATGGCCCCACCCGCCAGATCCCGGGCACCCAGCATTCGCGCGTGCCCATACCGACGTTGGATAATGAGCCCGAATGGATGAGGCTCAGCACCGTTTGCCCAGCGCCTGCGGGTGCGATCATGATCCGGGATGTCAGGGCATGGCACGGCGGCACACCCAATATTGCCGATACTATCCGGTCTATCCCCAATCTGGAATTCTATGCCCCATGGTTTCGTGAGCCGATCGTGCCGTCGATCACCTATGAGGCCTATAAGGGTCTGTCCGAGCGGGCTCAGTATCTAGCGCGGGAAAGTGTGGCACAGTCCGTCGAGGGCTTGCGAACCGGCGCCACCCTGCGCGCGCCCTAGGGCCGGTTGGAAGGGAAGAAGATGGACTATCGTCAGCTGGGTCGATCCGCCCTTAAGGTCAGTCGCCTGTGTCTCGGCACGATGAATTTTGGTCCCAGGACCTCAGAGGCCGAGTCCTTTGCCATCCTGGGTGACGCCCTAGAGGCGGGGATTAACTTCATCGATACGGCCAACCAATATGGCGGCCATCTGGGCGTTGGAACGACCGAAACCCTCGTTGGAAAATGGTTGGCGCAGGATCCCAGCCGTCGAGACAAGATCGTCTTGGCCACCAAGGTCCATGAGCCCATGTCCGATCAGATCAATGATCGCGGCCTGTCGGCGCGTCACATCCAGATGGCCTGTGACGCCAGTCTCAAGCGGTTGGGTGTCGACCATATTGACCTCTTTCAGATGCATCATATTGACCGGACCGCGCCGCCTGAAGAGATCTGGCAGGCCATGGATCGTCTGATCAGCCAAGGCAAGATCACCTATGTGGGCTCGAGCAATTTTCCGGGTTGGAAGATCGCCCAGATGAATGAGCGGGCAGGGCAACGTCACGGGCTGGGATTGGTCTGCGAGCAGAGCCTCTATAATCTGATCGAGCGGCGGGCGGAGCTAGAGGTCCTTCCGGCCTGTCAGGCCTATGGCCTCGGCCTCATCACCTGGAGCCCCTTGGCGGGTGGGTTGCTCGCCAGCACGGGGCAGGAGACGGCGGGGCGGCGTCAGTCGCAGTCGGTTCGCGCAGCGGCCTTGGCTCGGTCTGATCAGTTGGCACGATATGGCGAACTTTGTCGTTCCATCGGTGAAACTCCGACAGCGGTGGCCTTGGCGTGGCTACTGGATCAGCCGGGCGTGACCTCGACCATCATCGGGCCAGGCAGCCAAGCGCAGCTTTCGTCTGTGCTGCATGTCCCAACCCTTCGCCTTGGGGAAGATTTTCTGGCTGCCATTGATGCCATATTCCCCGCCGTCGGGCCTGCGCCTGAGGCCTACGCCTGGTAAGAGCCGATCCGATCTGAGGTGAGAAAAGATGTCTAGCTGGTCTTCAGGTCGGGTCGATATTGCCGATGGTTTTCTGGCCTATCATCGGACAGGCGGTGCAAAGCCTGCCTTGGTCCTATCCCACGGATTGACTGATAATGGCCTCTGTTGGACCCGTCTTGCCCAAGCGCTGGAGGCCGATTTCGACATCATCATGATCGATGCGCGAGGTCATGGCGATAGCGTGCGTATGGGCGCTGGACCCGATCAGGACCCGGCCTTGGATCTGGCCCAAGCCATAGAGCAACTGAGTTTAGAGAGCCCCATTGTGATGGGCCACTCGGTCGGTGCCCGAACCACGGCGCGCTATGCCAGTCTTTATCAAGACAAGGTCTCTGGCGTGATTTTGGAAGATCCACCGTTCATGGCCCAGCAGGATCCTTCCATTACCGCTCGCTGGCAGGCCGGATTTCGCAAACAGGTCGCTGACCTAAGGGCCATGACTGCGGAGCAGATCACCGCTGTGGGAAGGAGGCGCTCGCCCACCTGGCACGAGGATGAGTTCCCAGCCTGGACGGCCTCTAAGACCCAGGTTGATCCAGAGATCCGGCTCCATGATCCTGAACCTTGGCAAGACTATTTGGCGCGCATTACCGCACCGACCCTACTGATCTATGGCGAGCCAGGATTTGGTGGGATTGTCACACCTGACATCGCCAAGGCTGCTCAGGACCTCAACCCGCAGATTGAAACGGTGCCGTTAGCGGGTGCGGGCCACAATACCCGCCGCGAAAATTTCGACGCCTATCGGGTCGCCGTGGTCGAGTTCCTCGCCAAGATCTAACCGCTAGATCTTCAGCAGGGCTTCAACATCGACCTCGTCGATCTGGTTCGGATTGAGGAACTTCTCGGCATATTTGAGGTAGAGGCGGTCCTGAATAAAGATCTGGAACAGGTCTGGATCAATATGGTGATCGCGCTTCATGAAGCCCATGATCTTCAAGGCTTCAGACAGGGTCTTGCCGCTCTTATAGGGGCGGTCGGCAGCGGTCAGGGCCTCGAAAACGTCGGCGAGGCCGAGCATGCGGGCCTGTAGCGACATCTGGTCCTTGGTCAGGCCCTTGGGATAGCCCTTGCCATCCATTCGTTCATGGTGACCACCGGCAAACTCCGGCACATTGCGCAGATGTTTGGGCCAAGGCAGGGCCTCGAGCATCTTAATGGTCGCGACAATATGATAATTGATGATGTCACGTTCCTCGCCGGTCAAGGTGCCTGCGACGATGGTCAGGTTTTGCAACTCGTTCTCGGTGAGAAATGGCTGAGCCTCTTGGCCATGAGGTTGCCATTGCCGCGCGCCGATCCGTTTGACCCGTTCAATATCGTCGGGGCTCATGCGCTCACCGCCGACATTGGACCTTTGCAGAAACATCTGGTCAGACGCCAACTCGGTCAGAGTCTCGTTCAACTGATCAATACTGATTTGGCCTTTCAGATGGGCAATTTCGAGATCGCGGCGAAGGACTTCAAAGCGCACATCGACCACCTTGATCCGATCGACAATAGTCTCAAGCTTTGTGCCCTTATCAACCACGTGAACGGGCGTAACCACCTTGCCGCAGTCATGCAGAAGGCTGGCGATCCGCAGTTCATACAATTCTTCCTTGGTCGGGTTGAAGGCGCTGAACGGACCAAATTGGGCGGAGGCGGCGGAGTCGGCGAGCATTAAGGCCAGTTCAGGCACTCGGTTACAGTGACCGCCTGTATAGGGAGACTTTTCGTCGATCGCCGTATTGATCAGATTGATCAGGGATTCGAACAGATCTTCGAGTTGCTCGATCAATTGGTGGTTGGATATGGCGACCGCAGCCTGGGAGGCAAGGGCTTCACACAGTTCTTGGATTTCAGCGGGGAAGGCGACGCTCTCGCCTGATTCAACGTCCTTCGCATTAATCAGTTGAAGAACTGCGACGGTTTCAGAGCGATGGTTGATCAGAGGGATGCAAAGCAAAGAAAGGGTTCGGTAGTTCTGCGCGGCATCGAACCGGCGTGGACCTGAGAAGTCGAACTCTGTGTCCTGATACACATCCGCAATGTTGACGCTCTTCTGCTCGCGCGCGCACCAAGCGGCGACTGCGCCTTCACTTTGCATCGCAATCGGCGGAAAATTGACAGGGCTGCCTGATGTGCCGCCCATCGCGAGGTTTAGGGACGTTGTAAAAAGCATCTTATAGTTGAGTTGCGCCCTATCATCAACGAGGTAAAAGGTCCCACCGTCGGCGCCGGACAGATCTTTGGCTGTTAAAAGTATAGTCTCGAGTAAGGAGTCTAAATTCCTATTTGACGAAAGGGCAGTGCCGATTTCGACAAGGGATTTGTAAGGATCCTTTTTATTTGAAACAACGTTCACGGATCACCTGATTATAAATATAAAACATTATTGTAACCCAAAATCCTATAGAATGAAAGCTATATCTTTAACTTGGTGTCGCGTGTCAGGTGGTCGTGAACGAGACTCGTAAACTCATCACCCCATGAGGGTGTCCATAGTCTTAGGCGGTCAGACTCAGTCAATTGTTCGATCACCGACAGTTGCGCGGCGATGAGGGTCGGCATGCCGAGCATCCGGATAGCCTCACTCAGAAGAGGGGCGGACTTGAGGAACATGGCTCGCCCCTTAAGCGTAGCGAAGCCCTTTGCCTGTGGGACGCCCGCATGAACCTGTTCATCAGCCAGACGGGAGCCTAGTCGGAAACCGCGAGACGGCAGAAGGCTGGCAAATAGGTCTGCGTCCACAGCCATGCCGATCTGGATTGAAAGGACGCTGTGCCGAACGCGCGCCGCCAGTCTTGAATAGTCCTTCGGATCGGTCATCAGGATAATGGTCTGAAGGCGTTTGAGGGTCTGGCGTCCCAAGGCCAGAGGCTTGAGCAGCGTCGAGGCCAGACCCCAAGATTTGGCCTCCAATTCACGAGGCAATCGGTTTGGAAGCCCTTCGTGACCAAGGTCATGACCCACCATGGCCACGATGGTCACCTGTTTGTCCTCGAGCGAAAGTGGACTCGGTGAGGCCTTGAGCAGCAGATTCAAGGCGACGAGTGTGTCTCGGATATGGTCACGATTGTGATAGGCCAGCTCAAGTCCTTTGACCGCGCGCGATTGGCCATCCGTTTCCACCTGGTGTGCCAGAGCGAGGCCCGCGCCTTGCAGGATACCCAGTTGTGACGTTTGCAGTGGGCGCAGAAGCGCAAGGGCCAGTTCTGGAACAGTTTTACCAGATTTCAAATCTGACCAGTTTTGATCCAGATCTATCAAATCGAGCGCTGCTTGCTGATCTGTTGTGACTGGCATCGGCTGTTGGCTCCGCAGCTTTTTCGCCCATTGGTTCCTCTTTGCGAGGTTAGAGGCCTCTCAACAATTGAATAGATATTTAATTGATTATGGTCTTATTTGTGTCGACTAAGAAGTGAAATTCCACTTGAAATGGTGTTTGCTTTCCTTCCATTAATAGTGAGGTCTTTGGCCGGTGGTCACAACTATAGATAATGTTTATAGCGCCGACGTAAGCCTCAATGCTCATGGCGCAGACTGGTGCCGTTGGGTCATTGAAAACCTTGAACGCGCCTGTGACCCGCTCGACATGTATGATCGGATGGTCGAGAAGGTCTGGGGCCGAACCCAAGCGATTGCGGCCCTCGATGCAGGTATGGTTTTAACCGGCCGAAATGTCGACTGGAAACCCAGCGCACCTGTGCTTCCGCAAACTGATCTGGTTCGTATCACTGATCGTGACATTTCCATTCTTGCGCGGTCAGAGGCTCCGCGCGCCGCCCTGTTTGACGGGCTTCTTACGCAGATCGAGTGCCAAGAGCTGATTAGCTTTGCCTTTGATCGTGGCTTGAAGCAGTCGGGCGTTGTTGATGATGAAACGGGAGACAATATTGAGCATCAGGCGCGGACCAGCACTAGCGTATCGTTGAAGCGCGGTGAAACCCCTTTGATTGCGGCGTTAGAGGAGCGGCTCAGCCTCTTGACCGGCTGGCCCGCTGACCGGGCCGAGGGTCTGCAGGTTCTTCGCTATCAGCCGGGACAGCAATATAAGCCACATTTTGATGCCTTTCGCCCTGACCAGGCCGGGGGCAGGCGGCACCTCGAGCGCGGCGGGCAACGGGTGGCAACGACAGTGATTTACCTGTCGACACCTATTGGCGGTGGGGAAACAGCTTTTCCGACCAGTAGCTTGAAGTTCAAGCCTCGCTCTGGTGGTGCGGTGTTTTTTCATGATCTGGATCCGCTCGGTCGGATTGAACCCAGTTCTCTGCATGCGGGTAATCCAGTTACCGAGGGTGAAAAAATCGTCGCGACCTACTGGCAACGTGAGAGTGTATTTATCTAACCTAAATTAAACGATGCGCTTCTGACTGTATTTCAATCGGTTCTATTTTGGGTTGGATTGCCGGTTGATGGCAAAATGGTCCTTATATTGGTACGATTTCGACCCCTTGTTAGCAATTAAAGTGAGAACTTCTTTAAATTACAGGCTTCGTAATTTACATTTTTTATAATATTCGTTACTCAATAACCGATTTGGCAGCGGTGATCGCGCGGGCTTGGGGGCACGTGCAGTTATGTGGGGTAGGGTGCGGGTTTGGCGGCATAGGTTTGCGGTGCTAGCATTGCTCGCGGGCGTTTTTGCGCCTGGCCCTTTGTCTTGGGCTGCACCTAAGGAAGCGGCCGCCGAGCAGCCTTGGAAACGTTGGCTTCCGGATCGCTGGAATGGCGCGAGCGCCGAGACCGGTAGGGTCCCCCCACCAGAGCGCTGGTGGACGGAGTTCAACAATGCTGAGCTCGAAGAGTTGGTTCAGATTGCTCTGAGCAACAATTTCAATCTTCAAACGGCCGTCTCACGCATTGCGCAGGCCGAGGCTCGGTCGCGCGTGAGCCATGCCGGCCATTTGCCGACCGTTGACGCGATTGTTCGCTCAGAGTTGCGCGCGCCGGAGTTCGGAATTGGCACAGCGCCCACAAGGGCCGATTACGCAACCCGCGAGATCTATCAGGCCGGGTTGAGAGTTGCCTATGAGGTCGACCTATGGGGGCGAGGTGCCTATGAAACCCAGGCGGCCCTCGCCCGCGTCAAGGCGAGCTATTTCGCCCGTGAGGCGCTCGCTGAATCGTTGGTCAGTGATGTGACCACAAGCTATTTTGCCGTGCTGGCCCTGCGCGAGCGGGTCAAGTTTGCGAGCGATAATGTCGCCATCGCAGAGGCCATTGAAGCGGCTCTGAAGACGCGGATGGTGAGCGGTGATGTTTCAGTTTTTGAATATGAACAGCAAGGCCTCGCGACTGCGGATGCTTTGGCGCGTCTCTATGAACTGCGCCGCAACCTAGCGACGGCCGAAGGAGATCTGGCCTTTTTGATCGGGCGTCCGGTAAGTTTGCTCGAGGTTCGCGGTACAAGCCTACGTGACATCACCGTGCCTACCATCCGTCCGGGCTTGCCGTCAGATCTTTTATGTCGACGGCCGGACTTGCGTGAGGCTGAGGCCCTGCTAGCAGCGGCCCGTGCAGATGTCGGGGTGGCCCGAAAGAGCTTCATGCCCACGATCAGTCTAACCGGCGAGGGCGGTTATGGCATTTCAAGTCTTCACACGGCGCTGGCGCCCCAGGCCCTGTTCACAGACCTTGTGGGTCAGTTGGCTAAGTCAATCTTTGATGGCGGTCGACGCAAGGATGATCTCGCCGAACGCCAAGGACGCGAGCTTGAGTTGATTGAGGCCTATCAATCCACCGTGCTCGCGGCCATGCGAGATACCGACGAGGCTTTGGTCGGCGTTCAGATGACCGAGCAGCGCGAAAAGGTCTTGAGCCATGCCGCTGAACGGGCTCAGCGTTTGGTCGAGCTGACCAATAAGGTTTTCACGCGCGGGGCAACTGATGCTGTTGGACTCTTGGAAAGCCAACGCACGGCCTACCGGACCGGTGATCTAGCAGTCAGCGCGCGCCTCGATCGGCTTCGTGCTGCCGTGGACGTTTATAAGGCACTTGGTGGCGGGCAGGTCATGGATGGAGCCTGCAATGTCGCGGTTGCGGCAACAGGCGACGATGCGGCTACAGCATCACCCAAAAAATCGAAACGGTGGTAGCCGGTGGCCGTCAAACTCCTTGAAGAATTACGGGCTGTCATTGCGCGGACCAAGCAGTTGCCGCCCTTGGCGGAGGATCGGTTTAAGCCCGCGATGCCGCTTGTTACGGCAGCGACGATTGCGCTGAACCTGCTGGCCTTGAACATCCCGGTCGTGATGCTGATCATCTTTGACCGGATATTACCAAACCGCGCGTTCGGAACACTGACGCTTCTCGTACTGGGAGCCGTGGTAGCCTTTACGCTTGAGGCACTACTGCGGACGGCGCGCACCCATATTATGGCCTGGTCGGCCGCGAAGTTTGAACATATCACCTCCGAAGATGTTGCCTCTCGGCTTCTGGCCATGCCGCTGAACAGCTTTGAGTCGGCTGGGGCAGGACGCCATCTAGAGCGCTTCGCAAATGTCGGCCTGCTAAAGCAGCACTATGCGGGCCAGTCGTTTCAACAGTGGCTCGATCTACCCTTTTCCCTGCTCTATCTCGTAATCATTGCCTTGGTCGCTTGGCCGGTCGCCATTTTATTGATCGTTGGCTATGGCGTTTTCGCACATCTGTCGCTGAAGTTTTCGGAAATGCAGCGCGATCCTCAGCATCAACGGCTGGAAAGTGATCAACGCCGCAGTAATTTCCTCATCGAAACGCTGAGCAATATTCACACGCTCAAATCGATGTCGATGGAGGCGCTGATGTTGCGCCGCTATGACCGACTTCAGGAGACCAGTGCCCGCGCGGTCGAGCGAATGGCCTATGTGGTCGACACCACTTCCAACCATGCGACGCTCTTTGGCCCTCTCATTTCCATGTTGGTCGCATCCTTGGGCGCGCTGCTTGTGTTGTCTGGCCAGATATCGAGCGGTGAACTTTCGGTCTGTATTTTCTTAAGCCTCAGGGCCCTTTCTCCCTTGCAGCGCATCGGATCACTTTGGGTCAGAAGTGAAAGCGATGCCAAGCTTGCGGGGGAGCTTGGTCAATTGCTCGAGCAACCGTCGTTGGTCATGACTGAGCGATCTGAGACGATTGACGTCGTCAGCGATATTGTCGTGTCGCTGCAAGATGTTGATTTTGCCTATCCGGGCTGTGACACCCCACTTTTCAATGGTCTCAACCTAACCATCAAACGGGGTGAAGCGGTCTTTATACGAGGCGACAACGGCTGCGGACGCACAACGCTCCTTGGCATGATGGCAGGCTTCATCGCGCCTCAACGCGGTCGGATTGAAATCAACGGGTCCGATCTCGGTACAATCGACAAGGAACAGCTCAGCCGGATTGTTGGCTACCTGCCTCAGCGGGTTGTGATGTTCAACGGAACGCTGCTGCAGAACGTGACCATGTTCCGTGAGGATTTGGTCGAGCAAGCCCAGACCGTAGCCCGTGACCTTGGTCTTGAAGACTTTATCCTTGCCTTGCCGCAAGGCTGGGAGACCCGCGTCGGGGACGCAGCCTCTGAAGCTTTTCCGCCAGGCCTTCGCCAGCGGGTGGGCATTATTCGGGCCTTGGCCAGCCGACCTCAAATCATTCTCTTTGATGACGCGACTGCAGCGGTTGATGCAGAGGGTGAAGCCCTGATCTTGCGGTATCTCGAAAAGCTCAAGGGAGAGGTCACCTTGATTTTGGTGACCCAGAGACCGTCCCTGCAACGGCTCGCGGATCGTGCCGTCGATTTGAAGCACAGCACGGCCCAGCCTATCGAAGGGGCCTTCGTCCAAGGCTTTGCGGCCAACCAGAACATTCTGCACACTACGGAAGTGATGGCGGAACGTCTGAGCCATCTGTCGGTGGAGACGGATGGGCTGATGGATGACAGCTATTGGAAGCGTCTCGATGATGCGGTCAATTCGGCTTTCAAACGTGAAAATGACCTGTCGCGTGTGGTTGCCCCCTTGCTCAAGGTCCTGGGCTGGCGAGGCCCGATCCGCGATGTGATTGAAGCCCTCCCTTACTATGCTCAGGAACTGGACATTACGGGTCTGGTCAATGGAATTGGTAAGCTTGGCTTCCGGGTGAGCGAAGTTGCTGGCGACATCAGTCAGATCGATGACCGCGCCTATCCTTGCTTAGGCTTGCCCGATGATGGGCAAGCTATGGTCCTACTGGACCGGGGGGCAGGTGGCTATATCGGGCAATTCTCCCTCGGCGGCGGTCGTGTACAGCTTGCCCATATTGGTCACGGCAAGAGCCTGTTCTTCACGCGCGCTGAGGAAGATCTCGAAACCGGTCAAGGTTGGACGTCTGAGACACTGTTTCGGTTGCGTCCGCTCCTCATCCAGGCGGCGGCTGTTTCGGCTTTGTTGGCCGTCTTGATGTTGACCAGCTCGCTGTTCACGATGGTGGTTTATAATACGGTCATGCCTGCTCGGGCGTTGGATACATTGCTCTACCTGATGATCGGCGTGGTGATCGCGCTGATCTTCGCCTATTTCACTATTCAGCAAAGGGCTCAGCTCTTTGCCTTCATCGCAGGCCGCATCGAATACATATTCGGGACGACAGCGATGGATAAGCTGATGCAACTGTCCCCAAGCTACACGGAGCGGTCTGCAGTCGGTGCCCAAATCGCCCGCCTCGGCAGTTTTGAAGCTATCCGAGACCTCTTCACCAGTTCCATTGCAGCATCCGTTTTAGAGCTCCCGGCAACGGTCATCGTCGCGGGGATCTTGATAGCGATCAATCCAGTCGCCTTCCCGGTCATTGCCAGCGTCGTGGTTATCTATCTGGTTCTTTACCTTTTCCTCGAGCCTCTCGTGCGCGAGCGCGTTGCGGCCTTGGGGCGGCTCACGACCCGTCGCAATGAGTTCTTAGTCGAGATGGTCACCAAGATGCGCGGCATCCGTGAGAGCCGCATTGAGCAGGTTTGGCTGGAGCGTTATCGTCAACTATCCGCCGACAGCGTGCTCGCAGGCTATCGGGTTGAGCAGTTCACGTCGGTTCTGTCCGGTGCGGCCTATCTGATCATGATGGTGGCTGGGCTAAGCTTGGTCGCCTTCAGCGTGCCCTTAGCTCTGGATGGCAAGATTGGCAGCGGTGTGTTGATCGCATCCTTGATCTTGATTTGGCGGGTCCTCGGCCCAATGCAATCCTTATTGAACAACCTGTCGCGGATTGAGCGGGTCCGAAATGCGGCAAGCCAATTTGACGCGCTCATTAGGCTCAAGGGCGAGCGATTAGAGCAAGGTCTTCGGGTCAGCAATCGGAACCTAGAGGGCCAGATTGAGTTCTCTCGCGTGTCCTTCCGATACAGCATGGTGGCGGACCCAGCGCTGATCGGTGTGAGCTTAACCGTTCCTGCGGGCGGCATGGTGGCCATAACCGGACAGAATGGCAGCGGAAAGTCGACGCTGCTCAAACTGTTGCTTGGCATGTATATTCCACAGGCTGGCACAATTCGTCTGGATGGTGTCGATATCCGCCAGATGGACCCCGTCATTCTGCGGCGTTTGATGGGCTACGTGCCGCAAGAAATGCAATTCTTCCGTGCGACCCTTGCGCAGAATCTACGCTTTGCTCAGCCCGATGCGACCGATGCAGAGGTGATCGAGGCTCTTCAGATCGCAGGCGCTTACGATCAGGTTATGCAACTTCCGCGTGGTCTTGAGTACCGCATTGGAGACAACTCTTCAGATCAGTTACCTGCAAGCCTTCGCTATAAGTTGACCTTGGCAAGGGCCTATCTAACACGGGCGCAAATCCTGCTGTTTGACGAGCCCGGCACCGGTCTCGACCAAGAAAGCGACGCCTGCTTCATGGCTGCGCTTCAAGCCCTTAAGGGTAAGCGGACCGTGATTTTCATCAGCCACAGGCCCAGCCACATCAAATTGGCGGACTCCGTCCTTCTGTTCAGGGGCGGCTACTTGCAAGGCACGGCCACCCCAGATGAACTCTTTCGTAGGCAAGCTTGATCATGAGTTACCTTGAAAAGATCCGCGCTTTCTTCTCATTCAAGTCGCCGGAGGGGGGGGGCGTGCTCTCACGTCAGGATAATTACCTTGCCCGCGATATTTTGCTGAAAGAGGCCGAAAGCCCGAACTATGTGCGCAACACAGTGCGGACGGTTGTCGCGTTTCTCATCGTGTTCGTGGTCTGGGCCCTGCTTGCTAAGGTCGACATCGTCACCAATGCTTCTGGTCAGATCTTGCCGGGCGCGTCGGTGCAAGTTGTTCAGCATCTCGATGGTGGCCGGATTGCCACAATCAATGTTCAAGAAGGCCAAGCGGTCAAACGCGGTCAGGTTCTGGTTGCGTTGAGTGACGAGGAGGTTCGGGCGGATCTCGAAAGCTCTCGGGCGCGCTATTGGGCCCTCTTTGCGCGCGTTGAGCGCTTGCGGTCCTTTGTCGAGGGCCGCGCCCCTCGGTTTGGTGCCATTCCAGAGAAGTTCCGCCGGTTTGCGCGTGATGAGCAAACCATTTTGTCGGCGACCCGCTCGGCCAAGTCGGATCAAGCTGGTCTGGTTCAGGCGCAACTGCAGCAGGTCAATGGCGAGTTGAAGGCGGTTGAAGAGTTGGTCGCCATTCGCAGCGATCTGGCCAAGGAACGCTTGGTCAGTCGAACCTCCGTCTTGGAAAATCAGCGTAGTTTGGAGCAGTTGCGCGGTCAACAATCGGCCCTGCGCCAGCAACTGTCCCTCAACAGCTCTGAGCGCTCGAGTCTGGCTGCCGATGAGATGGGCAAGGCCCAGTCTGAGCTTTCGCAGATCGATGAACAGGTCAAGAAGCTCGAGGACCGGTTCGCCCGTACCAAGCTGTTGGCCCCAATGGATGGGATCGTTCAGGGGCTTGTTTATAAGACGATTGGCGGGGTGATTGCCCCGGGTGCTGAGGTTTTGAAAATTGTGCCTCAAGGCGGAAACCTCGAAGCGGAGATGCAAATCGCAGCCTCTGAAGTCGGCTATGTGAAGGTCGGCCAGACCGTCCGCCTCAAGGTCGCGACCTATGACTTCCTGCGCTATGGAACGTTAAGCGGCAAGGTCTCGAACATTTCAGCGACCAGTACGACGACACCGGCCGGTCAAACGACCTATCAGGTGAAGGTCTTGCTGCACCAATTACAACTGGGCAACCGGCCTGGCGTTCGGCCCTTGCAGTCTGGGATGGTCGTTAATGCGGACATCATCACGGACCGTCAAAGTATCATGCGTTATCTCTTGAGGCCGGTTTTTGCCGCCTTCGCCAAAAGCTTCAACGAGCGTTGAGGCGATAGGAGGCGTCGCGGCGTGCCCACCAGACCAGTTGATGGGATAAGGTCAGCAGACGGCACTTTAGTGCAACTGTCGCAGCGTCAGTTCGAGATCTTGGAGCTCATAGCGTCTGGCCTGAGCAACAAAGACATCGGTCTGCAACTGGCGCTGACGACCGGCACGGTCAAGCAGCATCTCAACACCATCTTCTCCAAGCTCGGCGTCTCAAACCGGACTTGGGCGGCGTCTATCTGGCAGGATTTTGAGCGCCATCAGGCGGAACCTAGAGACCTGACCAATCACCATTCGGTCTTGGAGGTTCCAAATCTAACCTCTACTGCCAAGAAGCCGTTAGCGGTGGCGGCGGTGGGATTGGTGGCTGAGCAAGGGGCTAACGCGGACAGTCTCATCGTCAATTACGCCCATTTTCTAGACTTGGCAGAGGCAGCGGCACAGACTTGGGGCGGAGCCCTGCAATGGAGCTCGGCAGGGATCGCCCTTTGCACCTTTGGTGTCGCTTCGGCGTGGCTTGATGTCTACGAGCGCGGCGAGTGCTTTATTCGGGATCTGATGGCGAGCTTGGCTCGTCAAACTGCAGTTTCGGTGCGCGGGGTCCTTGGTCGCGGCCTTGAACATCAGTTTACCTCTGGCGCGAGGCTTGTGGCCTCGACCCTTGCCCGTGAGACGCTCAAGACCTGGTTCGAGGCGTCCGAGGCTGGCCTGGTCACCTTTGATAAAGAAAACGAGCATCGCTCATCCCCAGATCTGAAAGACCTGCTTCTCACCGCGCCCTTTATGGGCCAAGCGCATATGGCGTTAAAGAGCGGGCGAGGATTGTGGCTCTCGGTCGAAGCTTGGCCGCCCCGATATGGCAAGGCCCTGTTGGATGCCTTAGACGTAATTCCTCCGGTGCCTGGATGTCGAACATTAAAACTGCGCTTACCGGTCACTCTGACGGCGGAAACCGCATCTTTGTTAGGTCGACAGATCGCCAGTCAGGTGGAGACCTCTCATTTAGGTGGGCATGAAGATCTGTCGATCAGCGGTTGGATTCGACTTTTGGCGAAGCAGGGTCCGCTTCAGGTCCTGATCTATGGGCAACCCTCGCTCGGCGAACTGAGAGGCCTGATCGATCCGGACCTTTTGGTCGAGTTCGATCGACTGCCGGTTTTGGTTGCCTTTATGTCACTGCCGTCGCCCGGCGCGCCAAGGTTGGCCGTTCGTGTCCTGAGTTCACGGGGGGAGCGACCCTTGATTGGACGTGTCCACGCGGTGAACCTGTCCGATGAGACTAGCTTTGACAGTCCAGCCATCACAGCCATTAGCGCTATGATCGACCAGGTTGATCCCGTTGATCGCCTTATACTTGATTATATCAGTAAGAATCAGGTCGAAAACTCGGAAGCGGTTGCGCTTCTTCTCAATCGTTCAACCTCGGAGGTTGAGCGGAGAATAGAGGTGCTCGTCGGCACGGGTCTAATTCTGCGACAAGACCGCGCTATTCGTATCCGAGATCAACAAACAGTCGCGGCCATCGCGGGCACTAACGGGGTGCATTAAATATCTATAACTATCGTTATATAGGCGCTTTTAAATTAGAACCTTATAAATTACGGCGCGAAGATGAATCTTCTGTGCGTGGCTTCAACCGGATGAGAGGGAGGTAGGAATGGCTGATGAACCCATCTCTGGCTCGGAATCCGACTCTAATGATGCCCACGCACAGACGTTTGACGATCTAACGTCGCTTCAAAATGCCAGTCCAGCTATTGATGCCGAAGCAATAGGGGATGTGCAGGTCAATGGCACCGATGCCGATGGCCCTGATAATCCAAGTCTAATGGATAGCAATAGTAGCGGCATTCGCGCCGATGGTGGTCTGCCTGAGGGTAGCAACCGAAGCGATCTTACAGTGCCAAGTGAGACCGTTGACGGTAGCGCCAGTCGAATGGGTCTGGGCGGCGGACCTCTAGGCAACGGCGATGCTGGACAGGCCGGGCAGGGCGCTGGTGCAGGGGCTGACGATAACGGAAGTGATGGGACCGCAGGCCAAGTTGGTTTCGCCTCACGCGTGGTTGCGGGATTACCACTTAGCAGTCCGAGTGGATTGGTGGGCGGCGCTTCTGCTTCAAACCTAACCGGTGGAAATGGTGCCCCGGCAGTTCAGCCGGCCGGTGGATCTGCCGCAGGAGACAGCCCTTCAGGATCGTCCTCGGCAAGTGGGCCGGTCGGCGGTCCTGAGCAACCGGGTACGGCTACATCGGGGGGGGGCTCTGGCGCGGGTTCAACGCCAACGCCATCGACGAGTGATCCCGTAATTCAAAATCCGAGCGCCACACCGACGCCGGGACCAGACCTTCAGGGTGGAACTTCTGGTCCCGGCGTCGGTACGACGTCTGGCATTCTTCCCCCGACGCCTGCGCCTACGGCAGCTCCCACGCCTGCTCCGACGCCAGCGCCCACACAGGCCCCAACGCCAGCCCCAACGCCAGCCCCAACGGCTGCGCCCACACCCGCACCGACCGCTGCTCCGACACCGGCTCCTACCCCAGCGCCTACGCAGGCACCGACGCCAGCACCAACGGCTGCGCCGACACCCGCTCCGACGGCTGCTCCAACCCCGGCTCCGACGCCCGCGCCGACGCCTGCTCCGACCGAGGCTCCGACTCCCGCGCCAACACCGGCTCCGACCGAGGCTCCAACTCCCGCACCCACGCCTGCGCCGACCGAAGCTCCGACGCCTGCTCCAACACCAGCTCCGACCCCTGCGCCAACACCTGCTCCAACGCCAGCGCCCACACCGGCTCCAGCGCCCGAGCCTACGCCCAGCCCAACGCCTACACCGACACCCGCACCAACGGCGTTCCCAACGCCAGCGCCAGCGCCACCTCCGCCGTCACCAACCCAGGCACCGACACCTTCACCCACCGCTTTTCCATCCCCGTCACCGACACCAGCACCGACGTCCGCCCCGACACCGGCCCCTACGCCGAAGGGGGATGACGAGGGTGATCATAAGACCACCCCGTCGCCAACGCCTGCCCCAAGTAACAATGGCAATCACGGCGACGGTAACAATGGCAACAACGGTGGCGGCAGTGGGTCACCCACGCCATCTCCGACGCCGACCTCGACTCCCGCCCCCGGCAATAGTGGCAACACACCGGGTCATGATGACAGCACGCCGGGCAATAGTGGCAATACGCCTGCGTCGACGCCAGCGCCTACGGTTGGTCCAACCCCTGAACCGACATCGGCCCCAGTAGGCTTTCCAACGCCAGCACCAGCGCCGACGCCCACTCCAACCGTGACGCCAACGCCCGCGCCGACATTGGCACCGACGCCTGTACCAACGCCTGCGCCAACGACCGCTTTAACGCCTGCGCAGCAGCTGGCAGCTGCGGTTAAGGCAGCGCTCGATAAGTTGCTAGCGTCACTGACTCCTTCGCCAACACCGGCACCAACGCCGTCACCAACATCTGCACCAACGCCCGCGCCGACCGTTCACACAACACCCTCTCCGACCCCAGCGCCAACGCCAACGCACACGTCCGGGGATGGTTCCTGCGCGCCGGGCGATGGGAGTGGAAGCTCTGGGACGCCCACGCCGAGTCCATCAGACGACCACCATGATTCCGGTGGGATGACTGTTGTTCATGATGCAGCACCGCCGCCCGTACCCGTTGTGGTGGCCGCGGCCGTCACCGAACCGGGGCCAGCGCCTGAACCTACGGCGGCACCGTCACCGACGGCAGCACCAGAGGCTGCCGCGAGTGGTGAGGGCCATAGTTCCGGCGCGCTCGTTGCCGACAACAGCGCTCAACCCCATGATCCCGGATCGGGTCCAATCTCAGATACGGGCGGTATCAAGCTAGACCATGCCGTGACGGAGGGGGTGAACCCTCAACTCAGTTCTGCGGAGGATGGGCTATCGGCTCATGCACAAGCCAGGGGATTGGCGAGCGATAGTCTTGACGTCCATGGCCAAGCCTCGAACATGGCAGGTTTGAATTCGCAAGCGATTGGCTCAGGCGCGGAAGGGGCTGATGCCCACGCCAATGGCGGCGTCGGCAGCGGATTGGCCGGGCTCGGCCCGGATCAGACATCCCACGAGTTCGTCAATCCTGAGACCCTGTTCGCCCAGGCCGGTCAACTCCATGAGCCCCTTACCCTTGAGGCCATTGATACCCATTGGGCGCAGGGCGCCGACCCGAGTGCGGGTTGGACCAGCAGCACATTGGAAGTCGATCTGACCTCGGCACCCAGTGATCCGAGTACGCAGGGTGGCTGGACTGTCTATATCGACCATCAACCCTATGTGCCGTCGGCCCATGAGCAGCAGTTGGGCACCATCCATCTTGACGGTCCAGCCCATGTTAGCATTGTGCTCTATGATGTAACGGGTGTGCCTCAGACCATGGCGGCAGACCATGTCGATACCATCACCTGGGGTGCCGGTAGCAACTTCGGTTAAGGGCGATAGCGACCATAATCGACTTGGCTAAGGGTGATAAATTGATCGAGCGATCGCTCTTGTCCCAAGCCAAAGGGTGCCTCCAATTCGCCTCGGATTAGGGCAATTAATCGCGCCTCCGACCGAACGTGATGGATGTTCCATTTGACCTGTCGCTGGGCCTCATGGTCGGGATGCCAGTGGTGCGTCTTGTGCTCTTGATGCGGTCTCTTATAGAGGTGAAAAATCGGAATATTTGTGTCTAGCGGATGGAAAATCGTCCAGCCGTGCGTATAGGCCCGCAGGGCGAGGTTCTGCTCCTCACCGTGAAAATACATGTAGGGGTCATAGGGCACCGCCTCGACGAACCGCCCTGAGGTAAAGATAAAGCCGCCGCCGACATGGAAACCCTCCACAAACTCCACGTCACGGGTGTGATAGACCTTGAACAGTAGGGTCGCCGAATTGTCCTTCAATTGGCTGTCCTCCACCGGTCGCATGACCAGAACAGCGTGATTTGAAGGGTAGGTCGCAAAGGGTTGGTTCTGCTCGTCAAACTCGAAGGCCGGGGGATAGGTGGTTATTAATGGCCGGTCGGTTTGAGCCAGAAGTTTGTTAAGCTGGTCGATCAGGATCTGGTCCCACCCCTCTGAGAAATGGGTGTGGGAGTCGATCTGCAGAAAGTGATCTTCGCCCTCATAGAGAGAAAAGGCCAAGCTTCGGGCCCAACTGACTCCGCGCGCATCGACCGGATCGATCTGAACATAGCGAATTTGCGACCAATAGGGCTTGGCCGACAACCAAGACCGGTTGTTGCTGTTTGACTGATCGATCAAACCCACCCGTACAGCATCAGGATGGGCGGCTTTGCTAAAGAGGCCATCAAGCGTGAACTCTAAGATCGGCTCTAAAAAGGCAGCGATGCTGACGAAGATGGTCATGGGGGAACTCTTCAGCGCTATTTGGTCGTAAATTTAGTGACCCCATCCCAGTCGGCACCAGGAGGGGCCTGGTCGAGAAGGGCGATCCGCTCGTCATAGAGGTCGCATAGACCGCTGGGCGCACCTGCGGCACGGCAAGCGTGAATCAAGGCGCGCGCCTGATCCCAGTTCTGGGCAAAATAGGCATCCATAACGGCCTGCCACTGGTCCAGTTCGGCCACCTGATCGGGCGTGAGGCTGGCCACCTTGCCCATGGGTTCATAGATCTGAACCGCTTCGTCTTTGCCCTTAACGCGCACCCGATCCAAGAGGCGGAAACCATAGTCGGGTAGAAGCACGACAGTACCTTCGCCGACGATGATTTCAACGCCGTAGTTCTTGGTCAGACCTTCAAGCCGTGAGCCCAAATTGACCGGGTCACCCATGACCGTATAGGCCCGGCGAAGTTTGGAGCCCATGTCGCCAACGCGCATTGGGCCTGTATTGATACCAATCCCGATATGGAACTCCGGCCAGCCCTTGGCGACAAACTCGCGGCTCAGTTGGGCAGCTTCGACCTGCATGGCGATGGCGGAATCGACGGCATTGGCCGCCGCAAAGGCGTCATGCACGGGCGCGCCCCAGAAGGCCATGATGGCGTCACCGATGAACTTATCGAGCGTGCCCTTACGGTCGGAAATGACCTTGGACATGCGGGTCAGATACTCATTGATATAGGCGGCCAGTTCCTTGGCCGTCAGCTTTTCGGAGATGGTCGTAAATCCGCGAAGGTCCGAGAACATGACGGTCAGGTCGGCGTCGCGGCTTTCCATGGAATAGTTGCCGGGGTCTTTAGCCATCTCCTTGACCAGGTCCGGCGGAACATACTGACCGAACATATCGCCGAGCTGTCGTTTGGCCCGGCCCTCGATCAAGAAGCCCCAGCCCAGATTAAACACTAGCATCGATGCCAAAAGAACGATGGCGGAGGCGAGGGGGATGACGAACAGAGCATCCTTCCACATGATCATATTGAACCACACCGCCGCCCCCGTGAGCGCGAGATAGACAATGATGCCTCCCGTTGCGCCCAAGAGGGGAAGCAGCAGGATGGCGACCACGCCCAACACCACCAGTTGGATAATGTCGATTCCTTGAGCATAGGCAGGCTGCTGACGGATCGATTGATCCATGGCGCTGGCGATTAGGTTGGCGTGGATCTCGACGCCGGGCATGATCTCGTCTGTCGGTGTAGCGCGAATATCGCTAAGGCCTGGGGCGGAGGTTCCAATCAGGACGATGCGGCCTGCAAGCTTGTCGGCGGGCACCCGGCCAGCCAAGACATCGCCAAGCGATATGTAAGTGAAGCTGCGGCTTGGCCCCCTATAGGTCACGAGCGCGGCCAATTCACGGTCCACCGGAAGGGTCAGAGGCCCCATCTGCAAGGCCTCGACGCGCTTATAACCGTCTGCCTCTCCGATCACCGGCGTGATGGGCTGGTTGCCAAACAGGGTTCGGATCATCGCCGTGCTCAGGCTCTCATAATAGCCATCCCGATAGGGAATGAGCAGGGGCACGCGCCGAATGATCCCGTCATCATCGGTGACCGAATTCATCTGGCCAGCAATGGTCGTGCCTTGAAGCAAGACGGGTAGGTTACCGGTATAGCCGTTCCAGGTGCTGGCGATAGTTTGGTTTTTGGGGAGTTGGTCCTTGGTTAGGACCGGAGCGGGCAGGGCGTTTTTGGTGACGGCACCCTTCTCGTTGCTGAAATAGTAACCCAGCACGATCGGCCGGTTTTGCATATGCTGATTGAGGGCGCGGTCTGTATCGAGCTTGTCCCAGATTGGCCCAGCCATCGGCGCGGCACCCGTATCGGTCAGGATGCTTCGAAGCTGCTCAGTCTCAGACTCCGCCCAGACGACGTCAAACCCAAGGACGGCAATGCCGTATTGATCAAACAACTTGTCGACCACGGTGGCGATCCGTGTCCGGTTCCAAGGCCAGTGGCCAAATTCCGCCAAGCTCTTTTCGTCAATATCGAGGATGACGATCCGATCGTCGACACCCTTGACCATGGTTTGACGAACCCGCTGGTCATAGAGCTGCTGCTCCAGTCGGCCCAATCCAGGGATGGCCAAATAGTTGGCGGAGTTGAGCACGAAGATGGCAAGCAACACCGCCATTGCCACCAGCAACCGCCACTTGCGCCGCCAAGTTTTCAAGGGGGAGAGCAGGTCACCCATAAAGGCAAAATCAAGGGTTGGAAGGCTGAGCTTCACGGTGTTTCCCATCAAAAGGAACAGCCAACCTGCAAGCCGCAGAGCGGTCAATTTGGAAGGCACAAGACAGATCGATCGACCGAATTTGTACGCCCATTTGCTTTTAAAAGGGGATACTAAACTGACCCAACTATGCGATTTATTATTTTGAAGCGGCGGCGATGTGGTTCGGCCACCATAATATCACCCCGAGGTGTTATTACACAAAAACAACTATAAAGTAAATTCCGATGAATTAGTTACTTGCGCGACCTCTTATATTTGCAGGTGTGTAAGGATGCTGTGGCCTTGAATCGAAATGCCCTGTAATTTTCCTAACATTCCGAACTGGTAGCCCGCCAATCGGTGCGGTTAAACCGATAGGGTGTCGCGGTTTTCATGGACCGTGCTTGAGGAGCGATCAATGCTGTTAGCGAGGGCCTTCGATGTCCAGTTCCTGCGGTTTGGGCTGCAGATTGGATGGGTGACGGTCCTGTGATGGCACCCCGTTCAAAAGTCACTCAAGGGTTTGCAAGGCGCGTTTTTATTGGCGTTCTCGTCGTCGGCCTGACCCAGGGACTGACCAACAACACCGCTATTGCCGAAAACCAATCCATCCCCGAGCAGATCAAACATCTGATCGAACTCAATCGCGCGGCGGAGGGTTATGAGCTCGGCCTGATCCATCCGGAGCTTATCGGCGACACGCTGTTCGATTACTATTTCGGCATTTCAGCGGTCGATGCAGGTCGCGCTTGGATGGGCGTTTTGGCGCTCGAGCGGTTCATGCTCAAGGATCCATCGAACCTGCTGGCGCGTCTTGAATTGGGCCGGGGCTATCTTGTCATTGGCGACTATGTGCGGGCGGAGCGAGAATTCACCTATGTTCTGCGCAAGAACCCTCCAAAATCTGTGGTTCGCACCATTGATCAGTTCCTAAGCGAAATTCGCGTAAAGCGCGACAATGTCAAAACGACCTATGGGGCCTTTTTTGAGGGGGGCGTTGGCTATAATAGCAATGTCAACAGCGGTGTCGGCGGGGCTGACGTCAAGCTGCCCTTTTTTGGTGACGTGAAACTCAGCAATGATGCGCTGCAGAAGACGTCGCTCTTCAGTGAAGGCACAGGCGGAGCCTATGTGAGTCTGCCTATTAAGGGGCACTTTCAGGCACTCGGCAGTTTGACCGGGACCTATCGCAATCACGCCCAGATCAAGGGCTATGATGTCGGTACGGTTGTAGGCAATCTTGCGATTGGGCAGGTCAGTAAGGACTTTACGCTGACAGCGGGGCCGACCTATGGCGTCACCTATCTCGACGGATTGAAGTTTCGCGAAACCCTCGGGGCGAACCTGTCCTTTCGAAAGACCCTGTCACCAGAGTTGAAGCTGCTCAGTGACGTCAGCGTTCAAAAGCTGACCTATTACGGTATTAACGAAAACCGGTCTGGCCGCCTCTATTCGGGCAGCGTGGGTGTGGATCGAAGCTTCAAGCTGCCGATGAAACCGGTCGTCTCGGTCCATGGCTACTATGCCAAGGAAAGCAACGACCGAGGGCGAGACGATTTTTCGCGCAAGGTCATGGGCAGCAATGTCAGCATCGCCTTTGTCCCGGCGGCGGGCTGGGCGGTTTCAGTCGGCGGTGGCCTGTCCCGTTGGAATTATGACGCGGCTGATCCCCTGTTCCTAAACAGGCGCAATGACTGGTTCAAATCGGCGGAATTCAAGCTTCAGTACGAGTTGGAAAAGGGTCTGACGATCCGACTAGAGGCTCAAGCCGCTCAAGACGACGCCAATATGCCGCTTTACCAGTTCCACCAGAACCAGGTGAAGCTCGTGCTGCGTAAGGAGTGGTAGAGATGCGCCAGCACATCCATATCCTGATCAGGTTCTGTGCGGTCTTTGCCTTCGTCGCCCTGATGCCGCTTTCCGCGCAGGCGCAGGCGCAGGCGCAGGCGCAGGCGCAGGCTCAGGCAGTGGCGAGTGCTGGCCGTATCGTATTGGCCGCCGGGTCTGTTCAACGGGTCCGCGGCGGCACACCGGCGCCGGCAAGAGGCGGCATGGATCTGCGACCTGGCGATATTATCCGCACAGCACCGGCCTCGAGTGCTCAGCTGTGGTTTCAGGACGGCGGCATGGTTGCCGTTCGTGAAAAGTCTGAGTTTCGCATCGAAAGTTATAGCTACAGCAAAGACGCCCGCCCGGCGTCGATGAGCAATGTCACGACCTTGGTTAAGGGTGGCGCACGGGTGATGACTGGTGCCATCGCTAAGGCCAATCCGGACGCGATTAAGGTCAATACCCGCGTCGCGACCATTGGTATCCGAGGCACAGGCTTCGATCTTGTGGATTGTATCGATCAGTGTGTTCAGGACACGGGATCGATCGCCAAACCCGGTCTGTACGGTGCCGTCTACGAGGGAAAGGTCCTGATCACCAATCAGGCGGGAGAGAGCGATCTTCTGGTGTCGGAGGTCTTCTATGTCGCCAGCGATGTGTCCCCGGTCGTTCGTCTTCCCGTGCAACCCAATTTCCTCGCAGAGCCGCCGGCCGAAGGTGGGATGGGTAAGTCGACAGAGGCGGTAGAGGCCCCTGACGTTCCCATTGAGGCCCCAGGCGGCCAGCCGCAGATCGAAAAAGGCGCGGAGGTCGAAACGGTTGCCCAAGTCAGATTGCCGCCTCCGCAGCAGGCCGATGTGCTGAGTGTGCCCACGGTCATATTCAACAAAACCGATCAGGGCAACGGAACACCGCTGAGCAGTACGGTCTCGACCCTATCGTTTCAGTCGGCTGAATATAACCCTGTGACCGGCGAACGAAATGTCGAGAACTTCATTCGGGGTATGAAGGCGACCTATGCGGACAGTAAGCTGGTCGCGGTCACCTATCCTTTGGCTCCAAATTTTCTCGGCTATGTCATAAAGGGCTACACGGCCCATCAGATGGAGGGCGGAAGCGATCAATCGGTTGTCGCTTGGGGCCGGTGGGCTGATGGAACCCTATTGATTGGCGGTTGGAGCGGCAATTCTACGCGCATCACGCCTCTAACGCTC
Source organism: Caulobacteraceae bacterium (assembly GCA_947378235.1). Lineage (GTDB taxonomy): Bacteria > Pseudomonadota > Alphaproteobacteria > Caulobacterales > Caulobacteraceae > CAISGS01. The sequence goes on along the minus strand of CANCJE010000002.1, from coordinate 20,270 downwards.
TCGGCAAACCAAGGCTTCCACTGGTTGGTGGGGGACACTAGCAAGTCACTGCCGACGGGTGGTGTTTATGAGTTCAACCTGATCGGTGCGACGGTGCCGACGGAGGCGCGAGCCGATGCGGCCGGTGGCTGGGCGGTTACGGGCGGCAAGCTGACGGCGGACCTCTTGGCGGCCAAATTGTCCGGCACGCTAAACCTCTATCTCAATCGCGACCAACTCTATGGCTTCTTCGATATGAAGTTCAATTCGACCAGCGCCCTTGTTGCCGGAAGCCAGATTGCCCTATCGACGGCGGTTGATCGGACCGGTGGCTCGATCAATATGTGTACGGCGACGTGCAATGGTCTGGGCACGGTAATGTTCTACGGCAATGACCCGGCTAAACCGGCAAGCCATGTTGGCATGACCTACGACTTCAATACGGGAGACTATTTCGTTCAGGGCGTTGCGGTCTTTACTCGCTGAGCCATTCTTGTCGGTGATGGCGGTGGCTCTAGGCCTATAAATTGGTTAGATATCGAATAAATATGGCGAGCATCTTGAATAGGGCTCCGTCACGCAGCAGACTGGAGGCATAGAATCTCTGGTCTGGATTTAGGGAAATTCGATGCTCACCGAAGACGAGTTGCTGGCGCGTGTTGATGCGCAGTTCCTAGGCTTTCCGTCGCCAACCGCGCCGCGCATTCAAGCCGGAGGACATCCGTGCCAGGGCATCTACTGGACGCCAAAGGGCAAGAGACCCAAGGTCGCCTTCATCGCAACCCACTATAATGTCGATTTTTCAGAGCACTATATCGCGCCCTTCCTAGCCCATCAGGGCTTCGGATTTCTGGGCTGGAACACGCGTTATCGCGGCTTTGAGGATCAGTTCCTGCTCGAACATGCTGTGATCGATATTGGCGTCGGCGTGAAGTGGCTGAAGGAACAGGCGGGCGTTGAGACCGTCGTCATCCTTGGCAATTCGGGCGGCGGGTCTCTGATGGGCGCCTATCAGGCTGAAGCCATTGCCCCGACCTTGGGGGACCTGCTGAACAGTGCCGGCAAGGCCGCCTTGGCTGATTTGCCTCAAGCCGATCTCTATGTGTCGCTCAACGCCCATCAGGGGCGGCCAGAGGTGCTCACCGACTGGATGGATGGCTCTGTGATCGATGAGAACGATCCGGTCGCGACGGACCCCTCACTTGATCCGTTCAGTCATGAGAACAAACCGCCCTACAGCGCCGACTTCATTGCGCGCTACAAGGCCGCGCAGATCGCCCGCAATCAAAAGATTACCGACTGGGCCAAGGTCGAGCTTAAGCGGCTCAATGATGCGGGTATCCCGGATCGAATCTTCCCGCTCTTTCGCATCTGGGGCGATTTGCGGATGATGGATCCGACCATCGATCCGTCTGATCGTCTGCCCCAGTCCTGCTACCGTGGCCATCCGGCCATCGCCAATCGCTCACCGAGTATTGGGCGGGCCAATACGCTCAAGACTTGGCTGTCTATGTGGAGCCTTGAAACTTCACGCTGCCGTGGGGGCGAGCAGTTGGCTAAGTTCCGATTGCCTGGGTTGGTCGTGCAAGGTTTGGCCGATACGGGCGTCTTCCCCTCCGATGCGCACAAGATTTATAACAGTATCGGCTCCACCGATAAGACCTTGGCCATGATCCCCGGAGCGCACTATTTCGAGGACTCGTTGGCCAATCGTCACGCGGCCGCCGATTTGATCTGTGAGTGGGTGAGGGCGCGGTCCTGATCTGTTCAGAGCGTCTTTAGGGCCCATCAAGATGGATGATACAGCCGACCTATGCGATGCCTTGGTCGGGCTTGGCTTGATCGCAGCAGGCGAGCAGCCTCGGTTCAGCTTCATGACCGGCGGCGTGTCCTGTGATGTGGCTAAGGTCGAGACCGCCGATGGCCGGGTCCTCGTGATCAAAAAGGCTCTGTCCCAGTTGCGGGTCCCGACCGAGTGGCGCGCGTCGGCTAATCGCTCTGCTTTCGAAGTCCAGTGGCTGAAGCTCGTTCGTGCCCGCGTTAGCGCCGATCAGGTACCCGAGGTGATCGCGGAGATGCCCGAGCGCCATATCTTCGTCATGGCCTATCTGCCCATCGAAACCCATCCGGTTTGGAAGTCGGAATTGCTGCAGGGCAGGGTTGATCCGGACTTTGCGGTGGCGCTTGGTCAAGCCCTCGTTCAGATTCACGCGGCCACGGCGAACGATCCTGCCCTTGCTCAGCAATTTGCCACCGATGATCTGTTTATGGCGCTTCGGATCGACCCGTTCCTGCTCCATGTGGCCAGACACCAAGCCGATGTGGCCCCAGCGCTTCGAGCCTTAGCCTTGGACCTGCAGTCGCGCAAAACCGCGTTGGTCCATGGGGATGTAAGCCCCAAGAACATCCTTATCGGCCCAAAGGGACCGGTGATCCTTGATGCCGAATGTGCGGTCTATGGAGACCCGGCCTTTGACCTCGCCTTTTGCCTTACCCATTTGCTTATAAAATCAGTTTTTATAAGAGATAGGGGCCGATTATTCATAGGTAGTTTTAGGTCTATGTCTCAGGCCTATCTCGCAGGAGTAGGGTGGGAAGACCCTCAGGCCCTGTCGGCTCGGACTGCAAAACTGGTCGCGGCTCTGTTGCTGGCACGGTTAGATGGCAAGTCGACAGCGCCCTATCTGACAGACGAGGCCGACAAGGCCTTGATCCGCCAGCAAGCCAAGGCGTTCTTGCAGGATCCGGCGCTGGACCTTGCCCAATTGATCAACCGATGGACCTTCGAGGGGCAGGCGTGATGAGCAATCAAATTTCCAAGGTCATCGCGCGGCAGGTTTGGGACTCTCGAGGACGCCCGACGGTCGAGGCCGAGGTCACTCTCGTTAGCGGTGCCACGGGGCGGGCTATCGCTCCGGCTGGAGCCTCTCGAGGCGCGCATGAAGCGGTTGATCTGCGTGATGGCGGCACTGCCTTCGGAGGTTTTGGGGTTGCGCGTGCCCTTGCCGGTGTCGAGGCCGAGATCGCACCGGCCCTGTTGGGGCAAGATGCGACGGAGCAGGTGACTATCGACAGGCTGCTGATCGATCTCGACGGGACCCCAAACAAGAGCCGGTTGGGGGCCAACGCTCTGGTGGCCGTGTCGATGGCCAATCTGCACGCGGCGGCCGCCTCGGCTCACGTTCCGCTTTGGCAATGGTTGGCGCAGGGAAGGCCCGTGCGGATTCCCTTGCCTGAAATTCAAATCTTCGGCGGCGGGGCCCACGCTGGACGCCGGACCGATGTGCAGGACTTCATGGTCATGGCGCCCAAGGCCGGGTCTTTCCGTCGCGCGCTAGAAATCACCGCCGATATCTATCGCGCCGCTGGCCAGCTTATGGAGGCGAGGGGGCCGATCACGGGCGTCGCGGATGAGGGTGGATGGTGGCCGAACTTCACGTCGAACGAGGATGCCCTCGACGTTCTGACCCAAGCCATAGAACGGGCCGGTTATCGGGCCGGGGAAGAGGTCTTCATCTCGCTCGACATCGCCGCCAACGAGTTTTGCGTTGATGGCGGTTACAGCATGGCCCTAGACCAAAGGATTCTCAGCGCCGATGAGATGGTCGAGCGGATGGTCGCTTGGGCGGGCCGCTATCCGATTGTCTCCATTGAAGATCCCGCCGGACAGGACGAGTTTTCGACCTTGGCCAAGATCAATGCTCAGATTGGCCATCGGGTTCAGATCATCGGCGACGATGTTCTGGTCACCAATGCTGAACGGGTCGGCCGGGCGTCGGATGCTGCGGCCTGTAATGCGGTGCTGATCAAGGTCAATCAGGCCGGTACCGTCACAGAGGCCAAGGCCGCGCTGGACGCAGGCAAGGCCAGAGGCTGGGGCACCATTGTCTCGGCACGGTCTGGCGAGACCGAAGATGTCACCATCTCCCATCTGTCTGTCGGCTGGGATGGGGGACAGTTGAAGGTCGGGTCCTTCACACGGTCTGAACGGATGGCCAAGTGGAACGAGGTCCTTCGCATCGAGGAGAGCCTTGGCTCAAACGCTGTCTATGCGGGCTGTGACGCCTTCTTTGCGCCCGTAGCGGCCAATCTGACCAAGGGATGAGCATGAAGACTGTTTTACAATATCGGGCCAGCCCAGGCTTTTGCGATCAGATCAAGACAACCTTTGCCCAACTGGACCCTGTGACGGTCGTCGATGAGTTCGATGGGCCGCGCTTTGATGAGGCCATGCTGACGGCCGAGGTCCTTCTCCATGTCCTCAAGCCCGTGACTGCTGAGGTGATCGCCAATGCGCCCCATCTTAAGCTGATCCAAAAGCTCGGTGTCGGCACCAACACCATCGACCTTGTCGCTGCAAAAGCCCGTGGCATCGCCGTCTGCAATATGCCGGGTACCAACAGCCAAGCCGTGGCTGAGATGGCCCTGACCCTGATGCTGTCTTGCCTGCGCCGCACGATCTATCTCGACAGCTTGACGCGCGCTGGCAACGGCTGGAACCCCGACCTTGAGGCGCTGGATAGCGTCGGTGAGATCTGCGGGCGTACGGTGGGTCTGGTCGGCTTTGGACAGTCGGCTCAGCGCCTAGCGCCGGTGCTCACCGCCCTTGGGGCAAAGGTGATCTATACGGCAAGGTCGGCGCGGCCCGATGCGCCCTATGGGTTCCGCGACTTAGAAGCCTTGCTGGAGGAGGCCGATATTCTCTCGCTCCATCTTCCCTTGACCGACGAAACCCGCAATCTGATCGACGCGAGGGTCTTGGCACGCATGAGGTCGGGCGCGATCGTGATCAACACCTCGCGGGGAGAGATCATTGATGAGGTGGCCTTGGAGGCGTCCTTAAGGTCGGGCCATCTGCGCGGCGCAGGGTTGGATGTGTTCGCCAAAGAACCGGCAGGCACTGACAACCCGCTCTTCGCCTTAGACCGTGTGGTCTTGGCGCCCCATCAGGCTTGGTTGACCCCAGAGACCCTCTCGCGGAGCCTCGTGGTGGCGATGGAAAACTGCCGACGACTGGCCGACGGTGATGACCTCTTGCATCGGGTGGTGTGACATGTCGATTTGCGCCAAAACGCCCATCGTCTTTGCGTGCGGCCAGCTTCTGGACGAACGGTGCTGGGAACCCCAGCGCGCCGCCTTCGCTGATCAGCGCAGCCTATTTGTCTCCGATCACCGCAGTGACGACACGATCGCTGGTATGGCCAAGCGGCTGCTGGCCAGCGCGCCGGATCAGTTCCTGTTGATGGGCCATGCGATGGGCGGTTTCATTGCGCTGGAGGTCATGCGGCAGGCACCTGAACGGATCAAAGGCCTTGCCCTCTTAGCGACCTTGGCCAATGCCGATGGTCCGGCCCAGACCGAGCGGCGCATGGGCTATATCAGACTGGTAGAGGAGGGGCGTTTTGACCAGGTCGCTGAAGAGCGCATCCCCATGCTGCTCGCCCCGTCGCGCCGCAGTGACCCGGTCCTGACAGGTCAGATCCGAGCCATGGCGCAGGACACCGGGGCGGAGATCTTTCTGCGCCAACAGCGGGCCATCATGAGCCGGATCGATAGCCGTCCGTCGCTCAGCCGCATCACGGTGCCGACCCTGATCCTCTGGGGAGACGAGGACGGTATCACCACCATGGCTCAGCAGCAGGATATGCTGGGCGGTATTTCAGGCGCGCGACTGGAGGTCTTGAAGGGCTGCGGACATCTCTCCACGCTAGAGGCACCAAGCGAGGTCAATGTTCTCCTATCCGCTTGGATGGACGGGCTCTAGGTCAACCCTTCAGTTCGCGCCGAACAATCGCGGCCCCATCGGCCATGGCCTTGAGCTTGCCGAAGGCGACCTCTCGGCTGTGATATTTCATGCCGCAGTCGGGCGCGATCCAGAGCCGGTCCGACGAGACATATTTCAGAGCCTGCCTGATACGGTCCGCCACCCGTTCTGGGGTCTCGATCTCGGGGTCGGACAGGTCTAGCACCCCATACATGATGATCTTGTCGGGCAGTTCGGCCAGGATGGATGGGTCAAGATTGGGCTGAGCGGCCTCAACCGAAATGACATCGACGCGCGAGCGGTTCAATTCGGCCAAGAAGTCATAGGCCTTGGGCTTGACCGTGTTGCCATGCACCAGTGCATAGCCAAAACAGATGTGGAGCGCCGTCGTTCCCGTGACGCCCTCTAGAGCGCGGTCGATGGCGGCGAGCGCATAGTCCTGAGCTTGATCGGCGCGGGCTTGAAGATAGGGCTCGTCCAACTGCACCACGTCGACGCCGGCCGCGAACAGAGCCCGGACCTCCTCATTGACCGCTGCGGCATAGTCCATCGCGAGGGCTTCGGCGCTGGGGTAATAGTCGTTCTGCGCCTGCTGGGTCATGGTGAAGGGACCCGGGATAGTCAGTTTGACAGGCTTGGTCGAATGACGCTTCAGAAAGGCAACATCCTGAACCTCAATGGGGCCAACCCGGCGAATGGGACCAACCACACGCGGTACAGGATTGGCCTTCCCGGTTCGGTCAATCGCGGTGCCGTGGTTGTCTGAATCGATGCCGCTCAGGGCGGTGGCAAGCCGGTTGGAATAGCTTTCTCGGCGCATTTCTCCATCGCCGACCAGATCAATTCCGGCCAGTTCTTGATCGCGGATTGCCACGAGGGTCGCGGCCTCTTGCGCGTCAGCGAGCCAAGCCTCATCGATGCGCCAGAGCTCTTTGGCGCGCACACGCGGCGGCAAACTCTTCTTCAAACGCTCACGGTCTATCAGCCAATCCGGCTGAGGATAGCTGCCGACGATCGTGGTTGGCAGAAGAGGGAGTTTGACCACGCGGCAGTTCCTTGTACTCAGTGCTGGACTTTAGTTAGTGTTCTAACCAATAATTATATGCACCCACCCTTTTTCTAAGTCCAGCCAGCATTAGCTATAGACATCTGGAATGCCGAAATTTAATGCCCACCGAAAGCCGGTACAGTAGCGTGACAGACAATGCCAATTCGAGTGATCCCATGACAGTATCGGTTGACGGACATTTCGCCCCCGAGGTGCAGGCCTTGCCCCTCGAGATCTCGGTCTATGCGCAACCTGAAAACAGCATTGGCTACCTGTTGCGGATGGGGTATCGCGGCTTCTCAACCATGTTGGAGCGCAAGACCTCGACCCATGGTGTTTCGAGCGGTCAGTGGCGTTTTCTGAGGCAATTGTGGATTGAGGATGGACCCACCCAGCGGGAGCTGAGTGTTCGGGTTGGCATGCGCGAGCCAACGACGGTCGTGGCGGTCAATAGTCTGGTCAAAAGTGGGTTGGCGGTGCGCGAGCCTAGCGTCGAGGACCGGCGGAAGGTCCATATTCGCTTGACCCCGCTCGGGCGGTCGCTGCAGGCGACGCTTTTGCCCATGGTAGCAGACGTCAATGATCGCGCCACAAAAGGCCTAACCAAGGCCGAGATCGCCACCCTCCTAAGGCTGCTTCGCCATATCAATGGCAATATGGCCCAAGAGCTGGAACAGATTGGCGGCGACGCCGTTCCCTGAACGCCTATGAGACGTTCAGGGCGATAGGGCGACCTAGTGGTGAGCGGTGACGAGCCCAACCACCTTGACGCCGTCAGCGTTCATCGGGTCGTGCTCAACATCTGCGGGCGTGAAATCTCTCGTCCAGCACGCAAACTCTAGGCAGGCACCGTCAGGGTCCGAGAAATAGAGCGACCGGACATAGACCCCCTCATGCAATTCGTCGCTCGACTGGGTTAGCGAGTTGTCGTGGTTCAAGATCTTCGAGACATTAATCCCCTTATCAATCAGCCGCTGGTGATATTCGTCGAACTTCTCGGGGGGGACGTCGAAGGCGATATGGTTCATCGAGCCATGGGCTGACATGAAGTTGCCTTGGGTCGGGATAGCGCCGGGGCTGGAAATGCCAGGCACGGCCTCAGGCGCATCCTTGAACCAGAAGAAGGCGATGGAGTCGCCATTGCCAATGTCAAAGAAGAAGTGCTGACCAACGCCGCCGGGCAGGTCCAAGGTCTTGAGCAGCGGCATGCCGAGCACATCGCGATAGAAGGTGACGGTGCGGGCCATGTCCTTGCTGACCAGCGCCAAGTGATTGACGCCGCGAAGTTCAAATTGACTATTTTTTGGACTGGTCATGGGTGTCTCCCTATTTGTTTTAAGGTTCGTTGTTAGATCGCTTAGTCGCGTTTTGCAGGCCGTGCTGCGCTGAGGAAGTCGGCTGCGCTAAAGCCTTTAGGCGCCGCAACCTCGACGATGGGATCGGCGCGATTATCGAACTCTAGACCCAAGGCTCGGGTCATTACCGCATGCATATCGTAGAGGCAGGTGATGTAGGTGAATTCAAAGATCTGTTCATCCGTCCAGAAGGTCTTCAGCTTGTCAAAGACTTGCACAGGAACACGGCCCCCGGCCTGTGACAAACAGTCCGCATAGGCCAGCACGGCGCGCTGTTCGTCGTTAAAGACATCCGACACTGTCCAATAGGGGATTGCGGCGATCATCTCTTCGGACACGCCAAGGCCACGCAGCGACTTACAGTGCTGCGAGAAGACGAATTGGCTACTCTTGACCCAACCGGCCCGCGTTTGGCCCAGTTCGCGCAAGACGGGATCGATCTTGCGCGATGGATGGCGATAGACCGCAAAGCCATCGACTGCATGCTGCAAAATGTCCGGCGCTAGAGCAAAGACCGTCCACCAATCGCCCGGCGTGCCTGTCGCGGTGCCAGGCTCACTGACCGGGTCGCGATCGCCAAAAAGACGATCATACATGGTCAAGACGATATCAGCGGTGGCTTCAGCCCGTGGGACTTGGCGAAGAACAGGCATAGGGAACTCCTAGCGGCAGAACAGTTTCGTTCTAATGATCGGGTTTATAACAAGGCCTTATGGCGCAGTTGGCAAGTCTGGGTCTGATCGATGGGCTTAAGGAACGGGAGCGTCAGCAAGGCTTATCTCATTGCGTTCAACACTTTGTGCGAAGGCCTTTAGACCCAAGGTCAGAATGATCGCGGAAAGTGGCAACGCGACTGCGGTGACGATAGCGATTGAGTAGCGCAGGGCATTATCGTCGCCAAAGACCCGGTCCGTGATCAAGGCGATGGCCGTCGGGCCAATGCCAAGCCCCAGTAGGGTCACGACGAGGAAATAGAGTGCGGCAAGCCTGGCCCTGAGATGACTGGGCGCGATCAGTTGCAGGGCCGAACCCGCCGCGCCGCCATGGATGGTGCCGACCAGCATCGCGATGACCATCGCAGCCAGTGACAGGTTCAGGCTTGGTGTGAGGGCCATGAAGATGAACAGGGGCGTCAAGATGATGGCATTGATCCGGATGACGCGCAGATGGCCATCGCGATGGCCACGCCGATAGAGCCAGTCGGCGAGCCATCCGCCGCTGAGAATGCCGCAACTGCCACAGACGGCCATGGATGCGCCAAACCACAGACCTGCTGAGGCCACCGGCATGCCATAGGTGCGATGGAGGAACTGAGGGATCCAAGCGGTAGCGCCATACATGACCATGGCGACGAGGGACATGCCGAGGAAGTGGCTGGTGACTGCAACGCGATTGAGTTTGAGGAAGGCCATAAACTCCCCCGGCACAGGGGCGGTTGCACGCAGGCTTCGCGCCGGCTCGCGGATGGTCAGATAGAAGAGCAGGGCGACCAATAGGCCGGGTAAGCCGACGATCAGGAACACCATCCGCCAAGGCTCCAACTGTCCCAAAAGCGGCAAGATGACGGCGGGACCTTGGGTGACCAGCTTGACCACGAATGAGCCCAGCACCAGGGCTATGCCCGAGCCAATCGGCACGCCGAGGGAATAGACGGCTACAGCGCGCCCGAGCTTCTCGCGCGGAAAATAGTCGCCGAGCAGGGAATAGCTGGCCGGAGAAAGAGACGCTTCGCCGACCCCGACCCCAATACGCACCAAGAACAGAATAGCGTAGGAGCGGGCGAGACCGCAGAGGGCGGTCATCAGGCTCCAGATCGCAACCCCAGCTACGACGAGGTTCTTTCGGTTCATCCGGTCTGCTGCAAGGCCAATGGGTAGTCCCAGCGCACTGTAGAAGATAGCGAAGGCGAGCCCCATCAAGAGGCTCATCTGGGTATCAGATATGCCCAGATCATGGCGCATCGGCCCGACGAGCAGGCTCAAGATCATCCGGTCAATGAAGGACAGGGTGTAGGCCAGCAGCAAAAGCGCGACCACATACCAGGCATAGCCGAACTTTTGACCGGGCAGGGGAGTTTGGCTTGAACTAGTCAATGGCGTGAACCTCATAGGTAACGCCCGTTGCGGTCCTGTGGCCGAAGCCGATAGCGACGAGGCGGTTGAGCCAACCATAGCGAGGGTCGGCTGTTTCAAAGGTGGGCTGGATGCGGAAATAGTACTGATCCGGCGTCAGATTGCCGATCTGATTAGGGTCTCGAAACTGAGGCAGGATCGCGGCTGGAATATGAAGGCGGCCGCTATAACGGACATGGATCAGGGCTCCATCATGGGTTTTCCAGACCGAATTGACATCGAGCAGGGTGACCGCAGATCCATCGGGTTCAACACCTAGCTCTGACCAATCACCGCCCTCAGGCAAGACCGTTCCGCTCAGCCTTTTCCCCGTCAAGCTGCCGCCGACAATGGCGCTATGACGCCGATTTCGCCACGGGGTCTGTCCAATCACGACGGGCGCGGTCTTGGCCAATTCGATCTGCACAATGCAGAGAGGCGTTGACGCAATGGAGCCGTCGGATGTCACTTGAACCGTCTCCCTTGCGCTGTGTGACCTGAGGTGTCTGGGCCATTTGGCCTTAGCTTATTCCTTAGAGTTCTATATATTTTGTCCCTTGGCAACTGGATAAAGGCCTGTCGTCATTCTCACGCCACGGACAGAAATAGGATCAATGATGGAACAGCCCTTCACCTGGGACCGATTGGACCACGAGCCCCTCTGCGTCGCTGATTTTCACGTCAAAGGACCGATCCTGTCGCTCGGACAGTCGCCCTTTAGCGAGCGTCGGGTGGGATATATTACCGGCGGCTCATTCGAGGGAGCGCGCCTGAAGGGTGAGATCTTGCCCGGCGGCGGAAACTGGTCGCAGAACGGCGCGTTGGAGCCCGATATGGCCTGCGGCCTGTTCGACGCGCGGTCCCTTTGGCGCACGGCCAATGGCGGCCTCATCCATGTCACCTATACGGGGCGCAGTGTCATACCCAAGGCTGCGTCAATACAGATCCGTGACCCTGAGGTGACCGAGGTCGACCCTGCCAGCTACTATATCCGCATTGCGCCCGTCTTTGAGACCAGCGATCCGGAGCATCTGTGGCTCAATGGCATCTTGGCGGTCGGCTGTGGCCAGTGGATGCCGTGGGGCATTCGCCACTGGATCTTTGCCATCCGCTAGCCTGTCGATCAGACCAGTGGAGAGTTCATCGGCAGTCCTACCAAGGCGCGACCGTGCAGTTCGCTGACTGTATCGAGGTCATAGACCACATGGCTGGACATGACATTGATGTCGCGCAAGGCGCGCTGGATCGGGTTCGTGACGAAGTGAGCACTGGATCCACTAGCAGCCGACGCGAGGCTGATGACATTACGGCACAGGTCCATGGCGTAGGCGATCTGCATCCGCACGGCGACGCGCTGCTCGGCCGTCGGGGCCTCGATCTGGTTGGCCATCTTCATGATCTTGTGACCGGCGTCGCGGACCAGCATCTCGGCGGTTCGCGCCTGCATATCGGCATGGCCCAGCCTCATCTGGGATGCGGGCTTATCGGACTGTTTCAGATCGGTCAGATAGACTTGCCGCTCTGACATATAGGATTTGAAATGGGCGACAGCGGCCCGGGCCGTGCCAATGGCCGGTATGGCGGCGGTTAGGGCCAAGAAGGGCATCATTGGCATGCGATAGATCGGATTGTCATAGAGGGCCGCGCCGTTTCCGCGTCCGTCTCTCAGCCCAGCGACTTCGAAAGACCGGTGCTCTGGAATAAAGACCTGATCTGCAACCACATCATGGCTGCCGGTGCCGCACATGCCATCGACGTGCCAACTATCAACGATCCGGCCTTCTGAGGTCGGGAAGATGAAGAACCGGATCTGGGGCGGACCCTCTGCGCTGGCGATCGCGCCATAGGCCATGATCCAGTCTGAATGCATGACGCCCGTGCCCCAGCGCCATTGGCCGCTGAGCAGAAAGCCGCCATCAACGGCCTTGGCGCGGCCCATAGGATTGGTGACACCGGGCGCAATAACATAGGGGTGCGAGCCGAAGATCTCGTCCTGAGCCTGCTTGGGGAACTGGGTCAAAAGCCAGTTATGCTCGACGCAAAAGGCGGTCACCCATCCTGTCGAGGAACAGCCTTCTGACAGGGGCAGCATGGCGTCGATGAAGGATTGGACGTCAAATTCCAGCCCGCCATAGCATTTGGGTACGAAATGATAGAAGACGCCGGTCTTTCGGATCTCATCCCAGACCGCATCAACCGGATGGCGCGCCATCTCAGCCCGTCGTGCGTTTTCAGAGAGCAGACCCTTCAGGCCTTCGGTACGCGCGGTTAGGGACTGAGGTGTTAGAGCCTTCAGGTCAGCCGCCGAAAGCCAGTGTTTGTCGGGGTTGGCGCGCGATTGGAGATGCTGGATATCGTCTGATTGGCCCATTAATCAGGGCTCCTTGGTGGTTGATCCCAAAGCCGAGGCTATAGGAGGGACGCGAAAGAGGCGAGGGGTAGATCCTTTCGGACCCACCCCCAACCTTAGTTTAGAAACGCTTAGACAGTTCTAGCGACACGGTCCGAGGTGGATTCATCATTGCGCCGTGACTGTTGCTGCCGATCAGAGGCACGTTGAAGGCCTGACTGAAGGTTGCTTTGTTCGACAGGTTGCGACCAACCAAGGCAATTTCCCAATTGTGGACATCATTCTTTATGCCAATTCGGCCATTGAACTTGGTGAAGGCCTTTTGGGCGTTCAAAGGGTTCATGTCGGACTGATAATAGACCAGATCTGTATAGTCCGCCGCAATGCGCGCGGAGGCTTGCAGGTTCTCACCGACCTGTCCCTGGAGTTGCAGATAGAGATTGCCCTTCCACTTTGGAGCGCGGGTTAGGTCATAGCCCTTGAGGTTGTTGGTCTTGGCCACGCAGGTCACAGGCGCATTGAAGGCGCAGGCGGCACCGGGATAGTCAGAATAGGTGGCGTCAAGATAGGACCCGCTACCGCCGAAGCTGATATTGCTCGTTGGCCGCCAGTTGGACTCAACCTCAATACCCTTGGAGATCGCGCCCGCCGCATTGCCGGTCGTAAAGCCCGTGCCGGTGTAGGACGAGACCTGCAGATTGACAAAATCGGTTGAGAACAAGGCAATGTTCAAATCGCCCTTGCCATCCAACAGGCGCAACTTGGTACCCAACTCCCAAGACTTAGCCTTTTCAGGCTCGTAGCTCATCTTCTGGCCAAGATAGAGGATGTTATATTTCAGATTGCCATCGTTGGAGATGAAGCCGCCGCCCTTGGTGCCGGTGGCATAGCTCAGATAGACCTGAGCATCCGAGTTGATTTTGTACTGAAGCTTGGCGGAATAATCCCATAGATTTTCAGTCTTATCGCCGTCGAGATTATAGGGGATCACGGAGGCTGGGAGCGCACCGGTGTAGAAGGAGACGATGTTCGCGGTCTTGTTTTCCTTATTGTAACGGACGCTGGCATCGAGCGAGAGCTTGCTGCTCAGTCGATAGTCGACCGACACGTAGGGCGAGATGGAATAGCCATCCTGATAGAAACCGCGGGTCGCGAAGGCCTGATAGGCAGGAAGGCCGTTTGCGGCGCCTAAATACCAAACCCGCTGGGTGATCTTAAGCTTGGTCTTCATGTAGGTCGCGCCGGTGCTGATATCGAGATTTTTCCCGATAGCGCCGATGCCGCGGATTTCTTGGAAGAACTGGTTGGAATCTTCAGCCTGATTGACGTCAAGTAGGGACAGGGCGCTGACGTCGCTGTCGATCTGTTGACGTGAGTGGATCACCAGATAAGAGGTGATCGAGGTGAACTTCCAATTGTCTGTGCGCCAATTGACCGTCGCGGTTCCGGCACCGGTTTGGGTGTTGTTCTGCTCCGGGCGCTCAGTCGCGGCCGTGCGCCAGAAGGACGGCCATTCTTGAGCCGTACCGGCACCACCCGCAGCATTACGCGCCGCGATGCTCAGAGCATTGGTACCCAAACGATTGAAGACGATGTTGCCGCCATCAATATCGTTCTTGCTGCCTTCGAGCTTGAAGGTTGCATCGAGGTTTGGACTGATGTCCCAACGGACCTGACCGCGAACGCCGCGATAGTCGGTCGAATATTCATCCTTCTTGGTCAAGCGGTTATGGATATAGGCCCCGTCAGAACCCGCCGAGACCGATAGACGTGCGCTGACCTTTTCGGATAGGCCGCCCGTGATGAAACCGCTGCTGCTCCAACCGCCGACGGCCATCTCAGCGCCGGCACGAACCTCGGCCTGATAGTCGTGGCTTGGCGCGCGCGAGATAACGCTGATCGCACCAGCATTGGTGTTCTTACCAAACAGCGCCCCTTGAGGACCCCGCACAACCTCGACCCGTTCGACGTCAAGGAAGGCGGTTTGCAGGGATCGGGCCCGGCTGGAATAGACGCCGTCAACAAACAGACCGACGGACTGTTCGAAGGCGAGGTTGCCTGGACCGGGGCCAAGACCTCTGATCGTGATGGCATAGTTGCCGTTGGTCTGGTCAATCTGAAGGTTCGGCACCATGGACTGGAGGTCCGTGAACTGACGAACAGCCTGAGCGTCCAATGTGTCGCCAGTAACAGCGGCGAGGGAAATGGGCACTTCCTGCAGGGTTTGAGCCCGCTTGGTGGCCGTAACGATGATCTCGTTGACCTTGGCTGACGCCTCGGTAGCCGCGTAGGCAGTTGACGACGCCATGGCCAACACAGCCATGCTCGCACTAAGCAAGATGTTCGTTTTCACAGTTTCCCCCTAATTTTACAGCGTCCTATGACGGCGCTGACAAGAGGTTAGTATTCAAAGTAATTTTCTGCAAGCGGTTAACGGCCTCTGCCCATGAGGCAGCAGGCCGCTGAGGAGCATCGGCAACTCGTAACACGTCGTGCTGAGGATCTGGCTTGCACCCGTGAAACGGTCAAAGCGCTTAGGGCGTCTTCATCTGCCCTATCCACTGGCGGATCAGATCTAGGCCCTCTTGATCGAGCACCGTGCGGCCCAATTCCGGCATCATGACGCCAGGCTCTGTTGATGCCATCCGATAGGTCAGGATGGATCGATCCGGGTGGCCCGGATCAATCCCAACCTTGAGATCGCCTGCGCCGCGTCCGGCGGCTACCGGTTGTTTGCCAAAGCCCAAGGCCGGGGAGCGGTTTTCTTCGAGGGTCAAAAATAGGCCTGAATTGCTCGCGGCCGCGCGGGGGTTGTGACAATGGGCGCAGTTGGCGTCTAGATAGGCCCGCGCGCGATCATTCAGAGGCGCGCTGACATCATTCCAGCGGGCTGTTCGAGGCACCTGATGCAGCGGTGGGGCACCGCTCAGCAGGCCCTTTCGGACCCAATGGTCCAGTTGGTTCTCTTGGCCCTCGCCATAGGCAAAGGTTCCGTTGAGATTGCGCGCCTTGGGACCGATCGGCGTCAGGGTCTCATCGAGCTGATGGCACTCTTTGCATTGGTTCTGATTGGGAATGGCATAGTCGATCCGGCGCGGTTGGCCGGTTTGGTCAATGAAGGCCACATCCACACGCGCGCCCGCCCGTTTCAAGACCGCGTCGGTCTGATCGGCGTTCCACCTGTAGGTCTGCGCCACCCACCCAGAGGTCTTGCGGATGAGCAGCCGGGTCTCAATCGAGCGCACAGCCTCATTGGGCCGTCTCATATCGGCCGGATAGGCGAAGGTCTTGATCAGCACCGCTCCGACCGGGAAATCTAGAACGCCAACCTTCGTAAAGACCGCCGCTTTTCCTGGCGGCAGAAAGACGAAACGGGATTTGACCGCATAGTCCGTGAAGAGTGGGCTGTTGAGGCCATAGGGCGTCAGTCCGGCATTGGGCTGATGGCCCGCTGGATCGGTAAAGAGCTGGTAGTCTGAGAGCCTTGGCGCAGGCGCGTCTGCCAGCAAAGCCTCTAGCGCGACCCCAGGCGGCGGCGTGCTCCCACCAAGACAGATAAGGGCTGCAAGCCCCGCAAGCCAGCGCCTCATAGAGACAGATCAGCCTGACGCTTGGGCAGAACAACGGCAGCAGGCTCTGCGATCTTGGCGTCGCCGACGGACTTGGTGATGGTCGGCCTTGCCTTGTCGACCTGCCCGGGGGCGGGAAGGTTCAGGTTCAGGACTGGGCCATCACTGAACCGCACCTGAGCCAGATCCGGTAGGCCCTCAAACCGAACAATCCCGTCCCAAAGGACAGGAGGCAGTGATCCGCCCAGTTGCTTGGCAATCATAGAGCCCCCATCAAATTTCGGGTCCCAGCCATTCTTGCCGATGCGGTTGTCGCGCAAGACAATGTCACGAGGCAGCGGGTTGTAGCTCTTGTCGGTGAAGTTCTGATTGTAGCTGACCACCATCACCCCGGCGGTTTGGTTGCCCGAGATGGCGTTGTCAAAGACGTGAATGTTGCGATTGGCCATGATCATGATGCCGGTTCCAGTCGGTACGCCCGCAACAATATTGCCCTTTGGCGCGAAGTTTGGGGTGTCATTATCAACAGCCTGATTGCGGAACAGACGCGTGGAGTTTCCACCCATCTGCGGCAGGTTTGGCAGGTCGAAAACGAGGATGCCGCCTGCATTATGGGTCGCGACATTGTCGAACACATCGGCATTGATCGAGTTCTCGATCTCGATCCCGGCGACATTGAACTCTGCGCGGCTGTTCTTGACGATGATATTCTTGGACTGACCGACATAGATACCCGCGTCGGAGGCCCCCTTCACCGTCACGCGTTCGATCAGAACATTGGTCGAGGCCACGGGATAGACACCGTAGGCGCCGTTCTTTTCGTTTGGCCCGCCAGTCCATTCGACCCTCACATTGATGAAGCTGATTTCGTCTGCGCCTTTGGACTTGATCCCATCACCGCGGCTATCTTCGACGGCGAGGTCGCGAACCGTGACGCGATCAGAGGTGATCAACAGGCCTTCGCCCGCGCCCTTTTGGCCCTTGAAGGACAGGACTGTCGCTTGGGTGCCTGCGCCCTTGACCGTCACGTCATTGATATCGAGCGAGAGCCCGTCTGTGAGATCATACCGCCCCGGTGCCAGTTGGACCGTATCGCCGGGCTTGGCATCCAAGAGCGCGGTCTGGATCGCCTCTTGCACATCGGGTCCGGGGTTCACCGCAATGACCTTGGCCTGCGCCACAGAGACAAGGGCCGAAGCGGCGATAAGTGCGATGGCGAAACGGTTCATGACGAACTCCGGGGTGCTATTGGCGTGACCGGCAGGGCTAAGGCCCCGCCGGGCTGGTTCTTCTCATCTTGGCCTCGACCCTAAGGCGCTAAGGCTTAGGTTGGCAAGGGATCGGCGCTAAGCCCTATTTGACCAGCGACGCGCGAACGGCTCGGGCCATTTCCTCTTGCGCGATCCAGTCCAGTTCCTTGTCCGCCGAAGCCCAAGCCGAATTGACGGCAATGACCAGCTTGTCCTGCGGGAAGACATAGATCTGCTGACCAAAGATGCCTTCCGCTGCATAGCCGCCGGGGATGATCCACATGAAAAAGCCGTAGCCCCGCTCCTTGCCAAAATCATTTTGGTAGGAGGTGGCCAGTTCGACCCATCTTTCAGGGACCATCGGCTTACCTTGGGCGACGCCGTCTTCGAGCAGAAACTGGCCTAGTCTTGCATAGTCGCGAAGGGTCATGGACAGGCAGCATCCGCCGCGCTCATGACCGCCTTGGTCCGTCATCCAGACCGCATCCTGCTCCATGCCGTAAGGCTGCCAGATCTTCTCGGACATATAGGTCGAGAGTGGCTTGCCCACGGCAGTCGAGACCAAGAGACCGGTCAGATCGGTCTCGCCAGTATTGTAGACAAACTTGGTGCCGGGCGGGTGAGCACGAGGCAGTTTGCGCATGTAGGAGATGATCGGATTAACGCCCGGCTCATCGACCTGAAGCCCGACGCGGGCCACGTCCGAATTGGGGTCCTGGTAGTCCTCATTCCATTTGACGCCAGAGGTCATGGTGATCAGTTGACGCACCGAGACATCATCATAGGCGCTGCCCTTGAGCTCGGGCAGATAGGTGCTGACCTTGTCGTTCAGGCTCGTGATCTTGCCATCGGCGATTGCTGCACCGACGAGGATGGAGGTCACCGACTTGGCGACGGAAAAAGAGGTCCAGCGTTCCTGCGGCGTTCGGCCTAGGCCATAGCGTTCCAAGACGATCTTGCCGTCCTGGAGAACCAGAAGGCCCGAGGTGTTCATCGTCTTCATGTAGTTGGCGATGGTTTGCGGCTTGCCTTGCCAAGTCCAGGTCGGGTTGATCTCCTGCGCCGCCTTGGGCAACTCACGCACAGTGGCACCGCGCGCAACCAACTTAACGGGGAAGGCATCTTCCATATGGCGGTAGCCCCAAGCCTGCTGCTTGGGCGTCCAAGATAGGACCGAGTTGGTCAGGGTCGGCGGGTCGGCGGCAAAGGCCGCTGTGCCAAGGCTTAGGGATAGGACGGCAATTCCAGTCAGAAGTCGCATCACGCTCTCTCCTTTGGATTGGGTTGGTCTGGGTCGGGATGACCTAGATCAGGGCCTCTATTTCATCGGGCCGCAGGCCAGCGGCTTCTAAAATCTCACGGGTATGTTCGCCCAGCTTGGGTGCAGCCCGGCCAACGGGTGGCGCGCCTTCCGGGAAGCGGGCCGGGGAGGCGGGCGCGCGGAAGGTGCCGCCCCAGCCATCCTCGACCTCTATGAAACAGCCCGCCGCCTCGGCCATGTCGGAGTTGGCGAGATCGGCCAAGGTGCTCATCGGTGCCCAGGCCAGATCGACCTCATCCAGCCGCGCTCCAGCCTGCTCTAAGGTCAGTTTGGCAAAGCCGGCATCGCACAGGGCACGGACCTCTCGCGTGGTGTCTAGGTCGATGATCGGTGGCTCAAATCGCGCCTGACCGATCAACTCGAGATAGCCGAGCGCCGTCATCATCTTGTCAAAACAGTTGGGCGCGCGCGGAACGATACAGAGCCAGCGGTCGTCGGCGGTGCGGAAATAGCCCGCTATGCCATTGGGCCGATCATTGCGCGGCTGAGCCGTCACCACCTCGCCATAGCGCAGATGCAGGGCCAGATCCCAACTGATGGCATAGGCTCCGGCTCGGATCAGGCTGGTCTCTACCAGGCGACCCCGACCGGTCGATGCCCGCTCATGCAGGGCGGCGAGTACGGCTGAGGCGGTGGCCAGCGCCGTCACATGGTCGCCAAAGCCGGGACGCGAGGTGAAAGGCTCTTGATCAGGCGGGATGGTGGCGTGGGCCACGCCGCTGCGGGTCCAGAAGGCGGTCATGTCAAAGGCGGGCACATCCGCCTCTGGGCCGACCAGCCCATAGCCGGTGACTGCGGCATAGATCAGCCGGGGCATCTCGGCCTTGAGGCTGTCATAGTCGAGGCCAAGGCGCTTGAGCGATCCGGGACGGGTATTGGTGATGAAGATGTCGGCTTGGCTGAGCAGGATCTTGAGCGCCCGCTTACCTTCGGGCGTGGTGATGTTGAGGACGACGCCCTTCTTGCCCCGGTTCTCATTTGTGAAGACGGGATTGCCCGGGCTTTCGGCGGTGTCGGGTTGAAAGGTGCGGGTCGCATCGCCGGTCGGGCTCTCGACCTTGATCACCTCGGCACCCCAGTCGGCCATAACGGCGGCGCAACTGGGCCCTGCGACCCAGGTGGCCATTTCAACGACCTTTAGACCCTCAAGCAGCATGGTCGCCTCCTGTTAGAGCCTGATTGGCTGACTAAACATTGGCACCGGGAGCAACCGTTTCAAAGCTCGTCCGGCCCCCAGCAATCATGCCGCCATCGACGACCAGATCGTGGGAATTGATATAGGCCCCCTCATCCGAAGCGAGGAACAGGGCGGCGGTGGCAATGTCATGCGGCAGGCCCGAGCGATGGAGCGGCGTGGCCTTGGCCAGGTTCTTGGTCAGCTTGGCCATCTTGGCATCAGCATGGGCGGGGTCGAGACCGGCCGATACAGACGATCCGCCAAAGAAGATCGGCGTGGCAATGGCGCCGGGCGAGATGCAGTTGACGGTGATCCCGTACTGACCCAGCTCCATCCCCGCCATTTC
>CANCJE010000001.1 GCA_947378235.1 Caulobacteraceae bacterium | reverse complement strand
GAGCATCCGATGCCACTCCCCTCCTCTGTTCATCAAACTGAGAACCTGCTCTTTTCGGTCTTGGTCCAACTGATCTTGATGATTGGTGCCGCGCGCATCATGAACACGATATTTCGGCGTCTTGGCCAACCCGGTGTCATTGGTGAGATTGTCGCAGGTCTGATGCTCGGCCCTTCGCTCTTTGGTCACTTTTTCCCCAGTGAATCGGTCTTTCTATTCGGTTTGAAGGCCTCAGCGCCCATAACGGTCATCAGTCAGATTGGCCTTGTCCTGCTCATGTTTCAAATTGGGGCAGATTTTGAATTTCAGCATCTGCGCAAGCAGACCGTGCGCCGCGCCATCGGTCTGATCACTGCTGCGTCGATTGGTGTGCCCTTGGCCTTAGGCTTCGCAATTGGACACTGGTCAGCGCCGATTTTGGCACCCCAGATTGACCGTCTCACCTACAGCCTCTTTTGCGCGGTTGCCTTGGCCATCACGGCTGTTCCCATCTTGGGCCGCATCCTGCGAGAATATGGCCTGACCCACACGCAAATTGGCGTCACTGCCATCACAGCGGCAGCCCTGAATGATGTGATTGGATGGGTTCTGCTCGCGGCCGTGACCACCTATGCCGCGCGCGCTTTCAGCGGCCTAAATATGGGCCTTCAGATATCGGGCATCCTCGCCCTCAGTGCCGCGTGTTTGATTGTTTTACGGCCCCTTATCGGACGGCTCGTGGACCATTTCGCGGCGGAGGATGAGGCCTTAACACCCAATCTCATGGCCATTGTTTTTTGCCTGATCTTTGCCTTGGCAATCTGCACCTACAGACTTGGCATATTTTCGATCTTCGGCGGTTTCATGGCCGGCATACTGTTCCACCAACGGCCAAAATTCGTGGCGGCTTGGCACAAACAGGTCGGCCAAATGGTGTTGGTGTTCTTCCTACCGGTCTTTTTCACCTATACCGGACTAAGAACAAACCTCTTGGGGCTTAATGAGCCTCAAGATTGGTTATGGCTCACGATCATCTTGATCGGTGCCATCGCGGGCAAGGTTGTCCCCGTCTATTTCGCTAGCCGCCTGACCGGATCGAGCCACTATCAGGCCACGATCCTTGGCGTGTTGATGAACACCCGCGCCCTGATGGAACTCATCGTCCTGAATATCGGCTATGATCTTGGCGTCTTGCCTCAAAAGACATTCACCATGCTGGTCATTATGGCGGTTGTTACAACCTTGATGACCGGACCACTCCTCAAACTCTTGCTGCCGAAAATCGGCCATAACCCGCCCAAAGGCCTAGAGGCCTAGGCCAACCGGCTAAAGGGATGGCAAGGTCTCGAGAGGGTGCACAAAGACTTCGTTGCGGACAATCTTATCGCCTTCAAGCACGACCAGATCAAATCCCCGAAGGTAGGAGACCGGTCCGTCTGGTGGACTGATGGTGCAAAACCAGCGACCGCAATAGCCATTGTGGGTCGCCCAAAGCTCATGGGGTTCATAGGTCATGGGCGGCGTGGCCCCGAACAGGCCCGTCAGATAGGCCCCCAAGGCCTCTTGGCCTTGAATGCCGGCCGCGGTTTGAGGATCGGCATAGATCGTGTCGGATGAGTAGAAACTCAAAAGAACCGGCACATTCTTATCGGTCCAGGCCTGCAACCAGCGACGGTTAAAATCGTCCAGATCAAGACTCATCGTTAGGCCTCCACGCCAAGAACACGCTCGCGATAGGCGGCGGTAAAGGTTTCAGGCGGTGCCGCCTCGGGTCCACCCATCACCGCAAAGGCATGCAGGCCCAGCATCGGATCTCTTGCGGCCCGCTCAAAATAGCTGTGGCGACGCATCCGGGCCTGATCACCAAACTCGGCATCCAAGGAAGACTGAATCTTGGCGACGAAGCGCAGGCGCCGCATCCGTTCAGTGCGCTCTTCGGCGTAAGGTTCCAGAAGAGCGGGGCTCCAGTCTTGCGAACGAAGAAGTAGGTCGCTGACCATGCGAACATCGCGATAGGTGATGGATAGGCCAAGGCCAATAATCGGGTCATTCCAACCGGCCGCATCGCCCACCAACACGGCGCCTTGCGCGAAGGGCACATCTGTCCAGGTGTCGTTATTGGCATAGCTGCGCAATGGCCCCGCTGGACGCCCATCGGCAATGTGGCGATTGCGCGGACTACAGTTCACCCGAAAGCTCTCTAGAAAACGCTGCGGGCCATCGGGACCCGAAAAGCGTGAGCGTTCATCAAGACTGTAGCTGCCATAGACCCGCACCTTCCCATCGCCTTGAGGAAAGGCCAAAAAGGCAAACTCACCCTCGGTTCCAATGGCTTGAATATGGTCATCCCAACCGCTGACGCCCTCGACCAACATGCCGCCGAACATATGATGGGGACGATCCGCGTTAAGGGTAATGGCGGCAGCCTCTCGGACCATGGAATTGCGTCCATCCGCCCCCACGATCAGGCGCGCCGAAGCGGTATGGGTCACGCCGTCCAACTCATAGGTTACCGTCGGCTCTGACCCGGTAATGACCGACACGACATTGACCCCGCGAAGAGCCTCTGCACCGCAGCGGACCGCCTCGTCAAAGAGGGTCTGACAATGTTTCGGGTGTCCAATACACAGGGGGCCTGGGACATTCGGCAAAAACATGCCCAGCGGCAGGGGTGCCGCCTCGGCCACGTCAGGATTGAGCGCCTCATCATAGGTAATGTGATGGGTCAGGTGATGGCCACCGGCCCCCATCAGCAGGTCGTAAAGGCCCAGACGTTGGACCTCCGCCACGCCCCACGGGGCGATCCATTCGCCGCGCACCTGATCTTCAAACTGTTCGGACCGTTCAAGAACAAGAACCCTGTGGCCAGCGCGGGCCATGACAATCGCCATCGCCGAGCCGCTGATCCCGCCGCCAATCATGATCAGATCATAGCGATCCATGGTTTCGTCCCTGTGCTTTTATGGTCTCCAACAGCGCTGACCGGCCCTGTCAGAGCTTAGGATTAGTCGGGAGCATAGGGGTTATGGCGAGAATGCAAAGGCCTTCTGGATAGGCAAAATTGTGAATGGCGTTCTGTCTAGGATGATCTATTCGGTATCGCTCAAGAGGCACAGAGGCCCGCGCCATTCACAGCCTTCAGAAAGTATAGTCCCTCATGGATCGCTTTAACGATAAGGTCGCCGTCATCACCGGAGGAGCCAGCGGGATCGGCCTCGCCCTAGCCCACGGCGCGATCCAGCGCGGCGCCAAGGTTGTGATTGCCGACATTCGCGATGAACCTTTGGCCCAAGCCTTGGCTGAACTGCGCGATGCGGGCGGTGACGTCTTAGCGGTCAAGACTGACGTCTCTAAATTCGAGGAGGTCGAGGCCCTTGCCCAAGCCACTGTCGAACGGTTCGGCAAGGTCAATTTGATGTTCAACAATGCCGGTGTCTTTGCCTCCGGCCTGACGTGGGAGACCTCCGTAGAGGAATATGATTGGGTCATTGGGGTCAATCTCAAGAGCGTCATCAATGGCATCAAGGCCTTTGTGCCGCGCATGATCGCTCAAGGGGACGACTGCCACGTCATCAACACCTCATCGGGCGCTGGGATCACGGTCAATCCAGGCTTTAGCGCCTATTCGATGACCAAGCATGGCGTGGTGGCCCTTTCTGAAGCTCTCTATCTGGATCTCGGCGTAGAGCAGATCGATACCATCGGCGTGACCATCGTCATGCCCGGTGTCGTCCAGTCCAAGATCATGTTCCCCGAAAAGACTGGACCGGACACCCTTCAAACTGAGCTCCAAGGACGTTTGAAGAACCCGACCTTGAACGCACTAGAACAATTTATGCGTCAATCTGTAGACGCCGGACTGCCCGCTTCGGCCCTTTCCGACATGGTGTTTGACGCCATTGTAAAGCGCGACCTCTATGTCCTGCCCAACTTTACAGATGAGGCGTCGCAAGCTCAGGCTCAAGCCATCGCCATGGGCCGATGCAGCGCCACCAACCCCTACCCACCCCTTCTGGCCGGGTTGCTTGCGGCCTTTAAGGCTGCCGGTTAAGGGTGCACCCCGCTGCGGACTGCTATAGGGTGAGGCCTTAGCGCTTGCGCCGAAGCTTTCTGTTCGAAGGACACCCTTGTGACCCAACCGACGCTCATTATGGGCGCTGTCGCCTACGCCCCCAAGGTGGTGACCATCTGGGAAGGCTTCAAAGCCTGGTTCGCGCAGCAGGGCTTTGCCTTCGACTATGTTCTCTATTCGAACTATGAGGCTCAGGTCGAAGCTCAGTTTGACGGCACCTTGCATGTCGCTTGGAATTCACCCCTAGCGTGGGTACGGGCCGACCGCATGGCCCGCAGCCGAGGCCAGAGCGTGCAGGCGGTGGCCATGCGCAATACCGATTGCAATCTGCGTTCCGTGATCGTTGTGCGCGCCGACAGCCTCTTGCAAAGCGCCGCCGATTTGCGTGGCAAAACCCTTGGCGTGGGGGCCATCGATTCCCCTCAAGCCACCTTGCTGCCGCTGCATCATTTACGTTTGGCGGGGCTGATTGGCGGCCAAGACTTTACCGTTCGGCGCTTTGATGTTTTGGCCGGTAAGCACGGCGACCATATTGGCGGCGAACGCGACGCAGCCCTGGCGCTCTTGGCTGGCGACGTGGATGCCTGCTGTATGATCGATGGCAACCATTTGGGTTTTGGGCTTGATGGCACGCTGCCCGCAGGCTCAACCCGGATCATTGAACGCACCGCGCCTTACGACCATTGTAATTTCACGACCAGTCCGGATGCCCCACAGGACCTGATCGACCGGTTCGTTGAGCTCTTGATGTCGATGAAATATGACGACCCGCAGGTTCGCCCCTTGCTGGAGTTGGAGGGCCTAAAGAAATGGAAGCCCGGACGCGTGGACTTCTATCCTGACCTGGCCCAAGCCGTGGACGAGGAAGGTTTCTATAGCGCTGATGGACGCATTCTTCGTGCCGACTATAGATATTGATCGCCTTGGCCTAGACGAAGGGGGACTGCTGCTGGTGCGCCGGGCCTTGGCGCAATTGGCGGTCGGCGAAAGGCTGCATCTGCGTGGCTGCGCTCCTGACTGGGATCTGCACCTGACGGCCTGGTGTCGCCAGCAAGGCCATGAGATCGAGATTCATAGGCTGGCCGATGGCCCGTTAGAGGCTGTCATAGTGCGCGGGCCGTGGGCGCAAGACCGATGGCGCGGCGCACTCGAAAGCGGCACATCGCAATTGGCCAAGGACGAAATGCCTGCCCAGATTGCTGACGCGGCTTGGGGTCTAGCGGCTCGGGGGGCAACGGTAGAGGCCGGTAGTCCAGCCATTGGCTTTAACCTGCGTCATCGCGATGAGATTTGGGCGGCCACGGCCGGTGACCTCTATCGCCAAGCCGCCGCCGCCCAATGGGATCCGCAAACAGCCATTGATTGGGACGCTCCGTTCGACCTCGATCCAGAGATCGAGGCCGCTATTGCGCAGGTCATGACCTATCTGATCGAAAACGAGAATGCGGCGCTTGTCGTGCCTGCACGTCATTTGGGCCAGGTCCACCCGCATTTTAGAGAAGTCCAACAGGCCCTTGCGCTGCAATGTGCCGATGAAGCGCGCCATATTGAGGTCTTTACCCGCCGCCTTGGTCTTAGGGGCCATCGGCCCATGCTATCGACGGCCGGTGGGCAAGCCTCGCTCCACACCCTGATGCAGGCACCCGATTTTTCATCGGCAACCTTTCTCCTCTCGGTTCTGGGGGAAGGCAGTTTCATCAACCTGCTGAACTTCTTGCATGAGCATGCCCCAGACCCCGTAACGCGCCAGATCTGCCGCCTTGCCGCGCGCGATGAGGCCCGCCACGTCGCCTTCGCCATGGCCCATCTCGAACATCGACTGACGGCCCAACCTGAGTTTCTAACGCGTCTGCAAAATGCGGTTGAACAGCGTCATGAGGAATTGGCGTCGTCAGCTGGTCTAAACGAGGAGGTCTTTGACGCCTTAGTGCTATTGGCTGCAGGGGCTTTGACACCCGAGGCCATAGCCATAGGCCATGGGGCCGTTCAGAGGTTGAAACTGGACATGGCAGCCGGGCGCAAAGCGCGTCTTTTGCGGCTTGGATTTGACCCTGCCCAAGCCCAGCGGCTCGCCGACATGCATACCCAAAACTTCATGTAATTTATGGGCCGTCGCACGGGGTCTTGACGCCTGATCGGGATTGGTTCGCAATGGCGAAAAATAGAACCGATCGCGAGGGAGGCTAGGCCATGGCCTATGTCGAAGGACAGACCATCCACGACGCTGACAGCCACATCATGGAGCTGCCGGGCGCACTCAACAGCTTTATCGATCCGAACTATCGGGCGGCCTTTATCGAAAAGACGGGCACCGAAAGCCGACTGTTCGAATTCTTTGCCAATGCCGCCGCCCAACATGACGATCCTGAATTTCGGGCCGGTGCCGAGGCCAATATCCTTCTTCGCAAAAACCACGCGGCGCTGGGATCCTTTCGCAGCAAAGATCGGGTGGCCGCACTTGATCATCTGGGCTTTGCATCGCAACTGGTCTTTACGACCGCCTGCCTGAGCAATTTTGGTCTCGAACAGATGGGCGAGATTGAGCTGTCGATTGAGGCGGCCCGCGCCCACAATCGCATGATGACGGAGTTTTGCTCGGTCGATCGCCGGCTTCTGGCCGCCGGATATGTGCCGCTCATCGACCGGGCCCGAGCACCACAAATTGCGCTTGAGGCCCTGCGCCTTGGGGCCAAGGCCTTGATGATCCCCTCACGCCATCCGCCCGGCTTTTCACCCAGTCACCGAGAGCTGGATGCCCTCTGGGCTGTGGCTCAAGAGGCCGGCGTACCGATCCTTTTCCACGTCGGCGGCGAGGAGAAGATGCAAAATGCCTATCTGGAAAATGGCCTGCCCTACGTCAAAGACTTCCATGGCGGCGACGAGAACTTCACCTCGCTCAGCTTCATGTCCATTCCCCTCAGCGTCTGGCAGACCCTATCAGCGCTCGTCATTGACGGCGTGTTTGACCGCTTTCCGCGTCTCAAATTCGGGGCCATTGAATTGGGGGCCTCATGGCTTCCGAGCCTGATGAAGTTTTTGGATTCGGGAGTTGCGGCCTTTGGTAAGGAAGAGCGGCTGCAGAGCCTTTCAGGCAAACCCAGCGAGATACTGCGCCGCCAACTTCGCGTGACGCCCTATCCCCACGAAGACACCCGCTGGATCATCGAAAATTCAGGTGAAGAGATGATCCTCTTCTCATCAGATTTCCCGCATGTCGAAGGCGGTCGCAACCCCCTGAAGCGGTTCAATGATAGCCTTGAAGGTGTCAACGAACGGGTCAAACGTCGGTTCTATCGCGACAACTTCATCGACATGATGGGTGCGGGCCTGGACCCCGTCCTTCATGATTTACCCGGCCTGGTCGCCGCCTAAATTTCGGTTTTGTTATGTAATCGGTTGAGGATGAACCTATCAACCGATGCTATAGGGAGGACCGCACTTAAAACTCTCGGGATAAGAACCAAACCATGACCACGCCCTCCCCGCTGATCGATCGTCTCAATTGGCGTTACGCCACCAAGAAGATGGATCCTTCCAAGACCGTGCCGCAAGACAAGGTCGAGCGCATCCTCGAAGCGGCCCGTCTGGCCCCGACCTCAAGTGGCCTTCAGCCCTATGAGATTATCGTGGTCACCAGCGCCGAAGTGCGCGCACGCATTCAACCTATCGCTTGGAACCAAGCTCAGGTTACGGAGGGTTCTCACCTGCTGGTCTTCGCCGCTTGGGATAACTATACGCCCGAGCGCATCAACCACATGTTTGATCTGACCAATGATATCCGCGGCTTCAAGAATGAAGGCTGGGAAAACTATCGCCAGATGCTGCTGGCCACCTATCCAACCCGCACCGCCGAAGCCAATTTCCAGCATGCTGCGCGGCAGGCCTATATCGGCCTATCGGCTGCCATGATCGCCGCGGCATTCGAAGAGGTCGATAGCACGCCGATGGAAGGTTTCGATGGCAATGCGCTTGATGAGATCTTGAATCTCGGTGCACGCGGCCTGCGCAGCGTTGTGATTGTGCCGCTGGGCTATCGCCAAGCCGAGGGCGACTGGCTGGTCAATCTTGAAAAGGTCCGACGTCCCCGCGACCAATTCATCTCTGAAGTCGCCTAATTCTAAAAGGCCTTAGCCCCAGCCGCTCGCATCTAGATCAGATGCGGGCGGCTGTCTTCGGCCTTAATAAGCCGACATTGTTCACTTCGCTGTCGGCTTGTAACCCGCTGGCGTGTGACCCACGAAGAGCTTCACATTATGCCGAACTTGAAATAGCTCCGCCTGAGTGACCTTGCCGAGATATTTGGCACCGCGCGCACGCCAGTCCATGCAATTGATCTGAGTGGTGATAGCGACGCTGTTCTTCTCGGCCTGGTAGGACTTGATGGCGACTTCCCAGGCAAATCCCCTGCCCTTTGTCGTCATCGGTACACAAAGCATAAGATCAGATTTGTTGAAGGCCTTAGAGGAAAGAACGATCCCGGGGCGCTCACCATCCTGTTCATGGCCCTCAACCGGACCAAAATTCATAAGTACGATGTGACCTTCGTCCGGCAAGTAGGGGTCAGCACCATCGGTCACAAGAACTCCTTACCCTTGGCCGAACCTTTCAGAAGGTCCTTGTTCGCATTCTCAGGCGTAAAGTCAGCCAGCATCATTTCGACCAAGGCGCTTTCGTCCGAAGCCTTATCGATAAGGTCAGGCAGAGCCTCGATGATGATCTTCCCGGCCCTATACTCCATCGAGAACCGCGCCGAGATATCTAGGTTATGAGCCGTGGCAAATGCTTTGGGCACATGAAAGGCTTGGCTGTTACCCGACTTCTTCAAATGTGTGACAACGCCCATGACCGACCCCTTGCGTAATACAATGTGACTACAATACGCGCAATGAATGGGGTTATCAAGCCAGCCTGAATTTGGTGTTCGTCAGGTCGGGACCCTTCGGCGTCATGGTCAGCTCACATTCGTCGGTCTCAATGAAACGAAAGTTTGAGTGTTTGTCGACGCCTCGTTTGCACAGTGAGTTCATTGAGCCATCACGCCCGATTAGATTTGATCTCTCCAGCCCATTTCGCTCAAAGTGGGATCAAGACGCGCCAAGCGATTATGCATCCGCCTTGCCAAATGAAGGTCCGCCTAAATGTCACGCCTGTTGAACCGATCCAGCCTCGCCTTGGTCACCGCTCTGGCCCTCTTGTGCTCAGCGGCAGCGCCCGTCCCTTCTCACACCCTAGCCATCATCGGTGCGAGCGTCTTTGACGGCACCGGAGCGGCGCCCTTCAAGGCCAATGTGATCATTACCGAGGGCCGGATCACAGCCGTTGGAGCCAATATTAAGGCCCCGCGCGGAGCCGACATTATCAAGGCCGAGGGCCAGGCCCTCCTGCCAGGCTTTATTGATCTTCACACGCACTGGACCCCCGCAGGCGTGCCGTCCACGACGCCTCAAATTGCTGAGGCCTACCTCTCATCGGGGGTCACGACGGTCGATGATTTCAACGCGGCACCAGAGTCCTATGCCCCGCGCCGGGCTTGGCTGGCTTCTATAGCCGCACCCCACGTGAACTTTGCTGCGCGGATTTCAACTCCCGGCGGGCACGGTGCAGATTGGGCCGACACGGCGACAACCAAATGGGTCAATACACCTGATGCAGCAAGAATGGCCGTTGAGAGCCTCATCCCCTATCGCCCTGACCTGATCAAGACCTTTACCGATGGCTGGCGTTATGGCGTGGCACCCGACAATACCAGCATGGACGTCGCCACCCTGTCGGCAGTCGTCGACACCGCCCACAAATATAATCTCAAGGTCCTGACCCACACAGTGACGGTCGATCGCGGCGTTGTGGCCAGTAAGGCCAAGGTGGACGTCATTACTCACGCCCTGCAGGACCGTCTCTTAGACCCGGCATCTGTCGCTGCGATCAAGGCGGGGGGAACCAGCATCACCCCAACCTTGGCGGTCTATGAACCGACCAAACTTGGGCAATCGGCAAAGGATGCCAATGATCCACGCTATGCGCAGGCCTTCAAAAAGTTTGATATTGCGCTGGCGAACGTCAAGATTTTGCACGATGCCGGTGTGACGATCGGCCTTGGGACCGACGCAGGCATGCCCGGCACGCCCCACGGTGTCTCAACCCTTCATGAGATGGAACTCTTGGTCCGCGCGGGCCTGACCCCAACCGAAGCCCTGGTGGCAGGCACATCCGCAAGCGCCCGTCTGATCGGCCAATCTGCAGACCGCGGCATCATTGCGCCGGGAATGCGCGCCGATATGGTTCTGATCAAGGGCGAGCCTTGGAAGGCCATTTCGGATGTTCGCAAGATCGACCGCGTGTTCCTTGACGGCCGGTTGGTCTTTGGCACAGGGGCACCGCCCATGATCACCAATGCGGCCAAGACCCTCACCTCGGTAAAACTCGCCACGCCTCTGATCGATGATTTTGAGCGCCAAGATGGCCGCACAGAGTTGGATACGCTACGGACCGACGAATTTGATGGCGGTATGGACCGCAGCGTCGAGGTGAGCCAGATCTTTGCCCGTCCAGACGGTGGCCATGGCCTGAGCGTCTCCGCACGGATGTCGGTCAAATCTGCTCCCGTCGCTGGTGTGACCTTGCCCCTGTCTCGGGGGGCCATTCAACCGATGGATATTCGCAGCTTTACCGGCGTGCAAATCGATGTTCGGGGTCAAGGGGCCTATAGTGTCGAATTTGACGGGACCGGCGGCAGTTGGAACGAGGCGATCACCGCCAACGAACAATGGCACACAATCAAGGTTCCCTTTGCAGCCCTCAAGGGTCGTTCGCCTTGGACCGGTGACGATTTAACCGCCCTACAGATCACCGCGACCAGGCCTGCTGGGCAAAAGGTCTGGTTCGAACTGGATAATGTGACCTTCTATTGATCTAGAGACCCATTTGGCTATTTTATAGCCGCATAAGGACGATTGCGGGTGCCGAGGGGGCGCGCCGCAGTCCAACCGACTTCACTTTCAGGGGATAACAATGACCAACAACCGAGGCGCAAAGCTGCGCACGCTGATTTTTGCGACCACGGCCATCTGTACGGGCTGGAGCCATTCGGCCCTCGCCGAAGACACAAAAGCCGCGCCGATCGACGAAATTATCGTCGTCGGATCGCGCATTGAAGGCGCCAAACTGACCGCAGCCTTGCCTGTTTCAGTCATCGGTGACGAGCAGATCAAGGCCATAGCCGCTATTTCGGGCGATGATCTGTTCCGCTCGATCCCGCAAATGGGTGACGTCAACTATAACTCCTCTTACCTGCCCGGCAGCAGCAACTCGGCGCGCGGCGATATTGGGTCGGTGAATCTGCGCAACCTGGGTTCGGGCAATACGCTGGTCCTGCTCAATGGCCGCCGCGTCGTAAACCACCCCACCAGCCAGGCCGATGGTCTGAGCCTGGTTCCAACCTTGACCTACAATACCAACGCCATCCCCACGACCGGTCTCAAGCGCTTGGAAGTGCTGCGGGACGGTGCGGCCGCCATCTATGGCGCGGACGCGGTGGCCGGTGTGGTCAACACGGTTCTGAAGTCCAATTTTGAAGGTCTGCAAGTCGAGGCCCAATATGGCGCGGCCGAAGGCACCGACCTATCAGAGACGGGCGTCAACGGCCTTTGGGGTCACAATTTTGCTCGGGGCAATCTTACCGCCTTCTTCAACTATGATAAGCGCACCGCGCTCAACTCGACCAATCAGGACTTCACCACCTCCTCTGACCGCCGCGCCCTTTTTGCCGGAACCCGCTTTGATGGGGCAACCGCCGTCGATGGTCGGGCGACCACCACCCCTTGGGGCAGCTTTACAGCCGCGTCGGCCGTGCGTGTCGGCACCAGCCTGATCACCAGTACGGGCGGGGCCTTCCATATTCAGCCCACGACCAATCCTGGCTGTTTGGTCGGTCTGGGTAATGGCATCTGTCTTCAAAGTGGGGCCCCTGCGACCTCTGCCGAAGACCGCAATCTGCGCTTTGACAATTCCGCCCTTGGCCTATCGGTCATGCCTGAAGTCAAACGGATCAATGTCTTCCTGACCGGCAACTATCAGCTCACCGACCAGATCACCGCCTTTACCGAGGTCGGCTTTTACAATGCCAAAACCACCTCATTGCAGGCCCCCGTCGCAACGACCTCAGCCCAAGTCATCACTGCCCCGGTGACCAGCTATTATAACCCCTTTGGCCCAACGACCCTTAACGGCGCGGCCAATCCAAACCGGATCGCCGGGACCACAGCCCCCATCGGTGGCCTCGCCGTCACGCTGACCAGCTTTGCCTTTGCCGATACGGGTCCTTCGCGGGTCGATGTTGAAAACAATCAAAACCGCTTCTTGGTCGGCCTGAAGGGCGAGCGTTTCGGCTTTAAGTGGGAAAGCGCGGCCTTCTATTCCGAAGCCAAGGCCAAGGACATTTCCGACGGTATCAGCGCCACCGCTCTGCAACAGCAGATCGGTCTGTCGACCGCCGACGCCTATAACCCCTTCAATGGCGGTAACGTCGCTCAGCCCAGCATCGGGGATAGCACGTCAAGCAGCAAGGCCGCCCTCGATGCCATTCGCGTTCGCGCAACACGGCTAAGCACCAGCACCTTGGGATCAGCCGATTTCCGTGTCTCCAAGGCCGATCTCTTTGCCCTTCCTGGCGGTTCGGTTGGTGTGGCTGCTGGCGTTGAATATCGCCGCGAGACCCAAAAGGACGACCGCGACGCCCGTGTCGATGGCACCATCACCTATACCAACTCGGTGACTAAGGTAGCCTATGGCAGCGATCTGGTCGGCACCAGTCCGTCGCCAGACACCAAGGGCCAGCGCAAGGTCACCTCGGCCTATGTCGAGTTTGCCGTGCCCGTGATTTCACCCGAAATGGGTATTCCGCTGGCGCGTAATGTCGAGCTGCAGATTGCCGGCCGCTACGAAGACTATAGCGACCTTGGCAATGTGGCTAAGCCGAAGGTGGCTATGGCTTGGGACCTGTTCGACGGTGTTCGGATGCGCGGGTCTTGGGCCCAAGGCTTTAAGGCTCCAAACCTTGAGCAGATCAATGCCTCCGTGATTACGCGGGCCAACACCCGTACCGACTGGGTACGGTGTGAAGCCGATCTGCGCGCCAAGCGTATTGCAAGCTTCAGCAACTGCTCACGCTCCTTGAGCGTTTCGGCCCAGCGGGCCGGTAACCCCGACCTTCAGCCAGAAGATTCCGAAACCTACGGCTATGGCTTGGTCTTGGAGCCAAAGTTTATTCCGTCGGAGTTTGGCCGTTTCACCGTTACCGCAGACTATTGGGACGTGAAGCAAGAGGGCATTGTGGGCCTGTTCGGTGAAGGCAATGCACTGATCGCAGACTATCAGGCACGCCTGACGGGTGGCACCAACCCGAACGTGGTTCGTGCAAACCCAACCGCCGATGACATCACCGCCTTTGCCGGTACGGGCCTCACCCCCGTGGGCACCGTGCTCTATGTCAAGGATCAGTATGTCAATCTGTTGCCACAAGAGGCGCGCGGCGTTGACTATGCGCTGAACTGGAGCCTGCGTGGCACCCGTTATGGTGATTTCAGCGTTCAGGTCACGGCGGCCAATTTGCTGAAATTCTATCAAAGCCCCTCCCCGCCCATCGCCGCCCTTTTGGCCGCGCGGGCAGCGGGCCAGATCAATGCGGGTACGACCATTACCGGCGGCGGTAATCTGGTGCGCCAAAATGGTAAGCCAGAGTGGAAGTGGAGCTCATCTGTGACCTGGAGCCTGAACCCGTTCACGGTTGGGGCCTACACTCAATATATCTCGCCGGTTGATGATACCGGCCTGCTGGACTCCGTCGGATCGCCTTGGGTGATCGACTCGCAAATGACCGCCAACCTCTATGGTCAGGTGGAGTTCGATAAGGGCCTTTTGGCCAATAGCAGCCTCAAGATTGGCGTGCGGAACCTCACCGACGAGAAGCCACCCCTATCGTCCAGCGGCTATCTTGGCACTCTGTACCAGCCCTATTCACGCTACTGGTATTTGAGCGTGCGTAAGTCCTTCTAAACCGGCTTGGCCGTCAATCGGATATCGATTGGCGGCCAATGACCTTTAGACTGATGCAATGGCACACAAGCAATCGCATGACATTTTGGGAAATGGTGCCGGTTGCAGGAATCGAACCCGCGACATCCAGTTTACAAAACTGGCGCTCTACCAACTGAGCTAAACCGGCGCTGGCGTGCTTATGCCGCAAAGTGGGGGTGGGCGTCACCCTGAAATTATCAGCTTGGGCGATAGAATTAGAGCCTCAGGCCCTTCATCACCCCCCAGGTCACCGCCGCCGCCGCGCCCGCAACGAGGGCTGCGCGCCACAAGGGGGCGAAGCGAAGCTTCGGATCGGCCTCAAAAGACTTGTAACCTGTGATCATGGGCGTGATCAGATTGGCGCGTTTGTAGAGGGCATAGAAGGCAATAGCGCTTAGATGCAGCACCACCAAAAGCTTGATCGCTGTAAAGCTGAGATGGTGCCACTTGGCAAGAAGGCGGCCCGTCTCAAAACTCACCCGGTCAGACAGGGGCCCAGACTCCAAACCGTCGACATCCACGGAAAATAAACCTGTGACCACTTGGCTTAGGATCGCCGCCAAGATAGCCACAATACTCCACCCGCCTAGTGGATTATGCCCCGCCATATCGGTTGCCGACCGCTTGGATAGGGTCTTGGCATAGACAAGGGTCGTCCCTGGACCTTTAACAAAGGTTGCAAACCGGGCGCTGGCAGACCCGGCAAAGCCCCAGATCAGCCGAAAGATCATGAGGCCCAAAATTCCATAGCCAGCCCACAGATGCCACTCGGTCTGGTTGGCCTTCACAGACCACCAAGCAAATCCAATGAGGATCACCAAAGCCCAATGGACGATACGCGTCGGCCCATCCCAGAGCTTTGCGCGCACCAGTGGGCGATCTGAAGGCTCACCGCCCATAACGGGGACCTATTTCTCTTCAGGAACCCGGAAACTATCGTGACAATTCTTGCAGGCACCGCCCACGGCTTGGGCCTGCGCCTTGATCGCCCCAAGATCACCGCCAGCGGCGATGGGCTGGAACTTGGCGGTTTCGACCTGCAGCCGCTTGACCGCTGCCGCAAATTTCACGGGATCGCTCCAGATCTCAGGCTTAGCATCAGTTTCATATTTCGATTCAGGGCCGCTTCCCTTTGGGAACCAGGTTGGCAAGGCTTCTGCCGAGCTCTTCAACTTGGCAGCATTGGTCGAAATGAGCGCAATGTTGGGCGCGTCACTTTTCAGTTCGTCGCGGATAGCCTTAAAGGCTGCACCCTGCAGTTTGAAATTTTCATGCCGCGTATAGGCCGCCTTGCCCCCCGGCGTCGTTGGCATGGGGGCCATATGCTCGTGGGCCTGAACGGCGCTACCCACAATGACAAACCCAGCCAACACGCTCAGAGCGAAGAGTGATTTTTGAAAGGCCATGGGAAGGAACTCCGATCAGTGTGAATCGCTCGGGCGGCGGCCCGCTAGCGTTAGAAAACCACGTCAACTCGCACTTGGCCAGTCTCGCTTTGGCCCGCGCCCTCACAGGATGAACAGGTCGTTATCCGGAACAGGCTAGGTGATTGACGCCGACCCCATCCCCACATAGGCCTAGGGCGGGTCGGATTGATGTCGGGTACCGCACGCCGAACCTATGGAATGGACCTATGAGAATTGTTCTGATTGGCGAAGGTATGCTCGAGCTGTCTCAGGCCGCGGAAGGCTGGCGGCTTGGCCATGCGGGCGATACGGTCAATATGGCAATCCATCTGGCCCGATCGGGACACAATGTGGCCTATTTGACGGCCTTAGGCAGTGATCCCTTCAGTGATGATCTGCGCACCAGTTGGCGCGGCGAGGGTATAGACACAAGTCTTGTTTTAGCCGACCCGACCAAAAATCCAGGGCTCTATGCCATCCGAACCGACGAGGCCGGCGAACGCAGCTTCTTCTATTGGCGCGAGAACAGTGCAGCGCGGAGACTTTTCACAGCGCCGGGGATCGATGCGGCCCTGAAAGAGGCCGAGGGTGCCCAGCTGCTGGCCTATTCGCTCATCAGCCTCGCAATCCTTCCGCCGGAGGCGAGGCAGGCCCTCTTTGCCCTATGCAAGCGCGTCCGAGCACGCGGCGGCAAGGTCGCCTTTGATGGCAATTACCGGCCACGTCTGTGGCTCGATGCCGCTTCGGCGATTGATGCGCGCGATCAGGCCATTGCCTGCGCTGACATTGGACTGCCGACCCTTGACGATGAAACACTCCTGTCTGGAGAAACGACCGCAGATGAGGTCGCCGCTCACTGGACCCGATGTGGGGCGGACGAGGTCATTGTGAAATTGGGCGCGCAGGGTTGCCGTTTGCCCGATGGCACCCTCTTACCTCCCCCAGAACGCCTGTCCCCCGTCGATACCAGCGGCGCTGGCGATGCCTTCAACGCAGGATATCTGGGCGGGCGACTAAAGGGGGCGCTGCCGAGCGCTGCAGCGCTTCAAGGAAATCGGTTAGCGGGTTGGACGATCATGAGGCGCGGGGCGATTCCGGCGTTAGATCCGTCTGGCACCGCGCCCTATGGTCAGCAGCAGGTCGGCAAAATCGACGGTTAGCCGCAGGCTTTATTGCGCTCGGTGAACCAACCTCCTAACCTCCCTCCATAAATATGGCCACCACGCCAAAGAGGGTGAGCCTATAAAACGTTCGGGAGCTTGATATGTTTGACTACATCATTCGCGGTGGCACCTTGTTTGACGGATCAGGCGCGGCTGGAACACCCGGTGATGTCGCCGTAAAGGATGGATTGATCGTCGAGGTTAGCGAGACGGTTTCTGGGCCTGCAAAAGAGATCATTGACGCATCGAGAGCCATCGTCACCCCTGCTTGGATCGATATCCACACCCACTATGACGGTCAGGTCACGTGGGATCCCTTGCTCGACCCATCGGCCAGTCACGGTGTTGGCACAATCGTCATGGGCAATTGCGGCGTTGGTTTTGCACCCGTGCCACCCAACGGCTATGCCGACCTGATCGAACTGATGGAGGGGGTCGAAGACATCCCCGGCACGGCCCTTTATGAGGGGATGCCTTGGGGGGCATGGGAGACCTATCCGGAATATCTCGATTTTCTGAGCCAACGCGAATATGCGCTAAATATCAGTTCCATGATTGCCCACGGCGCGGTTCGAAACTATGTGATGGGCGCACGCGGTCGTGCCAATGAAGAGGCCCTTCCCGAAGATCGCGAGCAGATGGCCAAGATCGTCGAAGAGGCCTTACGCGCCGGTGCCGTCGGTTTTTCGACATCCCGTATTATGGGCCACCAATCGATCCACGGAGATCAGGTTCCCGGCACCTTTGCCGATGAGGACGAGCTGACGTCGATTGCAGAAGCCATGGGCCGAGCGGGCGCGGGTGTCCTACAGGTCATCCCCTCCGGGACACTGGGCGCGGGCGCGCCGGGCTCAGAGGAACATTCAAGCCTCAATTCAGAAATCGATCTGATCTGCCGACTGAGCGCGACCAGTGGTCGGCCAGCGACCTTTACCCTCTTTGAAACCGCCGATGATCCGAACCAGTGGCGCAAGGTGGTTGAACAGGTCAAGGCAGGCAATCTGAACGGATCCAATGTCTTTCCGCAGGTCGGCAGCCGTCCAACCGGCTTGGTCTTCAGCCTGACCTCTTATCATCCCTTCATGGCCAAGCCGACCTTCGTGCGGCTGTCGTCAACCCTTGACCATGATCAACTGGTCGCCGAGATGCGCAAACCCGAGGTCAAGGCCCAGATCATGGGCGAGGACAACGCACCCACTGAGTTTCCGGGCAAGATGGAGACTGCGATCGTTAATGCGCCCCTGTCGATGGACATGGCCTTCCCGCTTGACGAAAACTCAACCTACGAGCCAAGGCACGAGGACAGTATCGGGGCCAAAGCGGCGCTGGCCGGATATAACGACCCGCGCTCCTATCTCTATGACTATCTGGTCGGCAATGAGGGGCGCGACTTCGCGATCGTCTTCTTCACCAACTATGCCGACTACACCCTCGATCCGGTTCGAGACATGCAGATGGACAGCGCCACAGTTACGGGCCTTTCCGATGGCGGTGCCCACGTCAATCTGATCTTTGACGCGGTCAATCCGACCTATCAGCTAACCTATTGGGGCCGCGACCGCACCGAGGGCCACAAGACCATGCCGCTGGCCCACCTGATCCACCGTCAAACCCGTCGCAATGCCGAACTGTTCGGCTTCAACGACCGGGGCCTCATCGCGCCGGGAATGCGCGCGGACATCAATGTTATCGATTTTGAAAATCTAAAACTCGGCACCCTCGAACTGCGCCGAGACCTACCGTCGGGCGGCCAACGCCTGATGCAAGGAGCGACCGGTTACCTCGCCACCCTCATCAACGGTGTCATGACGCGCAGGAATGATATGGATACTGGTCAGAGGCCGGGGCGTTTGCTCCGAAGCACGGGGCAATTTGCGTAATCAGCCGAAAACGGGAGATCCGGTTTCTGGCGCAAATCATTATCCCGTAAGGGCTCTTGAAAGCTGCCGTCTATAATGGTGTTGAGGTTGCCGACACACGGGAAACTCAACTTCAGATCAGCTTCTCGAGCATGTGGCGTGCTGGTTTCAAACCTAAATCAATTAGTCTCTTCACTCATTATTAACCATAAATTTAGAATTATGTCCGTTAATCACATTCAAAATAACGCGCAGGATAACTATCTATGGTAGTTTCGGGGATAAAATGCACATTTTTGAATATTTAGTAACCACCTGCCAACCTAACTATAAAAATAGTGTGCTGGATATTATAATTGAATTTTCAAATAATCTAAATTTGTCTGCGTTTGATGATATTGATTTAAATTTTCTACCGGAAAAATTAATAGAGCAAATTAAGTTAGCAAACATAAGTTCAATGATTAAAGTTCATTTGCTTAGCGGATTAATGAACCTAGACTGGTGGAGCGATATTAATTTATCCGATCAAAATAAATCTGATATTTCACGGTTAGCGAGAGAAGAACTTTTTAAAGTAGCATCTCAATTTACAAATCTTCCATCGAAATCGAACCAACTAAAAAAAGAAAAACATGCGGTTTTCATCGGCCAGATTGTTCACCTGTTACATTCTCCAACTAGAGGCGCTCTTGATTATATACGG
Source organism: Caulobacteraceae bacterium (assembly GCA_947378235.1). Classification (GTDB taxonomy): domain Bacteria; phylum Pseudomonadota; class Alphaproteobacteria; order Caulobacterales; family Caulobacteraceae; genus CAISGS01. The sequence continues at coordinate 59,104 of CANCJE010000001.1, read as the reverse complement.
GCCTTGAGCAAATATAATAAAACAAAGAAAATCGATGTTTTTTATACGGGCAATATAACGCCTGACATAAAAATATATGCTGATGAAATTATAGAAAACAACAAAAACATAAACTACATTAATATTACAACCGATAATGATTGGCTCGAATCAGCAATCCAAAACGGGCCCTATACATATCATTTTTTCTGCGAACCCCATCTTGGAGTCCAAATCGGAATCATGGCTATGTTTGGGCCATCAATAATGCTGACGACCGGAAACACTGCACCGATTCAGTATTCGGACGTATATTGGTTTAGTCAAGACGGTGAATATATTGAATCACTTTGGCGAAGAACGGGAGCGCCAACTCAATTTATAAACAACTACATTTCTCTGCGAAGCGCCCCTATTTTTATACCGCAACCGAATAAAAGCCGTTCGAGAATGGAATTGGGTTTTAACGAATCAGACATCATATTATCGAGTGTAGGAAATAGATTGGGAACCGAAATTACAGAAGAATTTATTGATGGTTTGTGCCCTATTATACTAAAAAATAAAAATATACGCTGGTTAGCGATAGGTCCACTTCAAGATTATTGGATTGAAACATTTATTTCGGTGTTAGGAGAGCAGTTTATTCACATTCCCTATGACAGTGACCTCCCAAGCCTAATGGCAAACGTCGATATTTTTGTCAATTCGTTTAGAGCGGGGGGCGGCATGTCTGCTGCTATCGCGATAGATGCTGGAGCAGTGGTTCTTGGTCGCGGAGATTTCGGTGATGCAATGTCGATAACACCCCATACCCACAGGCAAAATAGTATAGGCGAGTATTTTGATAAATTGCAAGATTTGATTGAAAATTCGAACCTTCGTCAGATGTGGAGCAAAGAACAGAAAGAATATTTACAATTTTATGCAGACCCCAATAATTTTCAAAATTATTTGGTGAACTTGATAGATATTGCACATGAGAGATACAAATACAGACAGCCTATAGATATCAAGTGGCTATATGATCAGTAATTATGAAGCTTTAAATTTTCAATTTCTATTTCCAGTTGGCCCAGAAGGTTTAAAGGACTTTATCAATCTGGCAGTTCCTCCCGTGACGCCTGAGCCACAAAACCCATCGAGCATATCCCCCCGCCCAGAGGTCATTTGCAACGTCTCTGTCGCAAGTTCCACTTCAGAGCTTTAGTGATTCATGAATAGGTTTATGATCTGAATCTAAAGAGAGTCGGGCCACTGGAGCCTGGATCTCTGTGCGCCGTCCTTCACTCTGGATGCGGAACGGCAACGTCGAATGGGAGGGCGAATCCGATGATGGCCTTCAAACGCCCCGTAGCGGCTGCGCCCGTAGCGGCCTCATCCCTATCGCGTCCGACGCTATCGCCCTCGCGCTCTTCCGTCTCTACCCTACCCGTCGCCCGTCCGATGTTGCCGACGGCAAAGGCCTTAGCGCCCTATCTGGAGTCGGTAGACCAGTCAGGCTGGTACTCCAATTTCGGACCGATGATCTGTGGCCTTGAACAAAGGTTGGCCGAACGTCTGGGTCCGGGGGCGCATGTGACGACGGGTTCCAATGCGACGCAGCTAATCACCCTGACGCTGCAGGCGATGGGGTTGGCGGCAGGAAGCCTGTGTATCGTCCCATCTTGGACCTTTGTCGCGACGGCCCATGCGGTGATCCAGGCCGGTCTGGTACCGTGGTTCGTTGATGTTGATTCTCAAACCGGAGCGCTCGACCCGCAGACGGTGCTGGCATCGCTGAATCAAGCACCTGGGCCGATCAGCGCCCTCATTGTGGTGGCCCCGCACGGTCATATGCCGAAGTTCGAGGGGTGGTGCCAGTTTCGCGATCAAACCGGTATTGAAGTGATTGTCGATGCTGCGGCGGCCTTTGATGGTGTGAAGGCCTGTCCGTTGCCGACGGTGATCAGCCTGCACGCGACCAAGGCGCTAGGCATTGGCGAGGGCGGCTATCTGGCCCATCAGGATGGGGCGCTGGTTGCGCGGGTGCGGCAGATGACCAGCTTTGGCTTCTTTGGCGATCGCGAGGCGAAGATGGTCGCGACCAATGCCAAGCTGAGTGAGTTTTCCGGCGCGGTCGGGATGGCGGCACTGGATCGCTGGCCCTCGGATCGCGGCCAGTGGATGACGCGGGCGGAGCTCTATCGTGCGGCGTTGGGCTCTTTACCTGGCGTGCAGTTTCAGGAAGGCTGGGGCGTGGACTGGATCTCGAGCGTCTGCGTTGTGACGCTGGCCGAAGGGACCAGCTTGGTTATGGGTGAGTACCTGTTGCAGAACGGCATTGAGACCCGTCAGTGGTGGGGCGCGGGCTGTCATATGAGTCGGGCCTTTAGCGACTGTCCCAAGACAGCCCTTCCGATTACCGAGAATCTGGCCAACGCGACGCTGGGCCTGCCCTTCTGGCTGGCCATGACCGACGCCGATATTTGCCGCGTCGCGACGGCGATCCATGAGGCCTATGGCCGCAGCGCTTAGGGGACCGGGATGCGACATCTTTACGGCACCGAGAGCTATGTCGATGGCTTAGCCGGCGAAGATGGGACCATCGATATCCCTGAGTGGCGGACCCACCTGCTCCGCAGGTCTGTGGATCGATACGCCGGGATCTATGATGCAATGGGCCCCTATCCCTATTGCCCCCTTCCCGCCGACTGCGATCTTTCGGGCGGCCTAGCGCGACTGGCGACGGCAGGCTTGGTCAGCGCGGTGCTAATTCCAGATCCGCTAGTGGGACCGTCGCAGGAACAGGCCGCTCAACATTTCGAGGTCTGCCGACCCTTTAAGACCCACTATCTCGTCGACCAGACAACGCGCGCCTATGAACCGACAAAACATCATCGCTATGAAATCCGGAGAGGACAGGCTCGGTGCCGAATCGAGATTGTGCCCCTGCGGACCCACTTACCCCAGTGGTCGGACCTCTATGCGGGACTGATCGAGCGGCGCGATATCAGCGGTATGGCGGCCTTTTCCACCGACTATTTCGAGGTACTGGCAGCCGATCGAGATCTGGTGACCTTCGCCGCTCGGATCGGCGATAAATTGGTCGGGATGGGCCTTTGGTATCCGTGGGAGGGTGTTTGCACCAACCACCTGCTTGCGGTCAGCGCTGAGGGCTATGCCAATGGCGCAAGCTATGCCCTTTACGATGCTGCCATTGGCCATTTCTCAGGACAGGTCCTGAACCTTGGTGGCGGGGCAGGGGTTGGCGATGGCGCAGGCGGATTGGCCGAATTCAAACGCGGCTTCGCCAATGATCAGGTGATGAGCTCGATCTGCGGGGTCATCTTGGATCAGGATCGTTATCGACAGCTTAGCCAAAATACTGGCCAAACCGACTATTTCCCAGCCTATCGCGCGCCTTTGGCGTGAAGGACGCGGACCGCAGTCACGATACGGTCCATGTCGCGCTCATCATATCTCTGGTCACAGGGCAACGACAGGATATGGGCCGACAGGCTGTGGGCACCTGGAAAAAGGGCGGGGTCGTTCGGCAGGTCTGTCCAATGTTTCGCGCAGTAGATTCTTTGCTCCGCCAATGCCCGCGCCAGCCCATCACGGTCAGCCACGCTGATGGGAAAGGCGAGCGGTGCATAGTCGATGGGATCGGTGGGCCACAGGGCTAAGTCTTGTAAGGCGGCGGCGAGATATCGAGCATTAGATTGGCGGCGGGCCGCGATCGCGGCCCCGTCGGCGCGCTCCAGTACCGTTTTCGTCAGATCGCTCATCCTTCCGTCATCGACGCAGAAGGCGGCCTCTTGGGTCCTGAAGGCTGAGAACCATTGGGCGGATTTAAACCCCTTCGGGTCCAGCTGCCTTTGACTTTGCGCGATCGGGAGGGGCGCGGTCGGGATTGACGAAGGATTGGGCAAGGGCGACTGACTAACCATCAACCCTCCATCCCCCACCCCTAGAATTTTGCGCGGACTATAGAGCACGATATCGCCCCAAGCGGGCAGGCCCGGGTTCAGGGCGTGGGCGCGATCTTCGATCCACAAGGCGTCACGCTGAGCGCGCACAATATCGAGAAATTCGGGGCGCGGGGCACGGCCAAAATAGTCTATGGCCAGAGCCGCATCACCGGGCCGAAGGGCCTGCGCCAAAATTTGCCATGAGACATCCAGGTCCGGGGTCGTTTCATACCAGCTGATCTCGACAAGCCCCGCCGCCTCAACGAGCGCAGAACAACAGAAGTCCGGCAGCCAAAGCCGCTGAATCTCTTTAACGCGCAGGAGCGCGGCCAAAGCCGAGCGGGCAGAACTATAGGAACTGACATGGCTCCAGCCCGCGGTCCAGCCTTGCCAAAGGCTGTTGTCGATCGCGTCAATTGGCAAATCCAAAGTCATTGGAAACACACTACCAATAGCGCTCATGCTCATGCCCAATGTCTCGCCCTGCCCCGAGGTTTGCACCAGCTTATAACAATCTTAAATATTAAGGTTCCAAATCCGCATGAAGCGCCGACATACTTTATCCGGCGGGCTCAAGGGGATGGACCGACGTTACGGTTCACGTAGTGCTAAACCAAAGCCTTTGGGGTGCGCCTAACAGATGACCAACACTGCCTTTATTTATCCAGGACGGCCACATGGATCTCAGCCTATTTGGGTTCAGGGGGGCTGTTTCTCAAATTGGCAGGCTAAAGGAGACTGTGAAAATCATGATCCAGTCGCCGTTTGATGTCACGAGCTTTGATGACGCCATGGCCCGTGATGGCCTCTACCATTTTCATCATCTCTTAGGCTCCCAGCAATTAGAGGCCCTGCGCGAAGACTGCGATCAAGTCTATGAGCGGCGCCGCGCTATCCAAGTCCGCAATGGCGTCGACAAGGGGATGGAGGGCGCGGCCCATCATGTCTTGGGCGATGACACCAGTCTAGACCAGTTCCTCGCCAATCTTCCCTTGGCCGATTTGATCGAGCGGCATTTCGGCGGCAAGTATATCTTGCTCAATTTTGGGGCCACATTGCACCCGCCAGGCGGCTCTGCCTATACACTCAAGCCGCATCGCGATGTTCGCGCTTGGACCAAGGACTATCCTCTATCGCTCAATATGCTGGTCATGCTCGATGACTTTACCGCTCAGAACGGCGCGACGCTGGTTCTGGCAGGCTCTCATCTTACGGAGGCTATGCCAAGCTACAGTGAATTCACAATGCAAGCCAAACAGGTCGAGGGCAAGGCGGGTGATATTCTCCTGTTCAACAGTCTGGTCGTTCATTCCGCAGCTCCCAACCAAAGCGATAGGCCTCGAAAGGCCCTAACCCTCTGTTTTGGACGCCCCTTCATGAAGCCACAAATGGACTGGCCTCGTTTCCTTCGGCCGGACGCAGAGGCGCACCTAACGCCCTTGGCCAGACAGCTTTTGGGCTATGATGCTCGGGTCGCAGCGAGCCTCGACGAATATTATCAGCCTCCAGAGCACTGGACCTTTAAACCGGATCAAAGATGATGGCTGCTCTTGATAACCTATCTCAGGAAACTGGCCGACTCGTCGATGCGATAGACTCCTATGGCGAGGGTGCCGCCCCCTTTGACGCCGCCATGCGCACCTACATGATGCGGAGCTTTGAGTCCTATTTCCAAGAAGGGGCGTGCCTGCAGGTCGGGTGCGCGCACGGTGACCAAACCGCACTATTGCTCGAGCGTTTCACCGACCTCACGGTCATTGAACCGACGGCAGAATTCCTCAACCACACAAGAAGCCGATTTGCCGGTCGGGCGACATTCGTTGAAGCTTTGATCGAGGACTATGAAACCGACAAACGTTTCGAGACGATAATTTTTTCGCATGTTCTAGAGCATGTCATCGACCCGATAGAGGTTATTTCTAAGCTCGGGGACTTGCTCACCCCCACAGGTCGGCTGTTTGTAGTGGTCCCGAATGCTGAGGCCCCCTCTCGCCGGATCGCCGTAAAGATGGGCATTTTGAGTCACCTAGAGGCCCTCAGCGCCGATGATGTCGCCGCCGGACATCGTCGGGTCTATCGGCAAGACACGCTTCTGCGCGATGTGATGGGCGCTCAGCTCGCCCTCATTGATACGGGCGGCATCCTGTTCAAGCCCTTGGCAAATTTCCAGTTCAATGGGCTGATGGGCGGCGACCTGATCACCGACGCCTTTATGGAAGGGTGCTATCAGTTGGGCCGCGAAGCCCCATCCTCCTGTGCCAGCATCTATGTCGTCGCGAGCAAAAAGTCATGAGTATCTTGGGATTGAAAGTCCGTCTCAGGGCGATCGAAGAGACCGACCTTGCGGTCCTTCATCAATGGGCCAATGATGCCGACCTATGGACCATGCTCGGAGGATGGCATTTCCCCACGAGCCTTGCATCGACCCGATCTTGGTTCGAAAAGCTTCGTTCTGACACGGCGAACCAACGCTTCATCATCGAGGCCCTTGACGCCGGCGACGTCATTGGGACGGCCAATCTGGTCTCTTTAGATTGGAAAAACCGCCACGCATTCCATGGCATGTCGTTAGGGTCATCCGCCGTACGCGGTAAGGGTTATGGGCAAGACACCGTCATGGCCATGATGCGTTACGTGTTCGACGAGTTGGGCCTAGAGCGGTTAGATGGCGATATCATTTCCTATAACGAGGCCTCACTCGCCCTCTATGTCGGCAAGTGCGGCTGGACGATCGAGGGTCGTCAACGCAGATGGCACTATCGCAAGGGCCAGTTCTGGGACAAGATTTTGGTCGGCATTACACGCGACGACTATTATGCCCTCGCCAAGGACACAGGCTACTGGGCATCTTGAAACTCTGGGGCTTAGGAGACCCGCAACAACAATGGCCCCTACTCCTTATGAACGATAGCCCCATCATCACCTGGCTAAAAGGCTTCATCCCCGCCCCCGCCGCGATGGGACCTCGAGACAGACTCCGTGCGGCCATTGGCATATTCTGCGGCATCGCAGCGACAGCGCTGGTCAGCACCTTGGCCGTCGGCGGCATAGCCAACGCACCCTTGCTCATTGCGCCCATGGGTGCCTCTGCTATTCTGCTGTTCGCCGTACCCGCCAGCCCGCTTGCTCAGCCATGGCCGGTGATCGGAGGCCATATGGTCGCCGCTCTGGTCGGCGTTACGGTCGCACATCTCGTTGGCACACCGCTGCTTGCCGCACCTTTGGCGGTCGCTCTTTCCTTCGCCGTCATGACGATTTTTCGCTGCGTCCATCCGCCAAGCGGGGCCATCGCCCTCATCGCAGTTCTAGGCGGGCCCAAAATTACGCAGATGGGCTATAGCTTCGCGCTCGTCCCGGTCCTTTTGAACTCGGTTTTGCTGACCGCGAGCGCGCTGATCTATAACAACCTCACGGGCAGATCTTTTCCCCATGTCGCCCATCCGCCGGCCCAGCCCATCTCGCCAGCCTTAAGCCTAACGCCTCAGGATATTGACCTTGTGCTCACACAATATGGCGAGACGCTGGATATCAGCCGCGAGGATCTCGATGGGCTCTACCAAAGTCTCGTGGCTCGCGCGGAAACCACGAACAAAAGCCATTAGGCCGATCTGTCCGTTGCGGGCCTATCAAGGCCGCGGCTATGCGGGCCCTGTTCACGGCGCCAAAGGGCTAGGGTCGAGACGAGGGCCAGCAGGCTCAAGGCACCAAACATCAGCAACATCGGTTCATAGCCCGCCGGATTGGTCGTTCCGGCATGGTTGGCGTCATTGAACCAGCCTGCCAGATAGTTACAGGCGAACAGGCCAAGATTTTGCAGCACATTGATCAGACCGAAAGCGGTGCCCAAACGCTTGGGCTCGACCAACATTGAGGTGGCTGGCCAGATGACCGCTGGAATGACCGAAAAGCTGATGCCCATCAAGACGGTCGATATCCACAGGCTGAGGTTGGTCGCTCCCAAGATAAAGAAGGTCACAGGCATTAACAGGGCACCCAAGCTGAGAAGCAGCGTGCGGCGACCAAATCGATCCGCGATCAGGCCAAAGATCGGCGTAGCAAAGATGGCAGCGAAAAAAACCCAACTGTTGAGCAGACCCGCATCGGCCAAGCTCAGATGCTTTGCGTCCTGGAAATAGACAATGGCAAAGGTTGATCGGAACGGGAAAAAAACCGAGGCAAAAAGCACATTCAGCCCGAGTATATACCAAAAGGATCGATCAAAGCCGACCAAGGACCTAACCGTAATCGGCTCGGGCACATGGCTCTTAGCTTGGGTGCGTCCCTTATCGAGCATCATAAAGATCAGAGCGGCGATCAAGCTGACGCCCGTTAGTCCTGCCGCTAAAAATAGGGGCGGTTGCCAGCCCTGATCATAAAGCGGGGCTGCCCAACGCGGTGAAATATCCGCCATGTAGGAGCCAACCCGAGCAAGGCTGAAAAACAACGACATGGCCAAGGCTGCCGCGCCTACAGAGAACCACTGCGCCAGCGCTGCAAGCAGTGCGATGAGCAAGGTCTCTTCACCAACCCCAAACAACAGCCGTCCCGTGACCATGATCGAGAAAGGCTCGCCCACCGCCGTCAGAACCGATCCCACAAAACAGAAGGCTGCCGCACCGAGCGCGGCCTTGGCGGCCCCCAGTCTGTCAATAATCAAGCCGCCAACCAACGCCAACGGAATGTTGGGGAGACTGAACACCGCGTTCAGCAGACCAATATCGGTCTGGCTCAGGCCGCGCTGTGTTCGCAAAAGATCGGCGACGGGTCCTATGGCGTCATAGGCGTAATAGTTCCCCGCTATGGCGATGCTGGCCAAAACGAGGATCAGCCAAGGCGGCGTTGAGCTCTTGGTCATTTTACGCAATCCTCGCGCCCTGACGGCGCAGTTCGGCCTGAACGAGCCCTATGTCGAGCAGGCCAAAATCTTGACCTGTCTTGATGGACATGGCCGCCGCAACGCCCGCCCCTTGCCCCGCGACCGCGCAGCACATCATGTTGCGCACGGCAGCATGGCTGATCTTATCGCCGCCAATGGCCCGGCCTGTGACCAACAGGTGCCCGACCCCCTTAGGAACCATCGAGCGATAGGGCACATGAAAATATCGGCCCGTGGTCGGCAAGATCAACAGCCCATAGCCGTCGATAAATTCCGGGAATATGCCGATGGAATCGTCGAAACGGGCCTGACCGCGCACATCTTCGCCGGTCATATTGTAGGCCGCATCGATCTTGCGGGTATCGCGAATACCAAGGGTCATGCCGAAGTTACGCAGCTTGGCGTCCTCGCACCCTGGCATAAAATGTTTAAGCGCCTCGACCGCCTGCATAGCCTGCTTGCGCCCGCCGATCTCACCAATCGTCAAATCGTCTGGGTCGGTGCCATCCAGATAGAGGTGGACCATATTGAGATAGGTTAGGTCGCCCTGATCCGACACCGTGCCCCAGGTCCCCGCGATGGTGGCCAGGTTGGGCGGCAAGAGGCCCGCCTCTAGGGCCTTTTTAAACGGCTTGCGCAGGAACGGAGAGAACATTTCGTCCTCCTTGCCATCGGTCGTGATGTCCCATTCGCCATTGCCCGCCCAATCCTTATAGGTCTGGGGATCGGCCTTCACCTGCTCGATAAAGCGGGTCTTGTTCACGCCGCACATGGAAAACATGACCGAGACCGACATCATTTCGGCCTTGGGTGTCTTATGGGTCAGGGCCCCCGCTCGCTCGGCAATATCGGCATCGCCCGTCGCATCAATGACGCGTTTAGCGAAAATCGCCTCTCGGCCAGCCTTGCTCTCGGTAATGATCCCGCGGATCTGCCCATTTTCAACAATGGGGGCAACAAACATCCGATGAAGCATCGGGGTGACGCCCGCCTCCTCAACCAGAACATCGGCCACATATTTGAAGGCTTCAGCATCGAGGGAATGGCTGATCGATTGCGGCTCTGGCATGGCCGCACCCATGGTCTTGGCCCGCTCTTCGAACTCGCGGCCTATACCTTCGCTGTCAATGGTCTGGGGGTGGCGATACCAGGCAAAGCCCTCAACGCCGACCTGAGTAATGTTGCCGCCAAAACAGCCATAGCGCTCTAAAAGCGTCGTCTGCACCCCTGCACGGGCACAGGCCAAGGCCGCCGCAAGGCCCCCCGGCCCCGACCCGACCACCAAGACGTCCGTCTCATGGATAATGTCGATGGAACGGGAGGGCTCAAGAAAGGTTCGGGGCGACATGTGGCGACCTTGAAGGGTTTGGAGGCTCAATCGCCTTACCCTTTAGGCTAGGACAGAACGCCAATGGTGACAACGCCATAGCCCCCTTCCTCCATCAGGAGAAGGGGGCAGGATTGGCCTAGAGGGTGGGGGCAGACACCTTCTCACCCTCGTTCTGCATCCGATCGCTCATGATCAAAGCCAACAGGGATTGGGCCAGACCATTGCCGCCTCCCTCTTGACCGGCGCCGGTAATCTGTACCTTTGGCACCACATCGACCCCTGATTTCTCAAGCGCCTCCGCGACCCGTTCGGCAACCTGCCGAGCCAACTGATAGCGCGCGCCGCCGGAGGCCTCGACCTGCTTGGCGATGGCTTCGGCCTGCGCGAGACCCACCTTAGCGACCCGTTCCGCATCAGCGCCAGCCAAGGCAATGATCCGAGCCGCCTCGCCCTCACCAAGCATCTGTGTCCGATCGGCCTCAGCCTTGGCGACCATGCGGGTTTGAGCTGCCTCCTGTTCGGCTCGGGCAAGGTTGGCCTTACCATTATTCTGCTGGATCAGGATCGACAGCTCCGATTCGGTAATACCCGTCTGTTGCTTCGCCCGGCTCTCAGCCTCTCGCAGCGCCTTTTCTGCATCAGCCGCAATCCTCTGGCGCTCATAGGTTCCAACCTGTTCATCCGCGATCTGACGCTGACGAAGCTGGGTGAGGATACGCTCAATCTGATCGTCCCCCGCCGCTGAGGGTCTGGGGGTACCGATCAAGACCTCCTGAAGTTCCAGATTATACTGCTCAAATTTGGTCTTCATCTCCTCACCGGACTGCTGCTGAATCGCACTTCGGTCCTGCAACAGTTCAATCAGGGTGCGGGTCTGACCGATATTTTTGAAATAGGCCGAAACCATGGGGTCGAGGGTCTGCTCGACCAAGCGCTTGATGTCGCCAAACCGCTGAATCACCAAGGGTGCCTTGCGATAGTCGATATGGACGACGACGGACACAGGCAAGGTCGGTTCGAACGCATCACGCGTAATGAGCGAAACCTCGGCAAGATTTTCGTCAAAACGGTGCGAGCCAACGGCCGCACTCTCCCATTTCAAAATGAAATTGGTCGTGGGAACCTTGGTGACCTGACCGGCATAGCTGTTGAACGCATATTTCCCAGGCAATAACGGGTCGGACCAGACCCCCCTTTCACCTGTCGCGACCAGTTCGCCATGGCGGTAGCCTTCGCCAGAGGTGTCATGACCCCGTTCCCCCGTATAGGAAACGACGACGCCGACCTGTCCCACCTCGATAACGGTCTTGGGAATCCGTTCTACCGTGGCAAAGAGGCGATTGATGTAATAGGTGCCTTCCACCAAGACTTGAAGTTGTCGGCCCTTACGGCCACCCGCCGCCAAGAACTTCTCTGGGTCTTGAAAGCCATTATGGAAGGTAGCCCCATCCAACGGGTTGGCCCCAACCATAGGCGCGATGATCTGACCGTCAGCGAGACCTGGGCCGTCGTGAACCGTGACAACCCCGATCTGATCATCGGCGTCCTTGATAACGACCGGCTCAAAGCCCCCTCTCTCCTCGATGATCTCAGCCATCTGAGCCAACAGGGCCGCCTCCTCTTTGTCCAAGCTCAGCGCAAAGACCCTGTCACGCGTGATGACAACAAATTGGGCCAGGTTCAGGGCATAGGCCCCTTCACGCAAAATCTGACGCTGCGGTCCCTTTTGACCTTGGGCATTTAGAAAGCCCCTTGTGTCCTGATAGTCCGCAATCTGAGGATTGGCGGCCAAGGCTTGACCCGGCGTGAGCGGTGTCCCGTCGCGTGCGAACAGATAGCCCAAGCGGCCCTGAGGGATGGTCACAATCGGCTGAATATGGACACGATATTGCAGGGGAACGAAAAAATGCAGGCCCCCACGCAAGACATCCGGTTGAAATCCGGCCTCTCCGCCTAAAGCGATCAGCCCGCCCTTGAGTGAGCCGGAAAAGCTCCAGAGTTTTTCAACAACACCAACACGATTGTTTGAGATGTACCTGATGGCTCCCGTCAGCCATGCGGCCAACAAAAGTCCAAATGCAGACGCCAGCCAAGGCCCGGTCGCCAAGAGCAAACCCATGGAAGTTCCTCGTTAACAGTGTCCTGGTAGGCGATCATCGCCCCGAAATAGACTACTGTAACGAGAATATCGGTATCGGCATTAAGCCCCGCAAGACGGGGCGTGCAAATCCGACATCACGACTTCGAGAGGTTTAGGTCTCGCGCGCGTCCAAAGCCCCAATCAAATCAGCGACGCTATCGATCACCATATCCGCGCCCGCGGCCAAGAGGCTGGCTCGGACTTTGGTTAGGCGATTTTCACGCTCAACGGGATCGAGCATCTGGTAGGCTTCAAGCGACAGGCCAATACCATTGCCCGATGCTGCCAAACCGATCGTAAAGCAGCCCGCCGCGCGCCCCTCTGCTATACCGGCCTCGGCGTCGTCGACCTTGATGACGCGTGATAGGGGCCACACGCCTAATTCTGCGCAGGTCTTGTAGACCATGAGGGGGGAGGGCCTACCTTGCGGGGTTTCTCCGGCGCAGACCAGATGGTCGGGCGCATAACCTTGCTCTGCGGCTTGGATTAGTACCGGCTGCATCATCTCTCGCGTATAGCCCGTGGATGAGGCGACCTTGAGCCCTACGGCCCGCAAATCGGCAGCAACCTTGGCTGCACCTGGGATCAGTTGGGCGGCGCGGCCTGCGGCCTCTCTCATCAAAGGACCAAGATCGACCATCAGAGCGTCAACATCGGCCTCGAGCGGCAGGGCACCTGTGGCAGCAAGCCAATCCTGCGCCACATCAGGCCGCGCCAAAAGCGCTCGGACATGGTCCGCCTTAGCCTTGCCCATATCCACGCGCGCTGCGACCTCATCGAGCACCACGCCTCGGCGGGCAAAGGCCGTGACCAAGGCCTCAATCGGGGCCCGGCAACCAAAGTCGACCATGGTCCCGGCCCAGTCAAAGATCACCAGATCAAAGTCGTTCAAACCTTGCAGGCTCATGGGGCCTTATCCTTGCCAAACAGTTCATTGACCACCTCTTCGCCCAAGGCAAAGCCGGTGGAAGCCCCCGCCCCGGTCGTGACCATGACGAGGCGTACATCTTGGCACGGCTGGTCAATCAGCACTGTGCGGTCCGATGCCGACGCATAGGTTCCCGTCCAGCGCTCCTGGACAGGCGGTGCGCTAAGGCCAAATACAGCCTCATATTCATCAAGGATCAATTGATCGACGGCCTCGGACGCAAAGGGATCGGGCGTTGGGCCATAGTGATGGCTATCACCGACGACCAGACTGCCGTCAGCGCTCTGCACCACGATCAGGTGAATTCCGTTAGCCAGTTGGGCGGCCTGCTCAGCCTCAAGCCTAGCGCGCACAGCGTGAGCCTGCGGCAAGGCGGCATATCCCGCATAACGGACGAGGCCCAAATCGGACATCACCGCGCCCGAGAGCCTAAAGCCGGGATCGGCCAGCCGAAGCATCTGGAGTTTGCATCGGGTGACCCCATAGGCCGCGACCCGTTCTGGAAAGAGACTGATCAGGTCATCCCCAGGACAGACCGCCACGCAATCGGCCTCAATCACCCCTTTGGTCGTAACGACCTTGCCGGTTTCTACACCAACAACAGCGGTCTGGCGCATGAAGGTGACGCCGTGATGGTCATCGAGCCAGGCGGCGACCGCCGGAATGGCTTGGCGCGATTCGACCCGCACCTCATGGGGACTCCAAAGGCCACCTAAAAGCTCAGAACCGGCCAGATAGCCGTGATCGGCCTTGAGGGCTTTGGCGTCCAAGATCTCACAGCCCTGACCCATTTCAGTCTGAAGAAAGGCTTCGAGCAGAACCATGCTTTCGGGACGGCGCACCGCCATGATCAGACCGCGATGGATCATGTCAATCCCAGCGGCCTCAGCCACCTCGACCCAAACATCACGTGAGCGTTTCGCCCGGGCCCACATATCACCGCGTTCCTGTCCGGTTATGGTGATGAACCCAAAATTTCGGACAGAGGCCCCATTGGCCTGAGCATCGCGATCAATGACAACGACCCGTTTTCCGCGCCGTGCCGCCGCCAAGGCACTGGCCAAACCAACAATTCCTGAGCCAACAACAGCAAGATCGTAGGAACGCGGCATAGAGATAGATTCCAAACTCAAGGCTGAGACGATTCTTAAGGCGCTGTTTTTAGCTCAGATCTATGACAAACCTAATCCTACTGCCACGCACCTGTCATGGAATCAAAACAGAGGGGTTGCGAGGCATGAACGGTTCAAACTGCCGCCCTACACTTTCGTCGGAGATCTAGCCTTGACCACCCTCACTCTGAACGACCGAATCAGGCAGAGATTGGTTCAAGCCAATCCGATCGTTTTTACCCTCATTGCCGGGCTGGCGGGCTTTTGCGCCTATTTCTCCATGTACGCTTTTCGCAAGCCATTCTCGGCCGCCACCTTTGAGGCGGTAGAGGGCTGGACCTTCGTCCTAGACTATAAGATTGCCCTCGTCTTGGCGCAGGTGGCCGGTTACGCCCTGTCCAAAATGATCGGCATCAAGGTCATTGCAGAGATGGACCCCTTACGGCGGGCCGGCGCCATCTTGATCCTCATAGGGCTGTCCTGGCTCGCCTTGGTGGCCTTTGCCGTCATCCCCGCACCGTGGAATGTCGCAGCCCTGTTCTTCAATGGCTTGCCACTCGGGATGATCTTCGGATTGGTTTTTGGGTTCATGGAAGGCCGCCGCGTCTCTGAAGTCCTCGGCGCCATGCTCTGTTCGAGCTTCATCCTGTCGTCAGGCGTCGTCAAATCCATCGGCGTGCTGATGATGACTTCAAGACATATCAGTGCCTTTTGGATGCCAGCGGCTGTGGGCTTGGTGTTCATGCCGCTTTTGGCGGTGTCGGTTTGGGTCCTAAGCCTATTGCCGCCGCCGTCGGCTGAAGACGAGGCGCAGCGCACAACGCGCGCTCCCATGAACGGCGAGGAACGCGCAGCCTTCCTGCGCCAATATGCGCCGGGTCTGATTTTACTGATCCTGTCCTATGTCATGCTGACGGCCTTTCGCGATTTTAGAGACAATTTCGCTGCTGAAATCTGGACAGCGCTGGGCTTTGGCAAGACCGCAAGTGTCTTTACCGCCAGCGAGGTTCCTGTCGCTGTGATCTCGCTCGCCGCCTTAGCGGCAGTCATGACGGTTCGCGATAATCTAAAGGCCCTTCTGGTGATCCACGGCCTTGTGGTGGCAGGCTTCATCCTCTTGGGTCTGTCGACCTTGGCCTTTCAAGCGGGCCTTCTGTCCCCCCTGACGTGGATGATCCTGGCGGGTGCTGGCCTCTATATGGGCTACACGCCCTTCAACGCGATGTTGTTCGACCGCTTAGTGGCCGTCAGCGGACAGGTCGCGACCGCCGGCTTTCTGATCTATGTGGCGGACTCGTCGGGCTATGCTGGCAGCGTCGTCTTGCTCCTGTGGCGCAATTTTGGCGGGGTTACCCTTGACTGGCTGCAATTCTACATTCAGGCCGCCTATGTCACGAGCATTGTTGGGGCGGTTCTTGTTTCAGCCGCAGGGGTCTATTTCTATCGTCGGCAGCGCCAACTGCGCGCGGCGGCACCTACCCTCTGAATTGACGGGGCTCGCGGGTTTAATCAATGACAGGCGGCGGCGCTGGGGATGATGGCATAGGGTCAAGTTGACCCTATGGAGATACAATTGTGAACCGCCGTGCCCTATGGCTGTTCGTTATATTCCTCAGCATTCAGAGCCATGGCTTGGCGCAGGCGCAAGCCGTCTGGACGGACGAGGCCCGATGGACGGCCCTTCGCGCTGCTGTCGAGGGATCCTATAGACACGGGCTTACACCCAGCGACTATCATTCCGCGGACTTGGTTCGGCTCACCCATCAGCCCGGACCTGAACGGGACCGGGTCGCTAATGAAGCGCTCGGCCTGTTGGTCACCCACCTTCATCGTGGAAAGGTCAATGCTGCGCACGATCAACAAAATAGACCCGGACCCGCCGATCAAGCCTTGATCTTGGAGACCGCAACATCTGCGGATGTTGCCCGCGCCATTGATGCTGCTGCGCCACCTCAGCCGCTCTATCGCGCTTTGGTCAGCCAGTTGAACCAATTGCGCCAGATAGAGGCCAAGGGTGGCTGGGTACCGATTGGCAATGGTCCCACGCTCTCAATGGGTACGCACGGACCACGGGTTTCAGCGATCGCGATGCGACTGCGCCTACTGGGTGACCTATCCAGCCAAGCGCGCGACGATGCCCTGTTTGACGAGACCCTACTATCCGCGGTTAAGACCTTTCAGCGTCGGATGGGACTTGATCCCTCCGGACAGGTCAGCTCGGGTGTGATTAACGAGCTTAACCGGCCCATCGCTCAGCGTATCCGGCAGTTGCGCGTCAATATGGACCGCTCACGGGCGCTGATGAGCCATTTGCCGTCCCGGTTCCTGCTAATCAATATTGCAGGCTATGAAGCCTATCTGGTTGACGACAATCAGATCATTTGGCGATCCAAGGTTCAGGTCGGCAAGCCGTTTCGCCAAACACCGCAGCTACGCTCTGCCATCGATCAAATTGTGCTCAATCCAACATGGACGGTCCCGCCGACAATTTTGAAACAGGATATTGCCCCGGCTGCTGCCAAGGACCCCGGCCTCATCGCCGAACGCGGCTTGGTTGTTACAGACCGAATGGGCAAAGTGGTCGACCCACGAAGGATCGATTGGACCGGCCCCCTACCCTACCGCCTTCAACAGGCCCCGGGGCCAGCCAATGCGATGGGGCGGGTCAAATTTCTCTTCGCCAATCCCTATTCTGTCTTTGTGCATGATACCCCGGCCAAGGCGCTATTCGCCCATTCCTCTCGTGCGGTCAGTTCAGGCTGTGTTCGCCTTGAACGCCCCCTTGAACTGGCAGATCTGATCTTGGCCGCCGACCAAAAGGGTTGGACCCGCGCCCAAACCCAATTGTCGCTCGACACCATGACGACCCAGACTCTGAAATTACGATCACCGGTCACGATCCTGCTGGCCTATTGGACCGTATGGGTCGATCCCGACGGCGTGATCAACTTTCGTCGCGATATCTATGGTTTAGACGACCGATGGGCGAAGGCCTTGGACCGCCACAACCCCTGAAAATTGAGGCGTGACCTCGCCTTCACATGCGGTTAAGGGACAGTTCGCCGGGGGGCACGGGATCGACGAGGAGCGAGGTCTATATGCCCGATCAGAGACAAGAGCTGACACGGCGAGCCCTGTTCGCAGCACCAATTATGGGCCTAGCCTGCGCGAGGATGGCCCACAGCACCCCGCTTAACAATGACATTCCCCCTGCCCTCAGACAGCGGGCCCTAGACGCAATGGTCCGCCATCGGGCTGGGGTGCCGAACGCCGATCTCATGGGCATCGTCGATTTTTCACGGGCCTCGGCCAGTCCTCGGTTCCATCTGCTCGATTTGCATTCAGGACAGGATCACACCCTGTTGGTGGCTCATGGCCGCGGGTCAGATCCGGACCATTCTGGATGGCTCAAACGGTTTAGCAATGCGGAAGGCTCCTACGCCTCCTCACCTGGGGCCTATGTGACCGACGAGATCTATAACGGCAAACATGGCAGGTCCTTGCGCCTGAACGGACTGGACGAGACCAACAGCAATGCCAAGCCTCGCGCCATCGTTGTTCATGCGGCTTGGTATGTCAGTCCGGCGATGGTGCGCGACACAGGCAAGTTAGGGCGAAGCGAAGGGTGCTTTGCGGTGGCGGAGACGGATTTGGAGCAGGTCCTGACGCGCCTTGGACGCGGTCGGATGATCTATGCCGATAAGATCTAAAGCCGGTCGGCATGGTCGGAGGCGTTCAAAGCCGCCAAGATTGTCTGGGTCTGCTCACCCAAGGTCGGGGCCCGTTGGCCAACCATCCTTTGGCCATTGATCATCACCGGACTGGCCAGCATATGCAGGCCCTCCGGCTTGGCCGGATGGGCGACAATATCCCTCATGCCCACCTCTGCCACAAAAGGGTTTTCCAAGGCAGACTTAAGGTCCTTGACCGGCGCAAAGGGCACGTGACCGGCGAACAGATCACTCCAGTCCTGGGCCTTGCGGGTCATAAAGACGTCGTCCAAGACTTGGGTCAAATCGGCCAAATGGGCGCGGCGTGCTGGAATATCGACAAATCGAGGATCAGCGGCCAGATCCATCCGACCGGTGAGGGTGCAGAACAGGTCCCAAAATTTTGGTGTCTGGCACATCAATAGACCCCAGCCATCGGCGGTCCTGACCAGTTGCGACGGGGCGATGGACGGGTGGGCACCGCGCGGCAGCCGTTCAGGCTCATAGCCCTCATTCATGGCCCAAACGGCAGGATAGGAGGTCTGGTGAAGGGCAACGTCAAACAGGGATACATCCACATCGCAGCCTTCGCCCGTGCTGCGCGCGCTCAAGATCGCAGAGACAATGCCAAGGGCAAAGACCGAGCCCGTCATAAAATCGACCATCGATAGGCCAAGCCGCGTCGGCGGCCCATCAGGCTCGCCCGTCAAGCTCATCATCCCACTTTCGGCCTGCATCAGATAGTCATAGCCCGGCCAGTTTGCGCGGCAATTGTTGCGACCATAGGCGGACAGGTGAGCGCAGACGATCGAGGGCTTGAGCCCCTTTAGGTCCTCATAGGTCAGGCGAAGCTTACCCGGCTGGTCACCGCGCAAATTATTGACGACTGCATCGGCTCCGGCGACGAGCTTTTCGAAGATCGCGCGGCCTTCTGGGGTCTTGAGCTCTAGGGCCAGAGAAGACTTTGACCGTGAGAAGGTCTGAAAGAATGCGGTGTCGCCCTCTCCCAAAAAATAGGGCCCTACCGACCGGCTGACATCTCCGCCCATAGACGGCGCTTCAATCTTAACCACCTCAGCGCCCAGTTCGGCCATCAACTGCGTGCCATAGGGGCCAGCACCATAGAGCTCGACCGCAAGGATACGGACACCGGCCAGGGGACGTTTCATCAAAGGATCCTTGCAGCTATCGCAGGTAAGGTCGGTCATGGACCAAACCAGCTATAGGATAGGCAAGCCTCGATGGCCAATCATGCGGCGGCTTCTCATTCGTGGAATGGGTGAGCTCAACCGCCGATGTTTGAAGGCGGCTATCGCCAGACGCGGCCGGACAAGAAAAAGGCCCAGCCACACCAAAAGCACGACCCCATAGCGCAAGCTGCCATAGAGGCGGCGGCTAAGGCCCAACAGGTCTGACGAAAGGCTTGGGCGAAGAAGGGTGAGGTCGAACATGATCGGGTCTCCGTGTGAACGAATTCCCTTGTGAAGGGGCCTTACGTCAATTTCGGACGCCGTCAGTCGAAGTCAAGGCAAGGGCGGCCAATTTCAACTGCTCCGCCAGAACCGATTTCAGCCGGTCGGGCGCAAGAATCCTGATCTTGTCGCCCCAACTGAACAGATGCCAAGACAGTTCGGTCATGCCGCTGGCCCGAAAGGCGATGGTCACGGAGCCATCAGGGTCTTGGGTCACGGTCTGATGGCTATGGAAGCGCCAGCGCAGTGCATCCGCTGCACCATGGGGCAGGATCTTCAGGACCACATCCTCGACATCATCCTGATAGATGCCAAAGCTCTGATCGGCATAGTCCTGCAACGAAAAGTCTTCGGGCGGGCTAGCGGGTATATCAAGGACCTCAATCTGACCCATGCGGTCTAGCCGCCAATTGCGCGGAAGGCCGACGGCTTGGCCCTGCGTAAGCTCTGCGGCAACCAGATAGTTGCTGCGTCCAAACAGGAGGCCAAAGGGAACCACATCGCGCATTCGCCCCGGCGTGCTGCCGCCATCATAGCGAAGCCTCAAGGCGCGCATCGACTTGATAGCCTCGCGCACCCGCGCCAAAACATCATCCTCTTCAAAGGGACGTGGGCCAGCCTGCACCGCGATGGTTTCCGCCTGAAGTAGGGCTTCAACATCGGGCGCAAGGCGGCGGCGAACACCGGGACGCATCGAGGCCATCAGTTTGGCCTCCAAGGTGGTCAGGGCACTCGCCCGATTTTGCGCTCCGGAACTGCTGAGCGCTTCCGAAGCGGTCCGTAGGGCAGCCAGCTCTTCAGCCGTTGGGGCTTGGAAAAGACCGTCTAGGCCAGAGGGAATGCGAAAGCGGCGGGTGGGGGGATCGTCAATATCCTCCATCTGCGGAAACACTTCACGCACCGCATCGCGCATGCGCTCCACGGTGCGCCGTCCGACCTCTAGCCGGGACGCCATCTCATCCAGCGTCAAGCCTTCGGCGGTTCCGGCCAGCATCCTAGCGAGGGTCAAGAGCCTCTGGGCCTTATCGTGTCGCATAGGGCGCTCCAACTGATACGTCCGAATTTGACGCATATGGTGCCCATAAGGTCAAGACCGAACCTTGTGACCTTAAGAAAGCCCCTCATGGCCCCCTATAAGCGCTTCGTCCCAACCTATCGTCCAGCCAAGGCCTCCGCCTCGGGCAAGTCACCCCTAACCGGCGCGATCATTGACGCGGTCTTGCGCCATGCAGACCTTCATGAAGATCTGGGCTGTGGGCGCACCTTGATGCGGATCAGCCCCAAGCGGCTTGGCGATATTCAGGTGCGATCGGCGCTGGGCAACCAGTTGGACCGGGCCTTGGGCGTCAGCATCATCTGGAACGAACGCGAAGGCGAAATCCTGCGGGTTCTGGACCGGCCCGCAGGTCAGCGCGCGGCCTAAGATTAGGCCTGAGCATCCAGTGCGGCGATAAGCGCCCGCAGCGCCTCTTTGGCAAAGGCCTGCATATTGGCGCGCCGATCCGAACTGGCGGTCTCTAGGGTTAGAACCCGTTCGATTGGTCCGCTGACCCCAATGCAACTATGACCCGCCGCATCGCCGTACGGGTTTCCGGTCGGACCGGCCGCACCGGTCTCTGACAGGCCCCAGTCGGTGCGAAACCGCGCCTTAGCGGTTCGCGCGAGCAACAGGGCATAGGGCTCACTGGACGAGCGCATCCCTTCCACCGCATCGGCTTCAAGACCCATCAGCTTGCGCCGCGCCCGGCCGGTATAGACCACAGCGCCACTGAGGAAATAGACCGAAGCGCCCGGAACCGCCAACAGGGCTGCTGAGAGCAAACCGCCTGACGATGATTCAGCGATCGCGATGGTTTGTTTGCGATCCTTAAGCCGCTGACCCGCCTCTTCTCCCAAACGCCAAAGCTCATCCATCGTCATAATCTCCCGTAGGACACGCCAATATTGACCCGTAGAAGGGTTTTTACATGATTCAAGCTAAGGTGCGCGAAAGCTTACAGGAGACTGAAAAGATGACCTTCGATGAGTCGACCACGCGCCAAGTGGCGCAGAATGTCCGGCTTCTCGAGCGCCTGTTTAACGAGGCCCTCGCCTATCTCGACGGTGAGGCCCGTCAGCAAGGCGTTCAAAGGGCGAGGGACGCCAGCGACCGGCCTGATGACCTGTCGAACCTTTCCGCCGATGAGGCCGTTTATCTGGTTCGCGCTTTGGCCTGTCTATCGACCCTGACCAATATCGCAGAAGACGTTGCCGGACGTCGACAGCTGGATGATGGACAGTCGGGCGGCTTGCCCAACAGCTTGACCGGCGCAGTAGCGCTAAAGCAGAGCGAAGGCGTTTGCGAGGCAGACATCAAGTCTGTTTTGGACACAATGCGCCTAACCCCGGTTCTGACGGCCCACCCGACAGAAATGCGCCGCGCCTCCGTGGTCGACCGCGAGTTTGAAGTTGCACGCATCTTGGCTCTGCGTCGCCATAGCTTGCCACGCACGCTTGATCTTTGGACGCAGGACGAACTGTTCCGCGCGGTGGCGCTGCTTTGGAAGACGAGGCTTCATCGCCCGGACCGGATTACGGTTAGTGATGAGATCGACAATACATTGGGCTTTGTCCGGCGAGCGATCCTACCCGCCCTTGTTCGGCTCTATGGCGATTGGGACCGCGATTTGCCTGAACAGGCCCCCTTCCCTCTGGTGGTTGGATTGGGATCTTGGATTGGCGGCGACCGCGACGGCCACCCCCATGTCGATGATGTCACCTTAAAACTGGCCCTCTCTGAACAGGGCCAAGTCATCTTCGCCTGGTATCTTGAACAGCTAGACCAACTGGAATCGGAGCTAACCCTGTCGGTCACCTTGGCCCCTGTCTCAGACGAGGTCATGGCATTGGCAAGGCGCTCGGCGCAGCATTCCGTGCACCGCGCAGACGAACCCTATCGCAGGGCCCTGACCTATATTCACGACCGGGTCCTGGCCACCGCTGAGCGATTGAAGGCCTCCCCGGTCGGTGCCCCAAAGGCCGCCGTCCAGGCCCAGCCTTACGGTGCTGTCTCTGAACTGGTGCATGATCTGTCTATCGTTCGCGATAGCCTGATTTCACATGGCGGTGAGCGGCTGGTAGGGACCACCCTCAAGGTCTTGCTGCAGATTGTCCGTTGCTGCGGTTTCCACCTCCTGTCGCTGGATCTTCGTCAAAATTCAGACGTCCATGAACGGGTGATGGCCGACCTTTTTGCCCAATCGCCAACCCCGATCGACTATATTCAGCTCTCAGAGGATCAAAGGATCGAGCTTCTGATTGAGCAGCTCTCGGACGACCGCGTCCTGCGCTGGCCCTTTGCCTCCTACTCGGCCGAAACAAAGCGCGAGCTTCGAATTTTGGACGCTGCCGCTGAGACTGTGTCTGCCTACGGTCCAGAGGCCATCGGCGCCTATGTGGTGTCTAAGGCCGCATCCGTTTCTGACATACTTGAACCCTTGGTCCTACTCAAACAGGCTGGCCTCGTCTTTGGCGGTGCCGCGCCAAGGTCCATGCTTGGCGTCGCGCCCCTCTTTGAAACCATTGGCGACCTGGAAGCTGCGCCCGCCATCATTGATCGCTGGCTCAAACTGCCGATTACACGATCCCTCCTCGGGCCCAAAGCGACCCAAGAGGTGATGTTGGGCTATTCGGACAGCAACAAGGATGGGGGCTACACCGCCTCGCGTTGGTCCTTGCACCGGTCATCGTCCGACATTCTCAAGGTCTGCGACGAGCAAGGTGTGGGTCTGCAACTGTTTCACGGCCGCGGCGGCTCGGTCGGACGCGGCGGCGGTTCGAGTTTTGCGGCTATCCTTGCCCAGCCAGCCGGTACGGTGCGAGGCCGCATGCGGGTGACCGAACAGGGCGAGATGATTGCCCGCAAATTCGGCGATGAGGTTTCGGCGCGCAAATCCCTAGACAGTGCCTGCGCCGCCGTTTTCCTCGCCACCCTGCGCCAAGAGGGTGACACGACCTCCACGGCCTTGGATACAAGGTTCGGCCCGGCCATGAGTGCCATTACCGATGCCTCCTGCGAAGCCTATCAGGATCTGGTCTATCGCGATCCGGCCTTTGCGGGCTTTTTCAGAACCGCCACACCGATCTCCGAAATCATCGACCTGAAGATCGGCAGTCGCCCGGCCTCCCGAACCAAATCTGGGCGTATCGAAGATCTTCGCGCCATTCCATGGGTCTTTAGCTGGTCGCAGTCGCGCTTTATGCTGCCAGGTTGGTATGGTTTTGCCTCCGGGGTTAAGGTCGCAAAGATCAGCATCAACCAACTGAGCGATATGGCTCAGGGCTGGGGCTTTTTGGATACCTTTTTGGCCAATATGGAAATCGCCTTGGCCCAAAGCGATATGGCCATGGCCAGCGCCTATGCTGGTCTTGCCCCAGATCGCGCCCATGCCGATCGGATCTATGACACCATCCATAATGAGTGGAAGGCGACGGAGGACCTCATCCTCAAGGTTCGCGGCGCGACAAGGCTTTTAGAAAGTCAGCCGGACCTTGCGGCCTCTATTGCCCTGTCAAAGCCCTGCCTTGATCCGCTTAACCGATTGCAGATCGAGCTCTTGTCTCGGCGTCGGCGCGGAGAAAACGGCGAGGCCATTCAACTGGGCATTCAACTGACCCTCAATGGTATTGCGGCGGCACTGCGTAACACAGGTTAAGGTTTCGGATTTCAAATTGGGATCGCGGTTTGCGCAAGTCGCGACCTTGGGTTAGGCTAATGGCCGAAACCCATAAAGTGTCATGAAACCCAAATCAAAACAGCGAAAGTCCGCCCCCGCGACCGCGCGCGGAGTCGCGTCCATTGAAGAGGCAACCCAATGGTTTGCCCGTCAAAATATCGAAGAGATCGAATGTTTCGTGCCCGACCTTGCCGGTGTGGCGCGCGGCAAGATCATGCCGGTGCGCAAGTTCCTCAATGGCGGAACCATGAACCTGCCCATGTCGGTGTTCTATCAGACCATCACCGGCGATTTTCCAGATCTTGAGGGTCTGATCGGCGCGGTTCAATCCGACACCGATATCTTCCTTGTGCCCGACTTTGCGACCCTCGCCAGCGTGCCTTGGGCCCAAGATCCAACAGCGCAGGTCATTCACGACGCCTTCCATCCCGATGGTCGTCCCGTCGACGAGAGTCCGCGCCAGGTTTTGCGGCGGGTTCTGTCGCTCTATCAGGCTAAGGGCTGGGAGCCGGTTGTCGCTCCGGAGTTAGAATTCTATCTGGTCGAAAAAAATGTCGATCCCGACTATCCGCTCAAACCGCCGACCGGCCGATCCGGACGCCCTGAGACGGGACGTCAGGGCTATTCGATCTCTGCCGTCAATGAGTTTGATGCCCTCTTTGAGGATATGTACGAATATTCTGAACGCCAAGGCCTTGAGATCGACACCCTGATCCACGAGAGCGGTGTCGCGCAGATGGAGATCAATCTGCGGCATGGCAATGCCTTGGAACTGGCCGATCAGGTCTTCATGTTCAAACGCACCATCCGTGAAGCGGCGATGGAGCACGAGATCTACGCCACATTCATGGCCAAACCCATAGCCTCCGAGCCCGGTTCGGCCATGCATATTCACCAGTCGATCGTTGATCCCATCACGGGCAAGAACCTCTTTTCTGACCCGGACACGGATGGACCCACAGAGCTATTCTATAGTTTCATCGCCGGTCAACAGCGCTACATGCCTGCGATCATGGCCATCCTTGCGCCCTATGTGAATTCCTACCGCCGGATCAGCAAAGAATCCGGAGCGCCGGTCAATACCCAATGGGGCTATGATAATCGCACAGCGGGTATTCGTGTTCCGCCGTCGGACGCCGCCAATCGCCGCGTTGAAAATCGCGTACCCTCCTCAGATGCCAATCCCTATCTGGCCATCGCTGCGGTTCTGGGCGCTGGCTATTTGGGTATGGTTGGCGCCCTCAAACCCGAGCCCCCCGTCGACACTGACGCCAATCTTCGCGGGGTCGAATTGCCGCGCAGTCTGATTGAGTCGGTGGAATTGCTAAGCTCCTGCGTTCCGCTGCGCGATATTCTGGGCGGCAGCTTCATTGACGCCTATTCGCGGGTCAAGCTTGCGGAATATGATGCGTTCATGCGCACGGTCAGCCCTTGGGAGCGGGAGTTCCTGCTGCTTAACGTCTAACCCCGATGGCAGCGCGCAACCAAGGCCATCCGTCCACCTCTTGGTACGCCCAAACGGCAAACCCGTTCCCCGATCTTACGTCCTTAAAGGGTGATCACCGCACAGAGGTCTGCATCATTGGTGCGGGCTATACCGGACTGGGCGCAGCCCTCCGTCTGGCGGAACAAGGGGTTCCCACCATCGTCCTGGAGGAGGCGCAGGTTGGGTCAGGCGCCTCTGGCCGAAATGGTGGCCAGATCCATACCGGTCAAAGACGCGATCAGAACTGGCTCGAACAGGCGGTCGGTCCGGATGATGCCATGGCCCTTTGGAGCCTCGCTCAGGACGCCAAGGCCCATCTGCACGATCTTATCACGCACCACGCCATTGCCTGTGATCTCAAGCCCGGCATGATCCACGCGCGGCATCGATCACAGGGCGCGGATCAAGACCTCGCTTGGCGTGACCACATGGCCGAGCGCTATGGCTATGGACAGATCCGCCTGATCGAGAAGGACGCGCTCGCAGATGAGCTCGGCACCGACGTCTATTTTGGAGGAACCGTGGATGAGGGCGGCGGACACCTTCATCCCCTCAATTTTGCCCTCGGCCTTGGCCAAGCGGCGTTAAAGACCGGCGCGCAGATTTTTGAAAGGTCTCGGGCCCTCTCTTGGCGCAAGACCGCGCGCGGCATGGAGGTGACCACACAAGAGGGCACGGTGATTTGCCAAAGGCTGATCCTGACCGGTGACGGCTATATTGACGGTCTGTCATCCCAGATTGATGCCCGGGTCATGCCGATCAACAACTTTATCTTGGCAACGGCTCCCTTGGGCGATCTTGCCGACGAGATCATTCGCAGCGACGCGGCCGTGGCCGATAGCCGCTTTGTTATCAACTATTTTCGCAAATCCTCCGATGGGCGGTTGCTGTTTGGTGGCGGCGAAAACTATTGGCCTTGGTTTCCCTCCGACATCAGCGGATTTGTTCAACGACACATGCTGAGAGTCTATCCGCGTCTTGCCGCCGTGCCCATCACCCACGCTTGGGGCGGGACCCTCGGCATCACCATGACCCGGGCTCCCTATGTTAAGGCCCTGGCCCCCGGCGTGGTGGCCGCCGCAGGCTATAGTGGCCAAGGTGTGATGCTCGCGCCCTATTTTGGCAGGCTGTTGGCCGAGGCGAGCCTTGGCGAGATGTCGGGACTTGATCTACTGTCGCGTCTGCCCACCCCCCCCTTTCCGGGCGGCAAACTCTTGCGCTGGCCCGCCTTGGTTGCGGGCCTCAGCTGGTATGCCCTGCGTGATCGGCTCTAGGCCTGAGGGTCGCTATCCTCAAAAAAGGCCGCAATCAAACTTGAGATCATCTGAGGATTGCGCACGGCGATGATCCCAGCAACTGCTGCGACAGCCGCGCTAACCAAGGGCTTTTCCCGCACAACAGCCATCAAGCTTGCCAAGATGGGCGCAGGCTCTGGCGGTGCCGGAACCGGGTGCTTTGATACTGCCGCCGGTCGGCTGGCCACAAAGGCAACGAGCAGCGCCACCAAAGCAAACAGACCCGCCACGATGGCGCAGGCAATGGCTTCACCCCAAAGGGCGCGCAACAGCACAAATAGGCCGAAAGCGGCTGCCACGAGACTGATGCCCGCGCAGACGGCCACGACCGTGGCCGTTGTGAGGGTCTGAATGACCGTCTTTCGGATCATCTGCGCCGCCCAGTACTCAAGAGAAGGCCAATGACGACACCGACCCCCAAGGCCATCGCCGTTGCGGTCAAGGGCCGATTTCGAACCTGATCCGAAACAGCCTTTTGAGCCGCTTCAAGCTGGTCTTCGGCATTATCGATCAGGGGCTTGGACTGTGCGCCAAGCGCCTTCAGCCCTTCACGAAATACCGCTTCGACGCGGTTTATGAGATCGGCCAAGGCCGCCTCACCCACAGGGCTTTGCGGGCTATCCGTCTGTGTCGCATCCTTTGCCGGACCGGCTGGCGGGATTGTGGCGTCATGTTCAGCGGACATATCGATCCTCCTTTGAAAAGCCCAAGCCTAAGGTCTGGCCTGCGATGCCAATAGCGAGTGCATCAATCCTCTAGAAATATAGGCAGACCCTAGAACCTCTTCTCGGGTCCCGCCAACATATCATCCTCACCTAGAATTGCGGCAAATCGCGCAGACCACCAGCAGGGTCAGTTCGATTTACTTACTGGGATCAGATTATCGTCCGCATTGCGATCAATAAGCTTGGCATAGGGATCGACGCCAGCAAATTTTGGCAAGGTCGGCACCGTCAGGACGAGGGTCTGGACCCCTGAGTGAAGAGGCACGGACTTGAAGGCCAATATTTTCGATCGATCAAAATCCTTAGCCTCTGGCTTGACGGCGAAAAGTCCCACATCGACCTTTTCAGCCATTGGACCGGCAGTTTCCTTGCCCTGCCCATCCGCATAGAGCTTTTTGGCGTCGACCGTTAGGGCGAGGTCGTAGCGACCGTCCTTACGCTTGGTGGCGATGGCCTTGGTGGTTTTGATGTCAAATACGGTGATCTTTTCAAACAGGTCGGTAATCAGAGCTTGTTTATCGGCTGGGGCCTCGGCGCGCAGAGCGGCAACAAGGTCGAGCGATGTCGGATAGGGCGCGGCCTTGAAGGCGTATTTTGCCAAGAGCGACCGCAGGGCCCGGTTGATGGCGGCCTCTCCGATCTCATCCTTCAGGCGGTACATGACCAGTGCCCCCTTGCGATAGTGGATATAGGGCTGGTTTTCCACGCGCATCAAAGGCAGTTCTTCAATGACTTCGGACCCGCGGCTACGAAGATAGTTATCGAGCTCATATTTGAGGAATTTGCGGAGCTTCTCGGGGCCATAGAGCCGTTCCATGACCATCAAGGCGGAATATTGGGCCAGGGTTTCGGACAGAACAGTGGAGCCCTGTTGGTCAGCCCCAATAATCTGATGGGCCCACCATTGATGCGCCAACTCATGGGCGGTCACATAGGTGACCAAATCGATCTTTTCGGGGTCCTTATAGTTGGCAATGAACCCTAAACCTTCGGAATAGGGAATGGTGTTGGCGAAGGACTGCGCGAACTGGGCATAGTCGGGAAATTCAAGAATACGCGCCTGACGAAACTGATAGGGACCAAATTGGTCCTGATAATAGTCCAGTGACAGCGTCATAGCCCGCATCATCCGGTCGATGTTCCATGGATGTTGCGCGTCATAATAGATCGCCAGATCGATGCCTCGATAGGTCTTGGACTTCACCTTATATCGCGCCGATTGGATCGAGAAAAATTGCAGAATGGGGGCCTCGGTCTTGAACCGAACGGTTCGCCGACCCTGAGATAATTTCTCAGACACCCGGTAGCCGGGCGCAATCGGGGTTTGATCAGCATCCGTCGTGACCGTGATATCGGCTTGAACCCAATCTGAGTCATGGCGCAAATAGTGATAACCCCGCGATAGGGGATCACCGAGCTTAGCCATCCTCAACTCGGACGGCAGACCATATTTGCGACGTTTGCTGCGATCTGACAGTAGCGGCATTCGGCTGACGCCAAATCCCGGCGCTATTTCTTGGTCACTGATGAAGGTGCCATTGTCGACAAGGCTGGTATCAGCACCGCTATTTTTAAAACCCTTTTGCTCAAGGGTCGTGGTGAAAGACAGGCTACGCCTTTCGCCCGGTTGGAGCGGGGTGTCGAAACTGAAGATCCTGTAATTATAATCATCATAAGTCTTCTTCGGACGCGCGCCCTCGATCGCGAGGGCGTCGACCTTGAGGTCGCGATTAAACTGCACGTGCATTTCACGTAAAGGCGCGTTTGTTCGATTTTCAAACCGGTAGACGCCGTGGGTCACGAGGCGATGCTGATGGGGGTGGATGTCAACATCCAGGATCACCTCATAGATGCGAGGCTGAGGGACCGTTTCAAATGGTAGCAGGTCCTTTTCGTAAGCGGCCTGCCATTTTTCATCGTCCAGATGGGTGCGGTAGCTGTTCCAAATATTTGTGTTGATGAAGATATAACTTCCCGTGGCGACAAAGACCGTCAAGGCCGTGCAAAGCATAATCCCCGGAACACCCTTTAGACGCGCGCCAAGACGGCGCAACCTCGGCATAAGCCGTGGATCCACCCCCCGCCGCCACAAGGCATAGGACAGCACGCACAGAATGAGGGCAAAGGCGGTCCAGTAGAGGCGAAGCCAAGCATTAGCGATCCAAAACTGTCCCTGACCGTTCATGTCGGACAAGGGCACGTAAGGTGCCGCTCCATACCGATAGAGCAGATGCTCCCAACCCAAACTGGCCAAAATCTGTCTGGAGATCAAATAGACCACCATCAGGCCCCAACCGACGAACTTCTGGGGGGATAGGGTCTGCAAGAAGACGGCAAGGATCGCGATCAGTAGGAAGCTTATCGCGTCAGGAATAACCAGCCATAGGAGATATTTTCCGACCTCAAAATTGAAGTAGCCTTTGATTGCTTGCAAGGCGACGGCGGTCATCACCCCCACAAGTAAGGTCGATATAAGTACAAGGGTTATGGCAAGGGTCTTGGGTATAAAGAACGCCCAGTCAGGAATTGGGGTCGCGTCAATGATCTCATGGGTGCGCCGGTCACGTTCGCGCCAGACCAACTCACCCGCATAATAGATTGAGACAATGATTGGAATAATGCCAAAGGTCCCTTCGAGGGTCGATATCATCACCCGGGTCACCGGATAGATCGTCCCACCATAGAGGTCGTTGGCAAACCATAGCCCCGCGCTCGCATTGATCACGCCGAGCGCTAAAAGAACAATATAGGCGGGACTTAGAAAGACCTGCTTGAGTTCCAGTTGGGTGCGAACCCCGAGCAGGGTCCAATAGGCCCGCACATCATACTGGGGTACGGGTAGTGGACCACGCCGCAGCGATGGTGCCGGATCGTTGGCCTCGTTCGCGAGCGCCGCTTTAGGGCGGCGCGTTGCGGGCGCTTCAAACCGGAAAAGACTGTAGGCCAAAGCCAAAAATCCCGCTGATAGTGCCAGGCAAAATATCCGGTTCCACAGCAAGATGCCGCTCAGCGACGGGATTGAAAGGTTGCGCTCTGCCGCGGTCCAATATTTGGTCGCTAGCCCATAGGCCGCTAATCCAAAGGGCTCGAACAGCGCAGAGCCCTGCTCGAACTGGGGCTTGTCAAGCAAGATGGTGGCCGTCAAATAGATGACGAAGAAGGCGACCACACCCACATAGGTCGCCATCATCGACCGTGTGACCGTTGCCACCGAAAAGAATACGGCGCTGGTTAAAAGGAGCGCGGGAAGAGCAAGGGCCCCATAGGCAAAGCCATAGTCCTGCCAACGGTTGGGGCCCAAGGTTTCGACATCGACCCACGGCATCAATGAGCCAAGAAAGAAGGCCAATGGCACGCTGAGATAGGCCACAGCGGCCGCTGCGAAGCCTCCACTGAAGCGGCCGAGTAAATAGTCTGCTTTTGTAACGCGGGTCGACCGGATGATCGGACCAAATCCGGTTTCATCATCACGCACGACGAGATTGGCAACGAAAGCCGCAGTAACGAACATATAAAAGAGAGACAGGATGAGGTGGGTCTGAGCCATCGCGAACGGCGAATTGCGATGGACGTTTCCTCCAGAGCCAATGTGAATCTGGTCAATTGTGACCGAGCCAAAGGTTAGAAGGAAAAAGAATATAAATGCCGCCCAGAACAGGGGTTGTCTGGTCTGGTAGCGAAATTCAAAGGCCGCAATCTTTCCGAACATCGATCAGCCTCCGGACTCAAGCCGCACGGCGTGAGGTGGACAGAACAGAGAAATAGACATCCTCCAACCCACCCACGACCGGTTCAAAACCCTCGCCTGGCGGCGTATCGGCCAAGACGTGCACGACCGTGGCGCCGGCAAATAGCCGTGTTGAAATAACCTCGTGATCCTTTCGAACCGCCTCAAGATTTTGGCGGTTGATCGTCTTTTTCCAAACCCTGCCCTTGAGGCTTTCAATCAGCCCCAGCGGGGCGCCTTGGCTCAGGATCCGGCCCTCGGCCAAAATCGCCATCGAAGGGCAAAGGTCTGCGACATCTTCAACAATATGGGTCGAGAGGATGACGACGACATTTTCGCCGATCTCCGCCAAAAGATTCAGGAACCGATTGCGTTCTTCCGGATCGAGGCCCGCGGTAGGCTCGTCGACAATGATCAGACGAGGATCGCCAATCAGGGCCTGAGCTATACCAAAGCGCTGACGCATTCCTCCCGAAAAGCCAGCCAAGGCCTTGTGGCGCACAGTCCATAGATTGACCTGATTGAGAAGTGCCTCGACCGTCTCCTTACGGGCAGCGGGTTGGGCCACACCTTTGAGAACGGCCATATGATCAAGCATGTCGTAGGCCGACACCCGCGGATAGACGCCAAAATCTTGCGGCAAATACCCCAATTGGCGGCGCAGAGCCTCCGGATTGGTCAGAATATCGATATCATCGAACCGTAAATGGCCTGAGGTGGGCGTCTGTAAGGTCGCGATGGTTCGCATCAAGGTGGACTTGCCCGCACCGTTGGGCCCGAGCAGACCAAACATCCCATTGGGGATTACCAGATCGATCCCGCGTAAGGCATGGGCACCATTGGGATAAACGTGGTTCAAATTCTCGATGATCAACATGGTCACGGATCCTATCGGCCTGCCAACACCCACTGCGATTACCGCATCCGTGCCTACCGCAAGTTTTATAATGGCGCGGGGTTGGC
Organism: Caulobacteraceae bacterium; assembly: GCA_947378235.1. GTDB lineage: Bacteria > Pseudomonadota > Alphaproteobacteria > Caulobacterales > Caulobacteraceae > CAISGS01. The sequence goes on along the minus strand of CANCJE010000001.1, from coordinate 26,693 downwards.
CCAGCGATCAAGTTAAACAAGCGTAACCCGAACCTGTTGAGGCTTTACCCGGCGGCTTAAGTCCGTAATTTGGGGGCATGTCCAGCTTCGCATTCCCCCCACCCGCTCGCCCTGCCGTTCCAATTGAGGGAACCTCAGCGCTTTTCCCGGTTCGCCGCATCCTGTGCGTTGGACGCAACTATGCCGCCCATGCGCGAGAAATGGGTGCGGACGAGCGCGATCTGCCGTTCTTCTTTTCCAAGCCTGCGGACGCGATTGTGATCTGTCCGCCCGGCCAGTGCACAACAGTTCCCTACCCTTCGGCTACATCCGATCTGCACCATGAGGTCGAACTGGTGGCCGCCCTTTCGAGCGGTGGCTCAAACCTAACGCCCGAGCAGGGCCTCGCTGCCGTTTACGGCTATGCGGTTGGCGTAGACCTGACACGCCGGGATCTTCAAAATGGCTTTAAGGCCAAGGGTCAGCCTTGGGATGCGGCCAAGGGCTTTGATCTTTCCGCGCCCATCAGTCCCATACGCCGCAGGGCCAACTGTCCGTTGCCGCAAGACGGGATCGGTCGGGCTGAGGGTAGGATATGGCTGACGGTCGAAGATGAAATGCGTCAGGATGGCCACCTCGAAGAGATGATCTGGTCAGTCGGTGAGACCATAGCTCAGGCCTCGCGCCTTTGGACCCTCTCAGCCGGTGATCTAATATTTACCGGGACCCCAGAGGGGGTTGGTCCTATTAGCTCAAATCAAACAGTAAAGGCGGGCATCGACACAATTGGAGAAATATTGTTTAAGCTACTTTAATTACTTTTAGATTATTTGTAGTAGCGTTAATTACAATCAATAGACTATAAACAATTTTGTCTCAATTCCTGCGGGTCCGATCTTCATTCACTGGAGATCAGCCTGCAGGAGCCAATATTGGATCGTCGTAGCCAAGGCGTCAGGTTACCATTTGGCGGACGCAAGGTGCTGTCAGGATTGGTTTGGGCCGCCGCATTGTCGGCAATACCCCTAAGTTTTGCCTTCGGGTGTTATCTCCAGATCAGAAAATACGATGAGGCGCGCGCGTCCTTGCAAACCGTATCGGACCGTGCGGCCATCGATGGGGCCTGGGTCTACTTCACCAACCGCAACATCACCGAAGCGGAGCGCCGAATTTCGAGTGAAGAGGCAGTCGGTACTCTTCTTCACCGCTGGGAACGCTCGCAGTCTGGCGTGAAGAATGTCAGGTGGAAGTTAACGGTCGACGCCATCCAAAAGCGCTTCGATCTGGATGTGACGGGCCAAAGCGCGACGGTCCTGAGCGCCCTCCCCCTCGTTCAATCTGTTCCCATCAAGGTCTCGACGTCGGTTGATCCTACCCGTCAGTCGCTCGAGGTCGCACTCATCCTCGATAGTTCGAGTTCACTTAACGATCTTGACCAATTTTCAGCCATGCGTCACGCCGCAAAAGACTATGTAAATGACTTGATCGATGTCGCAGGAACGAGCGTTAAGATCTCGGTCGTTCCTTGGGCCGCCCTCGTCAATATCAACTCGGAATCCGTAGGTCCTGCTGATGATACACCGGTGCGGGACATAGACTATTTGGCGGACGGTTCTCGTAGGTCTCCTCCAAAGCCTTTTCAATCGCGACTGGCGGTTCTTACCGAACCGCTAGACCCCGACACGCCCCTCAGCCTTGATCGCCTCGGCGAGCTATCCCGTCCCACGCAGTGGCGCGGGTGCGTGCGCTCGTCACCGGGCGAGGTTCAGATAGACGCCAACAGTACCGTCGTTAAATCAATCGATGACCAGCCGCCGCCGACCGGCCTTTGGCCTGTGGGCCTATTGAGTTCGAGCATCCAAACACCTTTTGTCGGACAATGTTTGATCTATCAGGACATTGATCAGGCGCCGGAACCAGAAGACGCCCAGTCGGGTCGGCCCACCCAAGCCCAATGGCGACGATCAGGCGGTGCCCTTTGGTCTTCACCCAGCCACCTTCAGAAGGCTGAACTTGAACGGCAATGTGTAAAATGGAGCTACTCCAACTCTATCCATCAATGTTTGGACCCGTCCGGGCCGAGCGCCCTGACTGATCACAAGAACGGCACGCTTAATGCCTTTCAACCCACCAACCAGATCTGCTCAAGCGATCGGACCTCGATCAGTCCAACCCCCTCTGGAGTCAATGCTGCGTGCCTGTCAGATCCGAACGAGATTGACTATCTTCAATCGGGGGGCGCGATCTGTCCGTGGGAGACCAGCAGTTTTCTACCCGTCGAACGTGGCGTTTGGGGTCCGGCCTACAGGCCGATTGCAGGACCCAATCTCAACTGTCCGGCGGCGATCCTTCCCCTGACGAGCAATCGACGGCAGGTTCTGGACAAATTGGACGAGATTTACCCCGTGCCAGGAGGCAGCCAATCGGATGTAGGATTGGCTTGGGCGCTAAGGACCCTTTCTCCGCGTCGGTACTGGACACAGTTTTGGGGATTGGACGAGCGGCAAAGTCCGTCGCCCTTCGGCTCTGGCGGACGCAAGATCGCAGTTTTGATCACCGACGGGCGTAACGAAGCACCCATAGACTTTGAGGGATATTATGGCTGCACGGGGACAAGCCGTCGCGGTAGCGGCAATTGTTGGCGGTCAGGAAATCTAGCAGAGCTCAACCTTGCCAGTCTCGACGCTCTCACCCTATCCGCCTGTCAAGTCATGCGCGAGACCTATGGTGTCAAGGTCTATGTCATCTTGACCAACAGCTCTAACCCATCTGCGAGAGCTATCGCAACCCGATGCACGGGTAGTGATAGGTATGTTCTTACACCCAGCCCCATAGATCTTGAATATTTGCTGAAATCATCGTTCAGTGATTTGCTTTCGGCATCGAAAAAACGATAAAATTTGGGAATTTATATTTATAATTACCTTTAATTTGAAATGGAGATGCGCATGAAAATTGGGCTTATCTCTAAAGGTTCGCGCCGATATTGCGGCGCTCATGACGGCAATGTGGCTATAATTGTGGCGGTCTCTCTCATTCCGATTTCGTTAGCGCTGGGCGCAGCGGTTGACTATCGACGCTTTGTTTCAACCAAGGCCTTTGTACAGGAAGCAGCAGACACAGCGGTCTTAGCTTCCGCGAAGGTCTATTTCGCAAACAGCCTATCGGATGGCGCAGCGCGCATGGCCGCTGCGGACCGCGCAGCACAGGCTAGCCTAGACCTATCGTTGGTTGGACGCCGCGAGCAGGTCCAAAATTTTAGCTGGTCCCAACATGTCGATATCAACGCTGGTAAGATGGTACTGACAGTATCAGCGGCGTCACCCAACATATTTGGTGGCCTTTTCAACATCCCCGAGCTTCCCTTTCAGGCCTCTGCGGAGGCGACCTCCGGCGGCAAGCCGGTCGAGATAGCGCTCATTTTGGACAATACCACCTCAATGTTTACCGGGGGACGGTTTACCCTGATGCGACAAGCGGCCAAAAACTATGTCAATCAGGTCTATGCCCTCGGAGGCGACCGGGTGAAAATCGGGGTCGTGCCTTGGACGACCGTCGTGAATATCAATTCCGAGGCTATTCAGGCGACAGACCCTGCGGCGGTGGGCGATAGTTCCCCACCCATATCGGGTTCAGGCCGCGATCCTGAGCCACCTGCAATTGATCGTTTGAGTGTTTTGGCGGAGCCGCGCAATGCAACGATCCCCCTGACATCGTCTAGGCTTCTGGATTTGGCCCGTCCGACAAGATGGCGGGGCTGTATTCGCTCGGCTGATAATGAGGTCAAGGTGTCGGCCAGCGGGACTGTAACCCAAGCCATTAGCGACGCCCCTCCCCCCACGCGGTTTCCGGCTGCGCTTTTGGAGTCGTCGGCAAGCCCGACCAATCTTTCATATTGCACAGCCTTTGTGGACGTGCCGCCCGGTCCGCCGCGGCCACCCGGACCTCCCAGCCCCCCGCCGCCCCCGCCGCCGGTGCCACTGGGGTCGTTAAACCGTCAAGGACCAAGCTATGGGGCCAGCGGATCATTTGGTCAGGCCCTTAGCCCCAAATCACCGCAGGATTGGCTTTCTAGTCATTATCGATCAGTGGTTCTGCAATGTGTAAACACGGTCTATTCAGGGCTGGTGTCTTGCGCCCAAAGCCCCTCTATCCATGCGAACGGGACCCTTAACGCCTATTTCAGTAGTCCTCGGAGTTGTTCTTCGGCCCGGGACGCGAGCAATCGGCCCATTTTGACCTCCACCCTTCCCGCCTGTCTGTCCGACCCCAACGAGTCTGACTATCTCAACGCCGGCGGTGCGGTTTGTGATTGGGAAGTCGATGCCTTTCCGCGGTTCACATCGGCTCGAGAAACAACTCCATCTTGGACGGGTCCCAAGCCGATATCTGGGCCCAATCTCAATTGCCCGGTACCGATTCTACCGCTGTCAGGCAACCGTAAGCAGGTCTTGGATAAGCTGGATGAGATGTATCCGGTGCCGGGCGGTACCCAAGCCGATGTTGGACTTCTTTGGGGTTTGAGGCTCCTCTCGCCCAGCGCCTATTGGAAATCCTTCTGGAGCATGAGCGACCATCAGGCACCGGCACCTTTCAGGTCAACGCAAGCCTATAAGATCGCGATTATCTTGACCGATGGAAAAAACGAGGCCCCGACACAATATGAGGGTTATTACGGATGCACCAACACCGGGCGCTCCGCCGCAGGCAACTGTTGGAGATCGCCCAATCTCGGTGTTCTCAATAATGTGGCCGCTGACAATATGACCCTCTCAGCCTGCAATGTGATGCGCAATAGATATGGGATCGATGTCTATTTCATACTGGTTGACGTCACCGACCCGGCGGCCATGGCCCTAGCGACGGCCTGCGCGCCCGTTCCGGGTCATGCCATTTCCACGAGTAGCGGCCGTCTAAGCGATGTATTCAACAACTTGGTTGCGCGTAATCTCCATCTGACCCAATAGGGTTAGCGGTAACTATCTGAGGACTGACGCCTTGCCTCCTATTCCTGGTTCACTATCTGTAGGCAGCAATCACTCAGGAGTGGATCCCATGGTCAAAGACCTAATCGAAAAGAATCGCGCATGGTCTTTGGCCAAAACCGAGGTTGATCCCAACTTTTTTAAGCGTCTTGCCGCACAGCAGTCCCCTGAGTTTCTTTGGATCGGTTGTTCAGATAGCCGGGTTCCGGCCAACGAAATTGTTGGGCTCGATCCAGGTGAACTTTTTGTCCACCGCAACGTCGCGAATTTGGCACCGCCGCAGGATGCCAACTATCTATCGGTGCTTCAGTACGCCGTCGAAGTTTTAAAGGTAAAACACATTATGGTCGTCGGCCACTATGGCTGCGGTGGGGTTCAAGCCGCGGTTGATGGACAACGCCACGGCCTGATCGACCACTGGCTCCATCCAATTCGAGAAGTTTTCGATGAGAACCGCAGCGAGCTGGAGGGCCTCGAGCAGGGCGCTGTTCGTATGGACCGGCTCTGTGAGCTGAACGTCATGCGGCAGGTTCGCAACGTCGCCTCAGACGTTTTTGTTCAGGATGCTTGGCTTCGGGGTCAAAATATCGCCGTTCACGGCTGGGTCTATTCGCTGAAGAACGGCCTCGTCACAGATTTGGGGGCTACGGTGCGGTGCCTTGATGATTACAAGCGCATGGTTGGACGGTGCTAAATAGTCTCCGATTCGGGTGCCTAAGGTCACGATCAGCTGTTTCGGAGACCTAGGAATCTCACAAAAACAGCCTCTTGGGCACCTCAATCACTTCGACTTTGGTATCCGAACCGACTCGTTCTAGAATTCCTCAAATCAGCGCCCCCTAATCGCCTCAGTTTGGCCGCTGACGCCCGCCTCACCCCCAGAACATAAAGTTCCGAAGGATTGGGGACAATGGCCCTCTTGGGTCACGGAAATGACGCTAGCTTACAAGCGGATAGCTTAAGGATTGCCCCAGATATCACCCTGCTATTTCGGCGCTAGCGTTGGATATCCGTGGATATCTTGAGATAGCTGATTGCTTCCGCAAGATATTTAAAAGATAACCAAGAAATATCGTTGCCAATCCGCTTGCTATCCGTCGATAGCTTGAGGATATCCTGGGATAGCGGTAACCTAGATCAACGGGGCAGGGGCCAAACACAATGCCAGTCATCTCATTTGTTAGTCCCAAGGGCGGAGTGGGCAAGACCACATCGGCTGTGTTGCTCGGCGGCGTCCTAGCCGACAAGGGCGCGCCCGTGACCATGATCGATGCTGACCCCAATCAACCGGTCTCTTCATGGGCCAAGCTTCCGGGGCGGCCTGAAAACCTGCGCGTCATCAGGGATGTGACCCAAGACACGGTCATAGACGTCATAGAAGAAGAGGCACAGCGCTCGACCTTCGTCATTTGCGACCTCGAAGGCACGGCCTCGCTAACCGTCTCCTACGCCGTGTCGCGGTCCGATCTTGTTCTGATACCGCTTCAAGGCTCCCATCTCGACGCCGCCCAGGCCGCCCGCGCGGTCAAGCTCGTGCGATCGACCGAAAAGGCGATCGGCCGGAGCGTTCCCTTCGCGCTGTTTTTCAATCGGGTAAGCACGGCCATTCAGCCTAGAACCTTTCGCCACATTCGCGATGAGTTTGAAGCCGCAGGCCTTCCGGTCTTGGCCTGTACCCTCCAAGAGCGTGAAGCCTTTCGGGCCATCTTCTCCTTTGGCGGCACCGTTGGCGGTTTGACCTCGGCTCAGGCCTCAAACCTTCCGGCCGCCTTAGCCAATGTGAGTGATTTCGCCAGAGCCGTAACCAACCGCCTTCGTCCGGCGGCCGCAACCAACCCGGAGGCATAGACCATGGCTGAGCAGACCCCTGGCCCCCTGAAAACCCGCGTCGCGCTGGATCTCAATGACGACAGTGATCTCGACATCGATCTCAGCGGGTTTGCGCCGCGCCCTGCGACAGCGCCGCAAGCGCCCAAGCCGTCAGAAGCCCTAAGACAGGCCTCCGAGCGTCAAGGCTTCCATGCGCGTCCAGAGGCCCCGGTAAAGGAGCCTACACGTGCAAAGGTGGCTAAGGCGAAGCCGGCGCCGGTTGAACCCCTTTTGCGCCGCCGGACACGACCCAAGACCGGACGTGTTCATCAGCTTAACGTCAAGCTCACACGCGAGACGATTGAATATGTCTATGATCTTGCGGACACACGCGGTTGGATTGTCGCCGAGGTTATCGAACATGCACTCGACCTCTTGAAGGCGACGCCTGAGGGCAAGGCTAAACGCCTGCGTGAGCGGTCTTGATTCTTGCCCTCCGCCGATTGGGCGCGCGCTTCTACGGCGCGCCCGAACGGAGGGGGAGGGCGTTAAACAGGTTATTTGAGTCTGTTAGAACGTTAAGCAGCCGAAAAAATCTATTAATACAATAGCTAAAGGCCATTTTGCGTCGGTGATACCCCGTGTTTGCGTCGGTGATACCCCGCTCTATGCGTCGGCGATCCCCCTTATGCGCGTCGGTGATACCCCGAAGACCCAAGACCGTTTGAGTCTCGAAGGCGCGAGCAGACTTGCCCGTCTAAGGCCCTCAAGGGTGCAGTATGGAGCCAGATCTCGTTCGGCAGGACCGATGGGTTGAATCTGACAGGCGGAAATTCGCGTCATTAGCGAATCGTTAACCTTGCGTCGCCAATACCCCTAAGTGACCGTCCTCAATACCCCTAAAAGGGCGTCGGCGATCCCCCTAATCGGTCCGTCCTCGAAACCCCTAACCGGGCGTCTGCGTTACCCCTAATCGGGCGTCCTCAATACCCCTAATCAAAGGGTGGTATCATCCCTAACCTTCAATCAGGTCATCGTCATCATCAAACAGGGCGAAGGAAAAAGATCCTTCAGGCTCGGCACCACCCACCCCAGGCTTAACCTTGAATTTAGGGGTTACGATCGCCAGAACGCGGTCATTGCGAAGGCCCTTCAAGGTATAGCCTTCGGCCTTCATGCCCTTCTCCATCTCCCCGGAGGGATCTCTGGCGAGCCCATAACGATAGTCGGGCAGCTTATCGCGCGCGATAATGTCTTTGAGTTCCGCCTTAAACTTGCGCAACTCGCCCGATACGCCCACCTTTTCGGCTAAGCGGGGCAGACTGATCGACCAACTGGCCTGATCTCCACAATGTTTTCGCGCCAACTCATATAGCCGCCGCTCAATGCCACCGGTCAGCTGGAAATAGTCACGGTTCACCGTCAGAACCCGCCGTTCCTTGGTGATCGCCCGGAAGGTCCAGTCATTCAGAGTGACTTCAACCGCCTTCATCCGGCGCTTACCGCCGGGTTTTTCGATCTCGACAACCCGAAAATTGTCGATCCAACCAAATCCGCGACGTTCCCTTACCTCTGCGGCAGAGATCGATGTCTTCACCGTTGTACCGCGAAGCCGCTCGAGGGCGTCTAGAAAGGCGTCATAGGCCTTTGCACCCACTTGGCCGGGCTTGGCGCGTTGTGTCACGATTAAAAAGTCGTGGGCGGGAAAGCGAACCGTCCGGCTAACTGGCTCACCGCGTTCCATTCGCTCATTAATCAATGAGGTGAGATAGATCAGGACATCTCGGTCCCAGACCGTTGCAACCCCCTTATGACTTGGCGCGACCTCAATGCTCACCCGGCTGTCGCTATAGACAATCGGCTCCATCCGCGGACGTTTCGCCAGCGAGAAGAACGGAAACTCAAGCAGCGCCCGATCCTCTTTGATCGGAGCGTCCACGAGAGCATCGAGGAAGAAGTCAACCTGACCCTTCACGGGCGTCCTTTCGCGAATCGACGACAAAACCGTCTGCAATACCCCTATTGCATCCTGAGTCGGTTCGCGAGTCTCGCATGGCATTACCAAGCGGCGATAAAGTTCAGGCGACCGCGTCCCAACGGTTGGAATCAAGGACGACCGGGTCATCTAACGCCATATCGTCCCAATCGAGATCGGGCGGGGGACTAAGTGCTGCGCAGACAATGGCAGAGAGTTCCGCGGCCGTTGTGACCCCAACTATAACCGAAGATGCCTCCGGCCGTGAAAGCGCGAATCCTAACGCCGCCTGTAAGGGGTCACTTCGGCCTTCGGCAATCATGCGCCTAATCCGAGACAATCGAGCCGAAGCGGTCTTTAGACCGTTGGGTATCCGATCAGGCGGGAGAAACAAAATTCCCTGAAGGAAGATCGAACGAAGTTGGACCTCAATACCCAACGCCTTGATGTCGGCCAGAGTGCCGTCAATCAACAGCCGTTGGTCTAAAAGGCTTGCCGGAACCTGAATGATGTCTGGCCTAAATCGTTCAGCAACGCCGCGTGGATCATCCGACGCATAGACGGATATGCCGACATGCTTGAACAGACCTTCGTCCTTAAGCCGAAGCAGTCTTTGCCAAAGATCCTGTCCGTGTGGCCCAAACAGATCTCCGGCCTGCTGCACCATAATGGCATCCGCCTGATGGACGCCCAGCCGCCGAAGGGAGGCTCTCGCCTCTTGCTCAATGAAATCAGGACCGCGATCGCACCGCGCCGTCCTAATGCCAATTCGGAAAGGATTGGGTCGGGGCAGATGGGCTCCGACCAACGCTTCGGCCTGACCAAAGGACGCGGCCGAATCGAGCACGCTCAAGCCGGACCGCGCCGCAATATCCAAAATATCGCCAACTTCGGCCTCGAGCGGCCGACCACGCGGATTGGGCTCGCCGTGGCCAGTGCTAAACTGCGCAGTGCCTAGTCCCAGCTTGGAAAGCAAAGTGCTCATCTGGCCTCGTTTGTCGCATCATCGACATTCAAGAAGACAGACTAGTCCAAGATTGCTTAATGAAGCTGTATCGTGGTGCAGTTTCTTGGGACGCGTGTGGTCTCATCGTTGAAAGGTCGTTTCTCATGACCCTTACCTCTGGACCGCAGCCAGATCCGACCCTGCCTGAATGGCCGGACTACGGATTGTTAGAGGATATGCGCGGCCCGATGTTTGATGCACTCCGCCGTGGTCAGGCTGTTGTGCTCGCAACGCTATTTCGCGTGGAGGGCGGCGGACCGCGTCCCGAAGGCACCCAGATGGTGTTCACCCTGCAGGCCGACGGCCAACTCGATGTTCATGGCTTCATGTCGGGCGGCTGTGTCGAGGCTGATGTTGCGCGTCATGCGCTGGATGTTATGGCCTCCGGTGTGCCGATGAGACTGGTCTATGGGCCGTCTAGCCCCTGGCCCGATATCCGCCTGCTGTGCGGCGCAGAGATCGAAATTCTCTTGGAACGGATCGCGCCCGGCGATCCAGCATCGCGCGATCTCGAGCAGGCCTATCTCGCTCGTCAGTCTGGTGTCTGGATCAGCGACGGAATGACCCGCCGCTTTGACCTTGGATTAAAGCCCGTCGATTGCCACTGGATGGTAGATCCCTTTTCCGTGCGCCGCGCCTACGATCCTAAACCAAGATTGATCGTGGTTGGCTCCGACCCCACAGCCTTAGCCATTGCCAGCCTGGGGGTCACGGCTGGGTTTCAGACCTGGTTGAACCGTCCAAAGGGTCCGGCTTCTTCGCCGCCGGTTCATGGACTGGGATATCTGCGTCAAGATCCACAGAGCGCCTTGGCTGAGGTCGGACTAGACCCCTGGACCTATGTCGCGGTCGCCAGTCATGATGCCGATACCGATCATCCAGCCCTCGTGGCGGCCCTAAAATCATCGGCGGCCTATGTCGGACTGTTAGGCGCGCGGCGGCGATTGCCGGAACGTCTCGCCGCCCTTAGGGCTGCTGGAGTTTCAGACGAGGCGATCGGGCGGCTTCATGCACCCATCGGCTTGGACCTTGGGGGCAAGGCCCCTTGGGATGTCGCGATCAGTGTTTTGGGTGAAATGATCCAAAAACGCCAACGCGCTAGGCCGGGCGCATCAAAGCCGGTTCAATCTTAAGATCTGTACCAACGACCCCGCCTCTAGCCCTTCGCAGTGGGCCGGTTGGCAAACTAGGGCGTCGGCCTGCGCGAAAACACTGACCAGTGACGAATCCTGATCCCGAAGCGGAATAGCAAAGGTCGTTCCCTGCCGATTTTCTAGTTTCGCCCTCATCCAATGCTCCCGTGGGCCATTGGAGGGCAGAGGCGTGGCGAGCTGTGCCGGTTCCATTCTCGGGCCCGCGTCTAACCCCAACATGGCATTGATCAGAGGCCTTAGGAACAGCTCGGCGCAAACCAGCGCGGATGCTGGATTGCCCGGAAGCCCTAATACCAGCCGCCCGTCGCCCAGTTGTCCAAACCAAGTCGGTTTTCCCGGTCGAAGCGCGATGGTCTCGACCGACAAGGTAAGATCCAGCTTGGCCATGGCCGGCTTGACCAGATCGTGGTCACCCACCGACGCGCCGCCAAGGGTCACAATGACATCGACCGCAAGATCGCGCACCGCCGCTGCGATCTCATCCGCATCATCAACGGCCGAATGGAGACGAATGGCCTTTGCGCCCCAACTGTCCAAAAGGGCACAGACCGCAGGGCTACCGGAATTATAGATCTGATCGTTGCTCGGGACCTGACCGGGTTCAACCAACTCATTGCCGGTCGACAGCACCGCCACGCGGGGTCTTTGGACAACGGGCAGTGACGCTGTGCCCGCCGACGCGGCGAGGGATAGACGCCAAGAATCAATCCTTGTTCCAGCCTCTAGGAGGACAGCGCCTGCTTTAAAGTCACCGCCTTGCGGGCGAATGTTCGAACCCTGTCCCGCGAGCGGCCCAACCTGGGCCATATTACCGTCGCGTCGCACATTTTCTTGAATAACGACATGGTCGCAATCGGCAGGCACCGGCGCGCCGGTAAAGATGCGCACGGCCTGACCTGGCAAGACCGCGCCCTTAAAGGCCATCCCCGCAGCGCTCTCACCAATCACTGTGACCTGCGCTTGCCCATCAAGGGCATCAGAGGCACGAAGGGCATAGCCATCCATGGCTGAGGCCCGAAATGGCGGCTGATCACGCTGCGCGGTTATGGGTTCAGCAAGCACCCGCCCATAGGCCTCCTCTAGGCCCACCGTTTCAGTGGCCAGGACGTTGGCTTTTGCCAAGATGCGGCGGCGAGCCTCTTGGGCGGCAAGGTTTTTCATCAGGTGGCCGCGTCTGGAGCCCGCTGGAAATCACCAGAAGCGCCGCCTGTTTTGCTGACCAGGCGTACCATGTCGATGGTCATGGCCTTATCGGCTGCCTTGAGCATGTCATAGAGGGTTAGGCAGGCGACCGAAACAGCGGTGAGCGCCTCCATCTCGACGCCCGTTGGCCCTGTTGTCCTTACGTGCGCCACAACGCCCAATCCAAGCCCTTCAATCTCGTTCACCTCGACCACGACCTTTGACAAGGCCAGGGGGTGACACAGGGGAATCAGATCAGCGGTCCGCTTGGCCGCCATCACACCGGCCAACTCAGCGGTCGCCATCACTTCGCCCTTCCGACCGCCGCCCGCTAGGGCGAGCGCCAAGGTTTGAGGAGCCATTAGAACCCGGCCTTCGGCGACTGCCTCACGCAAGGTCTGGGCCTTATGCGAGACATCGACCATCCGCGCGCGGCCATTGGCGTCTATATGGGTCAGGGAATGGGCGGGCGTTTTAGCCATCAGATCAGCGTTCATTCAATCGCGGCATCAGTTCGACCAGATTGCAGGGCTTGTGACGGCTATCCAGCTGAGCAGCAATGACCTTGTCCCATCCATCCTTGACCGCGCCATTTGAGCCCGGAAGGCAAAAGACAAACACGCCGCCGACAATACCGGCCAAGGCGCGGCTTTGCAGGGTCGACAGGCCAACGGTTTGGGTGCTGACCATGTGAAAGACGACGGAGAACCCTTCGATCCGCTTATCGAATAGTGGCTCAATCGCCTCGGGCGTCACGTCGCGGCCCGTCAGGCCCGTTCCGCCCGTCGAAACAATTGCATCGACCTCGCCAGACGCAACCCAAGCCAAGACCTTGGCGCGGATGGCGCTTCGATCATCGGGCACCAAGGCCCGGCCAGCCAGCACGTGACCCGCATCGCTAACCCGGCTAGCCAATAGATCGCCTGAGCTATCGCTTTCCTCGTCTCTGGTATCGGAGACGGTGAGCACCGCCACACGAACGGGGACCTTGGCCAAGGTTTCATCAATGCGGCCACCAAAGCCAGCGGGGAGGGTGGTCATAGGTCTAAGATCCTTCCTTAAGCGTATGGTCCGCGCTCCAGCGCGTTAGGTCTTGATAGTCGGCTTGTCGAGGCTCGATCCAGCGGGCACCATCCGGTCCATGTTCCTTTTTCCAAAAGGGCGCGCGGCTTTTCAAATGGTCCATCAAAAAATCTGCGCCCTCAAAGGCTTGACGACGGTGGCGAGCGGCGGTGGCCACAAAGACGATGGCCTCACCGGGCAGGATCGACCCGACGCGGTGAATAACCTTAGCGGCGCTCAGGCTAAAACGGGTGCGAGCCTCGGCCACGAGGGCCTCAATCCAAGGCTCGGTAAAGCCCGGATAGGCCTCAAGCTCGAGCCGCTCGGTTTTGCCGTCATCCATCCGGGCAATACCGGTAAAGCTCACCACGCCTCCCGCATCGGGCAGGTCATGGCAAAAGGCGCTTAACTGCGCCCCCGCGTCAAACATGTCAGTCTGGACCGTGACGGACATTATCCGCCACTCATCGGGGGAAGGAAGGCCACCTCGGTCTGGGTTGATAGGCTCACATTGCCTCGAACCAGCGCCTTATCTACGGCGATCTGAACGCCTGGACCCTTTAGGGCTTCGGTGAGATCGGGATAGAGCCGGGCAATATCAGACTGAAGCCCCGACAGGTCGCCGACGCCTTCAAAAATCTGCTCACGCCATCCGGCGAGGTCTCTTAAGGCACCAAACAAAAGAACGCGGGCCATGGTCTAGCCTCCGGTCCGAGACATGTGGCGCGCAAGCGTCGGGGCAGAGCCTTCGCAAATATGAAAATCATGGCCCTCCGGCTTACCGGCAATGGCCAGTCGGATGGCCTGTTCTAAACCCGAAAGTCCGGCAGGTCCGCGCAATACCCCACGAAGGTCCATTTCGTCTTCATGACCCAGGCAGGTGTGTAGAACCCCGGTGCAGGTCAGGCGAACCCGGTTACAGGCTTCGCAAAAGGTGTGAGACATCGGGGTGATAAGGCCCAGTCGCCCGCCGGTTTCTTCAATCCGAACATAGCGCGCTGGTCCGCCGGTTTGCAGAGGAATATCGGTCAGGGTCCAAAAGGACGACAGGGTTTCACGAACCTTGGCTAGGGACAGAAACTGCGAGGTTCGATCTTCACCCGTATCGCCCAGCGGCATGGTCTCGATAAGGGTCAGGTCATAGCCACGGCCATGGGCCCAAGAGATCATGTCGGGAATTTCGTCTTCGTTGGTGTCCTTTAAGGCCACCACATTGATCTTAACCGCCAGACCTGCTGCGTCGGCCGCATCAAGGCCTGCCATGACCTGAGCCAGATCGCCGCCTCGTGTTAGAGACTTAAAGAGGACGGGATCACGGGTGTCTAAGGAAACATTGATCCTTTTGACGCCAAACCGCACCAGATCCTCGGCAAACTGGGCCAGACGCGTGCCATTGGTGGTGAGGGTCAACTCCTCCAAGGCACCGCTTTTGAGATGTCGCGAGAGGTTCTCGACCAAATCCATAAAGCCCTTGCGCACCAAGGGCTCGCCGCCCGTCAGTCGAAGCTTTTTGACTCCAAGCCCAACGAAGGTCGATGCGATCTGGTCCAGTTCCTCTAGGGTCAGCACTTCGGCCTTCGGCAGGAAAACCATATGCTCGGCCATGCAATAGACACAGCGAAGGTCGCAGCGATCTGTGACGGACACACGCAAATAACGCACCGTCCGGCCAAACCCATCAATCAGGGTCGGGTCAGTTGCGGCAGGCTTAGAGTGGTGCGCAACATCAAACGGGGTCATGTTACTCTCAACATAGGCTTACTTCGCTTCTCTCCCAAGTCTTACGCGGTCTCAAGCGAAGAATTGGGGGTGTTTCGACATAGAGGACTTAAAGTGTGAGTGCCGCCAAACCCTTAAGCGCCCTTATTCTTGCGGCAGGGCAGTCGCGTCGGTTCGGCGGCGGTAAGCTGCGGGCACCTTGGAACGGTAGGCCTTTGATCCTCTGGGCCCTCGAGGCGGCCTTGGCCGCGCCGGTATCTGAGGTGATTTTGGTTTGGGGGGGAGACCCCTTGATCTTGCCGCTATTGCCGCCCGACCCACGCTTAAGGACGGTCCACTGCGAGAACCATCTGGATGGGATGGGGGCCTCGTTGGCAGCCGGTCTAAAGGCCATCGATCCCAAAAGCGTCGGAGCCTATGTGTTTCTGGGCGACATGCCCCGCGTGCCGACCTTGCTGATGAAGACCATGGCTAAGGCTCTTGAGGGTCAGGTTTTGGCTATAGCCCCACAATTTGACAAGAGGCGGGGCCATCCGGTCCTCTTGTCAGCCGCGCTCTTTCCCAAACTCTTGACGCTCAATGGCGATCAGGGGGCCGGAGCGGTGCTGAAGACCCTTGATGAGGGCTTGATCTTCGTCCTCGCGCCGGACGATGGATGCCTCTTTGACATCGATCGCCCGGACGATTTGGACGCTCCCTCGATTAGGCCTTAACCAAGGGCAGGCTCTGGGTCGGCTTGCCGGTCAGGACCAGTAGGGCGTTGGCGACGGCTGGACCAATGACGGGAGTTCCGGGCTCGCCCACGCCGGTCGGATTGGCACCCGATGGCACGATATAGGTCTCAACGGTGGGCGCTTCATTGTGACGAAGCACGCGGTAGCCATCAAAGTTGCGTTGCTCGACCGCACCGTCCTTGAGGGTGATGGCACCGTAAAGGGCCGCAGACAGGCCATAGGCGACGCCGCCTTCCATCTGCGCAGCGATCTGGTCGGGTGAGATGGCAATGCCGCAATCGACAGCGCAGACAACCCGGCCAACGCGAGGCTCGCCATCCTTCATCGACACTTCCGCGACCTGCGCCACGACCGAGCCAAAGCTTTCATGGACCGCAATACCGCGTGCGGTACCGGATGGAAGCGCCGAGCCCCAACCTGACTTTGCAACGGCCAGTTCCAAAACCGCCAAGTGACGATCCGCGCCGGCCTTTTTGTAGAGGGTGCGGCGATAGTCGGCTGGATCGATTTTGGCCTTGGCGGCCAACTGGTCGATCACATGTTCCATAACCAAGGCTGTGTGGGTCGCGCCCACCGAGCGCCACCAAAGGACGGGCACAGGGGAGTCGGCGATCGCCACATGGGCGTCAACGACTGGAGTGGCCTTCAGATAGGGAGAGCCGAGCGCACCTTCGACCGCAGTGGCGTCGAACTTGCCTTGCGGCATCGGAACGCCCTTCATGACCGATTGGGTGACGACGGTGTGGCGCCACGCTGCAGGATAGCCATCAGCGCCAACCTTAATGGCAAGGTCATGGCGAACCATTGGCCGGTAACGGCCGCCGGTCATGTCGTCTTCGCGGTCCCAGACCAGTTTCACGGGCCTAAAGCCGCCGACCTTTTTGGCGATCAGGGCACATTCGACGACATATTCAGCCGAGGGGCTGGCTCTGCGGCCAAAGGAGCCGCCTGCGAACAGGGTTTCGATCTCTACGGCACCGGGCAGAACGCCGAGGGCCATAGCGACCGCCATCTGATCCATGGTTGGACCTTGGCAGCCATAGGTCAGCTTGACCTTTTGACCATCAACCTGCGCGACGCAGTTCATGGGCTCCATCGGCGCATGGGACAGATAGGGGAAGTCGAACCCAAACTTGGTTAGTTCGCCATCAAAACCCTTGGCCACATCACCGTGCACGTCAAAGGGCTTGGAGCCTTCGCGCGCGGCGGAAATTTTCTTATAGTCCTCGATAATTTCGGGCGTGCTGCGCTTTTCGGCCTTAGAATCGTCCCAGGTCACCTTAAGAGCATCTCGGCCCTTCTTGGCGGCCCAAGTGTTTTCGGCGACCACGGCGACGCCCGAACTGATCTTGAAGACCTGGACCACGCCCTTGACCTTGAGGGCTTCGCTGTCGTCAAAGCTTTTGACCTTGGCCCCAAATAGGGGGGCGTGGGCGACCATCGCCGTTAGCATGTCGGGCATGTGGATGTCTTGGGTATAGACCGCCGTACCGTCGCTCTTGACCTTGCTGTCCTTGCGGCGAACCGATTGGGTGCCGATCAGGGTGAAGGTCTTGGGGTCCTTTAGGGTGGGTTCAGCGGGCGGGGTCATCTTGCCGGCATCGGCCAGCAGATCTGCAAAGCTGGCACTCTTGCCCGATGCATGGGACAGGACACCGTTCTTGACGCTGATCTCTTTGCCCGACACGCCCCACTTGGCGGCTGCAGCATTAACGAACATGGCACGAGCGCCTGCGCCCGCCTTACGAAGCTGCATCCAGCTATTGGCAATGGCGGTCGAGCCGCCGGTGCCTTGAGCGCCCATCAACAGGTTGGCATAGACCTTGATGTTGGCGGAGGACTGCTCCACCTTGACCGTGCTCCAGTCCGCATCGAGCTCTTCAGCGACGATGGCCGCTAGGCCCGCATGGGTGCCTTGACCAAATTCGATATGTTTGGAGATCACGGTCACGACACCATCCGTGCCGATCTTGATGAAGGGACCGAAGGACCCGAAATCTTGCTTTTTGGCCCCTAGACCAAGAAGATCCATCGGTGAGCAGCCGACCAGCAGGGCGCTGCTGGTGACGATGGCACCCACGACCAGATCGCGGCGGGTCGCGGTTGGGCCGACGGGATCGGCAGACAGCTTTGATTGAATGTTCATGGGGCTCTGCCTTATGCTGACAGGGTCGCGGCGGCGTCTTTGATCGCCGCGCGAATACGTTGATAGGCACCGCAGCGACAGACATTGCCAGTCATGGCCTCATCAATGTCGGCGTCCGTTGGACGAGGTTTCTTAGCCAAGAGGGCTGCCGCAGCCATGATCTGACCAGACTGACAATAGCCGCACTGTGGCACATCATGCTTGACCCATGCCGCCTGCAAGGCGTGCTCGCCGCCGAGGCCTTCAATGGTGGTGATCTTGACGCCCGCAAGGGCTTCGATGGGGGTCGAGCAGGCGCGGATCGGCTGGCCATCAGCATGGACCGTGCAGGCCCCGCACTGGGCGATGCCGCATCCAAACTTGGAGCCGGTCATCTTCAATTCATCACGAAGGACCCACAAGAGCGGGGTGTCGGCCTCGGCCTCGACCTGAAGGGTCTTGCCGTTAATTTCGAGCGCGATAGACATGCGCGTTCGTCTCCCTAATGGTATGGACGGCCAATATAGGCGTTTCTCAATTTGCGATCTTAACGCTGCTTAGGTCGATCTGCGACCGAAAATATAAATGGTTATACAAATATGGACGCCTTTCCCGCCTTTTTCCCCTTGAGGGGCAAGACGGTGATCATAGCCGGTGAGGGCGAAGGGGCCCTTGCCAAGGCCCGGCTGTTTGAAAATTCACCGGCCACTGTGCGGGTTGTCGCGGGTCATGAGGCGATTGAACCCAGTACCTATCAGCAAGCCGTATTGGTCTTTGTCGCCCATCCCGATGAGGCCTTTTGTCTGGAGGCTGCTGCTGCGGCGCGACAGGCCGGTGTTCCGGTCAATGTGGTCGACCGGCCAAGCCAGTGTGATTTCACCACGCCCGCCTTGATCGATCGTGGGGAGGTGGTCGCGGCCATTGGCACAGGCGGCTCTGCCCCCTTGCTGGCAAGCCTTCTTCGTTCTGACATTGAGGCGCGAATTCCGCCAGGGGTGGGGCATGTGGCCGGCCTACTTCGTCAGATGCAGGGCGAGATCCGTGCGGCCCTTCCCGATCTGGTCAAGCGCAGGGCCTTTATGCGCCGGGTCGTGAACGGTCAGGTCGCCGATTTGGCTATGGCTGGGAATGATGCGCAAGCTAAGGCGGCCCTCCGAGCGGAATTGGCTCAGGGCGCGGCCTTATCGGGAAAGCTCTTTGCCATTGTAAGCGATGGGCCCGCTGATCTTTTAAGCCTTCGGGCGGCGCGGGTACTGTCAGAGGCCGATGTTTTGATTGAGGGACAAGGTGCCGATCCGGCCATTGCCATCTTGGCTCGGCGAGATAGCCAACGCTTGATGGCCGCAGATATGGACAGGCAAGCCCTGAATGACCTGCTCGCACAGGGCCTTCAGGTGGTTTTGATCGGTCAAGAGGCTATGGGGCGGGCACAAGGTCTCGATATAGAAACCTTGCCCGCCGCCTTGTCTTAAAGGTCCAAGGACCGGCCCTTGGTTTCGGGCAGGAACAGCACCGCTGTGATCACGCTAATGGCGGTGAAGATAACCGGATACCAAAGCCCAGAATAGATATTGCCGGTCGAGGCCACGATGGCAAAGGCGGTGAAGGGCAAGAAGCCGCCAATCCAACCTGTACCAATATGGTAGGGCAGGGACATGGCCGTATAGCGAATACGGGTGGGGAAAAGCTCGACCAAGCAGGCCGCGATCGGGCCAAACAGCGCCGTTGCTGCAACCACAAAGACCAATAGGATCGCAAAGACCTTGGGCAGGTCTACCTTGGCGGGGTCGGCCTTTGCCGGATAGCCCGCCATTTTAAGGGCGGCTTGAATGCGGCCCTCGACATCGGTCTTGACGGCCTTGAGCGCGGCCTTATCCAGGCCCTGACCATCGGCGGAATTGACGATGGTTTTGCCAACCTTGACGTGGGCGAGGGTGCCGGTGGGGGCGGCTTCGGTATCATAGGATACGCCAGCATTGGCCAGAACACTTTTCGCAATGTCGCAGGGCGTGGCGAAGACGGCCTTGCCCACAGGGTCAAATTGCAGGCTGCAGGTTGCCGGATCGGCGACCACGACCACGGGCGTGTTGCGGCTGGCCCTTGCAAGGTCTGGATTGGCTGCCTCCATCAACATGTGAAAGCCGGGGAAGAAGGCCATTAGCGCCAAGCTCATCCCGGCCAGCATGACCGGCTTGCGGCCAATCTTGTCTGAGAGCCATCCAAAGATGATGTAAAGCGGTGCACTTGCGACTGTAGCGGCGATCATCAGCAGATTGACGGTCGCCGGTTCGACCTTGAGGAATTTTTCGAGGAAGATTTGGCTGTAGAAGAAGCTGGTATACCAGACCGCCCCTTGGGCGCTCATCATGGCCAACAGGGCGATAATGACGATCTTAAGGTTGGGCCACTGTCCAAAGGACTCGGCATAGGGCGATTTAGACAGCGTGCCCTCTTCATGCATTTTTTTGAAGGATGGGCTCTCCGAAAGCTTCAGTCTCATCCAGATCGAGATGCCCACCAATAGGGCTGAGACCATGAAGGGAATGCGCCATCCCCAGGCGGCAAAGGCCTCTTCGCCAAGGATCTTGCGGGTGATGAGGATCACGCCGAGCGCACCGAACAGGCCAAAGGCTGCCGAAGCTTGGATCCAGCCGGTCATGCTGCCGCGTTTGTCCGCATCCGAATGTTCCGCCACATAGATTGCCGCCCCGCCATATTCACCGCCGAGGGCAAAACCTTGAACACAGCGGGCGATGATGAGGAGGATCGGAGAGACAATGCCGGCCTGCGCATAGGTCGGCAGGAACCCGACGGAAAAGGTGGCCCCCCCCATGAGGATAATGGTGGTCAGGAAAGCACCCTTGCGTCCGGCCTTATCCCCAATACGGCCAAAGACCAGCGCGCCGAGGGGACGCACTGCAAAGCCTGCGCCAAAGATCGCCAGCGCAAAGATGAAGGCGAGGGTGTCGTTGACCCCCGCAAAGAAGGTTTTGGACAGGATTTGAGTCAGGGTGCCGAAGATGAAGAAATCATACCACTCGAAGGTCGTACCGGCTGACGATGCGGCGACAACTGTTCGCATGGAGGTGGCAGCCTCAAGGGCTGGCTGGCTGGCCTCTTGTGTGGCTGCATCACTCATGTACGGTTCCCCCGGATTATATTGGCCTACGCTCTAACACTGGCGAGGCTTCGATGGAAAGTGTTGGGCGGCCCCTAGCCGTCCAACCGATAGGTCATGGCATAGACAAAACGGCCACCAGGATGGGTACTATCTGTGGCTAGGACCAACTGGTCACGCTCATCAAAATAGCGCCTCAAGGTGCGAAGGCCCGCAGAACCCTTTTCAGTCCGCAAGGTCTTAGCTGTAGCGGCATCCATGGTTTCAGCAGCAATTTCCTGCTCGATACGGCGGGTTTGAACGCCGTAATCTCTGGCGATCAATTGGTGGATTGCCCCGTCCCAGCCTTCAAGCGCCCCAACAATCCCTGAAAATTCCAAGGGCACAAAGAGGGTCGATACCGCCACGGGCTCAGCGCCCGAGCCCGCGCTGGCCAAGCGAAGCCCCTCTATGACCAACCAGTTTTCACCGGGCCGCGCCTTAAGGCGCTCGGCTTCGGCCAAGGTGAGCGCGCGTGGATTGGCTGAACGGACATGGAGCTTGGCTTCACGGGCATATTGGGTCAGGGATTCAGCGCCGCCAAGCGCCTGTACGAAGGTCGGCGTCGAGTTGGCGGCAATGACCGTGGTTCCAGCCCCGCGGCGGCGCTCGACCAGACCGGCTTCTCGCAGCAAGCGCAGCGCATCTCTGACCGTATGGCGCGAGGCCGAATAGATCTGGCACAGCTCCATTTCCGGCGGCAGGTGGTCGCCCACGCTGTACCGGCCTTCGGTAATGTCCGCGCGCAGGGCGGCGGCAAGCTGTCGATATCGTGGAAGGGTCATGAGCCAGACATGGGTTACAGACGCTCTTTCTATAGACCAGCGCGCATTTCGCGCCAGTCCCGTTCGAGGCCTTCGCGGTGGGCCGGGGCGGCGAGGCCGATGAGCGCCTTGGCACGATCATCCAGACTCAGGCCCCGAAGGTCAGCCGATCCGAACTCGGTCACGACAATGGCCACATCGCCGCGCCCGACACTGACCGCACCGCCCGTCAGTTTGGGCACAATGCGCGACAGGGCTCCACCCTTGGCCGTCGCGTTGAGGGCGATGATGGGTTTGCCCCCTTCGGAGCGCGCGGCCGCTCGCAAAAAGTCGTTGAGACCGCCGATGCCAGAGACTTGGCGGCCCCCCAAAAACTCGGCATTGGCTTGACCCATCAGGTCGATCTCGAGCGCAGAATTGATCGCGGTAAACCGGGGTATCGCCGACAGGACGTCGCTGCTGTGGGTTTCGATGACTGGGGTAAAGCGCACACGCGGGTCTTGGGACAGGCGCGTCATCAGCGCTTGGCTGCCAAGGGCCGCTCCTGTGACGATGGCGTCTCGGTCAACAGCAATGGCCCCGCAATCCATAAGATCCAACAGGGGATCAATCACCATGCCGGATTTGACGCTGAGCCGCTTGCGATCCTTGATCTGGTTCATGACGGCAAAGCCCATCTTGCCAAGACCGACCTGAATGGCGGCGCCATCGACAATATAGTCAGCCACATTCCGCGCGATCGTCGCGAAGGTGGGGTCTAACCTGCCTGGATCATAGGTCATCATCGGCACACTGGCCTCGACCACCACGTCAAAGCTGGCCACGGCCACTTTTGGCGAGCGGGCAGGGGCGGGCATGTCGGGATTGATGTGGGCAATTTTGAAGACATTGCGCCCAAGGACCGCAGGCTGGAAGTCACAGGAGGTGCCGAAACTGCACATCCCATCAGCGTCCGGCGCGCTGACCTGAACCAGTGCCGCATCCAGAGGCGTACGGCAAAGCCAGCGCCAGGCTTCACTATAGGCCTGGGGGATCAGAGCGAACCGGCCCTCGTCGAAGCTTTCGCGCCAATCGGGGCTAACGAAAATGCCTTCAGCCCGACTGGTAGCATGAAGTCTGGACCAGTCCGTTTGATTGACGCCTGGAATGGCAGCGCTGACAAAGGTCAGATCTTTAGCGGCGTCAGGATTACGGCCATAGGCCTGCGCAAAAATAAGCGGCTCCGCCCCTGCGGTGGCGACAAATACCCGCCCACTCGACCCCGAAAGGCGCTCTGCAAGCAGGGCAATGGCCTGGTCAGCATCGAGGCGGATCATGGCGTCTCCCGTGGATTAGGGGCTTGGCTTAAGGTCTGTTGCCTAGGCTCAAACCGTTTGTTCGGACCTGTTCATAGCCGGATGAGCGTCAAGCGCCAAGCCAGCGGCGATCGAGGTCCGTGGCGCTTTGTCGCCTCTGGACTGAATTTGGGGGCTGTCTGAGGCGCATTCGGCGTTTATGGTGCCCCCATGACCTTTGCAAACCCCATCATCGAAGCTGGCATTGCCGGCCTTATCGCCCTTTATGATCAACGGGCCGTGACCCCTGTTGAAGCCACCCAAGCCTATTTGGCGCGTATTGAACGGCTCGGCGGGCCGCTAAATGCCTATACGTCGGTTGACGAGGACGGCGCACTCAGCGCCGCGCGGGCCAGCGCTGAGCGATGGGCAGCGGGCGAGCCCCTTTCGGGCATTGATGGCGTGCCCATCGCGATCAAGGGCAATATTGCTGTCAAGGGCATGCCCCTTCATGCGGGTATCGGTGCCCATCGTGGCCGCATCGCTACCGAAGATGCCGCCTGCATTGCCGCCTTGCGTGAAGCGGGTGCGGTCATTTTGGGCATGCTGAACATGCATGAAGGTGCCGTCGGCGCGACCACGGACAATGAAGCCTTCGGCAAGGCTCACAATCCCTATGCTCAGGGTCTTACGGCGGGCGGTTCGTCCGGCGGTTCGGGATCCGCTGTCGCGGCAGGTCTTTGCGCCGGTGCGCTCGGCACCGATACCCTTGGCAGCGTGCGTATTCCCGCTAGCTTTTGCGGTGTGGTTGGGCATAAGCCGACCCAAGGCTTGATTTCAATGGACGGGGTGGTGGCTCTGTCTTGGACACTGGACCATGTCGGCGTTTTGGCGCGCTCGGCTCAAGACTGTGCCTATCTGTTGGCCCATGCCGCTGCGGTCGACGGCGACTTGGCCGAGTCCTTCTCGCAGATTGCCGATCTGGACGCCCTTCGGCCCGCCCCGTTCGCGGCACTTGATCTTGCGCCCTTTGGTGACATCATCGATCCAGAACTGGTCACGGCCTATGACGCGGCCATCGCTGCGGCGCGCGACTTGGGCTTGGACATCGAAACCATCAGCCTTGAGGGCTATGATTTCAACGCCATGATGCAACATGGCTATCTGATCATGACCGCTGAAGGGGCCGTGTCCTTAGAAGACGATCTGGCCTCTGGACCTGAAGGTTTCAGTGCTGTGGGCCGTCAGACCTTTGGTTGGGGTGCGGCGCAACCCGCCGCCAATCTGGCCAAGGCCTACCGCGCCGTTGGTGTCTCTGTGGATCTGCTCAAGGATCTATTGACCCCCTATGCGGCGCTCCTATTGCCAACCACGCCCGGACCGGCCTTCAGCTTCGATTCTGGCGGCCTTGCCCATGTGGCGGATTTTACCGCCTTGGGTGATTTTTTGGGCATGCCGTCTTGCGCAGCCCCCATCGGGGTCACCAAGACGGGCCTGCCCCTATCGATCCAGGCCTTGGCTTGGGATGATGAGACGGCCCTCAGCCTTGCCGATCTTGTCTCGAACGCCGCCGAGCTGACGCCGACGCCCCAAGCCTTTCGAGGATAGGCCAAGGCCGATCGCCTAAGGGGCGCGACATAGGGAAGCCATCACTTTTGTTGGGGTGGTTTCCCAAAGTCGCAAATCAGGTCAATCATAAGCCTTCAAGCGCGTGAAGGATGGCTACGGCCTCATGATTGACCCCGGTGTTTCTTTCAATAGCCAAACTGTGAGCGCCTTTGGATCGCTAGACCGGTCGCTCAGTTCGGCCCCTGTGATCGGCGCGGCCGAACTTGCGGCCCATCTCGCCGCACGCATGTGTCATGACTTTATCAGTCCCGCGAGCGCTATCGTCTCCGGCCTTGATCTGCTCGAAGATCCAACCGCACAAGATATGCGCGATGATGCCATGAACCTAATTGCCGCCAGCGCTAAGAAGCTGGTGGAACTGCTCGCCTTCACCCGAGTAGCCTTTGGGGCTTCGGCCACAGCGGAGATGTTTGACAGCCGCAGTTTACAAAGCCTGACCAATGGTATTTTCGGCCATGTTCGCCCACAATTGGACTGGGCGGTGACGCCAGCCCAATTGAATAAGCCAGCGGCGCGCACAATCCTAAATCTTGCCCTGATCGGGGCGGGTGCCTTGCCAACCGGCGGTGTTGCCCGTTTGACGGCTGAGATCGTGGGCGGCGACGTTCTGATGGCTGTCGAGGCGGTTGGCCCAAGGGTCCGGCTGCGACCCGAGGTCAAGGCGGGTCTCACGGGCGAGCCCAAAGGGGAGGGTGTCGGCGGTCACTGGATCCAAGCCTATTATCTGCATAGCCTTTTGAGCGAAGCGGGCGGGACCATGGAAGTGACGGTTGGCGAAGACCGGGTCGTGGTTCGTGCGCGGGTCGGAGCCTAAGGTTTAGGCCGATGGATGGGGTCTTGAGACGATCGGGTCTTGGATCGGCAAGGATCAAGTTGCCTATTGGAGGTGTCTCATGAAGACCTGTCTTGTGGTGGATGACAGCGTCGCCATTCGCAAGGTGGCTCGCATGATCCTGGAAAATCTGGGCTTTCACGTCACTGAGGCCAGTGATGGACAGGAGGCGATCGCTTGGTGCCGTGCTTCAATGCCTGACGCGATCTTGCTCGACTGGAACATGCCGATGATGTCGGGCATAGATTTTTTGCGGCAGTTGCGTGACGAGCCTCTGGGTAAGGGGCCAAAGGTCCTGTTCTGCACTGTGGAAAATGACCTATCCCACATTAACGAGGCCCTTCGGGCCGGTGCCGACGAATATATTATGAAGCCCTTCGATGGGGACGTTATCTGCGCCAAGTTTGCCGAGGTAGGTCTGCTGTGACGCCTGATGACCTTTCCCTTATCTGTCGGATCGTTCGGGCGAGGGCCGGATATGTCGTTGATCAGACTAAGGCCCCGATGGTCGAAAACCGCTTAGGCCCACTGGTTCGGCGCGAGGGTTTCACGAGCCTTTCGGATCTTGTGGCCGCGATCAAAACCAAACGCGAGGAACGTCTGGTCTGGGCGCTGGCGGATGCCATGCTTCCAAAGGACACGGCCTTTTTCCGCGACCGCACCCCCTTTAGCCAATTTCGAGATGTGATCCTGCCGGACTTGGTTCAGCGTACGGGCACACAGCCCCTTCGGATTTGGAGCGCGGGTTGCGCAACGGGCGAAGAGGCCTATTCTTTGGCCTTGACCCTCGATGAAGCCCGCGCTGGCCGCGCCGTTGAGATCGTCGGTTCAGACCTTTCGGAACGTTGTCTGGAGCGTGCCGAAGCCGGAATCTTTAGCCAGATGGAGGTGCAGAAGGGCCTGCCGATCCGCTATCTGGTCCGTCATTTTGAGCGACAAGATGAGGCTTGGCATCTGTCCCCCGCTATTCGACAGAAGGTCCAATGGAGCCGGGTCAATCTCATTTCCGAGATCAGCACAGTGGGCCGGTTCGACGTTATTTTCTGCCGCTACGTCTTGGGCGGCTTTGACGACCTTACGCGCAAGCAGGTCCTGTCCCGATTGGCTGGTGCCCTGAACGACAATGGATATTTGATTGTTGGTCGCGATGAGGCGGTATTGGATCAGGCCGTTGGCCTATCCCCCGTTTGGGGCTCGTCGGACGTCTATCGCCGCGAACCGGCCCTTAGGATTGTGGCTTAGGCTCCTGCACCATCATCAAGCCTAAGGCCCTAGCTTGAGCGTCGTCGGATTTGGATAGGGCCGCC